>LJUR01000206.1 GCA_001304105.1 Deltaproteobacteria bacterium SM23_61
AACAGCAGATACCTTCGGTCCGGGGAAAAGACCTCCAGGGTGATGGTCCCGTCATAGCCCGACTTCTTCAATCGGGAGATGATCTTTTTCCAAGGGATCGTCCCTGCTCCCAGGGGCAGGTGGAGGTCTTCTTTCTTCCCAAAATTATCGGAGACATGGACATGGACCAACCGGTCCCGGAAAGAATCCAGAAATTCTTCCGTCCGGTTCTTCTCCACGTTCAGGTTGGCATGGCCCACATCCAGGTGAAAACCGAGACCGGGCATTCGCTCCAGCACTTCCCGGATCTGCTCGGTGGTGTTGAAAAAGCGGTCCATGTTCTCCACCAGGATTTGAATCCCCAGGGGTTTGGCCATCTTCTCCATCCTCTTCAGGGATTCCATATTTCTTTCCAAGACGGCCTTGGAGTTCAAGGCGAAGGGAATGGATCGATCCGGATGGACACTGACCTTGGAGGCCCCGAGTTCGGAAAAGACCTCCAGGGTCCATCTCATTTCGGTCAATGCCGCCTCGCGGATCGTTTCGAAGGGCGAGGCCCAGGGAAGGTAGTATGCCGTGTGGCCGATGATTTTCAGGCCTGCATCCTGCAGCGCCCGCCGGGCCGGTTTAACTTGGATCTGCTTGGGGTGCGCCGCACTGGGCTCCAGGGTCAAATCCAGAAAGTCGAACCGATTTCTTTCCGCCCAGGCGATTTCTTCCAGCAGATCCATCTGGGGATTATTCATCATCCCGATCTTCAATACCCTTTTCCCCCCCCCAATCCTGGTCCCCTTCCCCTTCTGATCCCCGCGTAGCGTACCAGCACGCGCTGAAACTGTCAAGATGTTTGGTACCGAACTATTCGTAATCTAACCGTCCCCCGGGGCCCCGAACTTGCCCCGTCGCGAGAAAGTGCAAAAGTTGCTCTTCTCCCAATCGAGTGGGTGAAAAGGGCACCGAAAGATTCTCCGCCCAGGGGGTGCATCACGTACCTGGCGGGACAGAATCGGCGGGAACAACCCGGATTCGGGAGCGGTTGCCTGGATTCCGCAAGGCACCTGTCCCCGATCCCCTTGCGGAAAACCGAATCCCCTGTCCCCGATCCCCTTGCGGAAAACCGAATCCCTGCCCCGATCCGGCCGACAAAATCATGATCAGACGCGAACCGATGGAAGAACAAACGCCTCATTATGTCCCGCCAGGGACGGGATGTGCCCCCTGGGCCCCTCTCGAATCGTCCTCGCCTTAGCAGCAGGCATACCGGGCAATGGAAAATCGACCGAAATTACCCGCTCCATAGGGAGGAGACAAACAAAAGTAAAGGGGATAAGTTTCATTTGCAGAGTTGACAAGAAAGTGCCAATCGAGTAAGTTGATTTCATCACAACTTCTGGTTCATCTCCAAATTCGTTGAAACCTAAAGAGCTGGTTTTTTCAGAGTGCCCTGTGATTTCATGGGCCGGCTTTCATGAAACATTCGACCAGCGAATTTGGAGATGATCCCAATTTTTGAGTTGCCTCTTTCGCTGTGCGCTGTGCCCTATGCACGATGCGGTTTTTCAGTCTGGATGCCGGGTTTGATATGTTCGAGGTTAAGATCAGAGCCGATTTCTCTGCCGCCCACAACCTGCGGGAGGTGGGCGGGAAATGCGAATCTCTCCACGGTCATAATTTCGTCGTTGAGGTTGCGGTGCAGTCCGAGTCCCTGGATGAGGGGGGGATGGTCATCGATTTCCGCCTCCTGAAATCAAAGACCCGGGAAGTCCTGGATTCCCTGGACCACAAGTACCTCAATGAACTTTCCTTCTTCCAGAATATCAATCCATCGTCGGAGAATCTCGCCGTTTACATCTTCGGCGAACTCGCCAAACGGATCGACCAGGGAGCCCGACGGGTGAGCTGGGTTTCTGTCTGGGAGTCGGAAACCTCCCGGGCCATCTACCGCAGGCCATAAAAAGACTTAACCGCAGAGGTCGCGGAGCACGCAGAGGAATAAAAAAATGGAATAATGGAAGGATGGAATGATGGGTAGAAAAATGAACGACAAGAACTCAGCATTCCAATATTCCATTATTCCAGCATTCCTACTTCGTTACCTCTGCGGTCTCTGCGTACTCTGCGGTTAATTTTTTCCATCCTCGGAGGGCGCAGAGACTCTTATAATTTCCGGGAACAATGAAAAAATTGATCGACATCCAGAATCAGAAAGACCATCGGCGGGTAGAGATCAACAAGGTGGGGGTGAAAAATATCGAATACCCCATCACCGTCCTGGACAAGAAAAACCGGGTTCAGCACACCGTGGGGAAGGTTAACCTGTACGTCAACCTGCCCCACCACTTCAAGGGAACCCACATGAGTCGCTTTGTCGAAATCCTCAACGAATACAGGGGTACCATCAACATCAAGGCCATTTCCACGATTCTCGACCAGATGAAAAAAAAGCTTAATGCGGAGGCCGCCTACCTGGAAGTCGAGTTCCCTTACTTCATCGAAAAGCGGGCGCCCGTTTCCGGCGCGAAGAGCCTGATGGGGTATACCTGCCAGTTTCTGGCCTCCCTGACAGAGGGCCTTCACAAATTGGTGGTGGGAATTATCGTTCCGGTTACCACCTTATGCCCCTGTTCCCGGGAGATCAGTAGAAAAGGGGCTCACAGCCAGCGAAGCCTGGTCTCGGTGAAGGTGACCTTCCGCAAATTTTTCTGGATTGAAGACCTGATCCGGATGGTGGAGGATTCGGCCAGCGCGGCAGTCTATTCTCTACTGAAACGGGCCGACGAAAAATTTCTCACCGAGAAGGCGTACGAGAATCCCATGTTCGTGGAAGACGTGGTCCGTAGCGTCGCCCTGCGTCTCAGTTCCCACCCCAATATCACCTGGTTCAGCGTGGATTCCGAAAACCTGGAATCCATCCACAACCACAACGCCTACGCGTATGTAGAAAAGGGGAGGAAGTAATCTTCCTTGCCTTCTCTCCCGTCCTTTTCTATTCTTTTATCCCCAGCTTTTTGAGTAATTCTTCAGACACCTCTTTCACTCCCGGCCGGCCGTCGAGTTCGATGATCCTCAATTCCCCTTTGCCTTTCCTGGCCTGGTCCTTGAAATAATTCACCGCAGCCAGGGTTCCGTCCTGCGTGCTGTAGTATATGGCGTGCCGCTTATCGATGGCGGTTTCATCCTGGTCGTCCGACCGGGTCTTGAGCTCGCCCCCACAGACCCGGCACACCTGCTTCCCCCCCTTTTCCGCCGGCTTGATGGCCTCGATGAATACGTTGTTGGGGTGGTTGTTGTCGTTCACGCAGAGCCGCCGACCCATGATCCGATCCTTGGCCAGCTTCCGGTCCAGGACGATTTCGATCACATAATTCAGGCCCAAACCCGCGGCCTTCAACGCTTCATCAAGTTTCCTGGCCTGGTTGACGTTGCGGGGAAACCCGTCCAAGAGCCACCCCTCGGCGCAATCGGGTTCTTTCAGGCGGTCCAGGATCATGGGAATGGTGATCTCGTCCGGAACCAGCTCCCCCCGGTCGATGTAGCCCTTCGCTTTTTTTCCCAGTTCCGTCCCCCTGGAGATGTTGTCCCGAAAGATCACCCCGGACTCAACATGGGGAATATGATACTTTTTTTGCACGATCGCCCCTTGAGTGCCTTTTCCGCTCCCGTTGGGGCCGAAAAAAAGAATGTTCATCGGAATCTCCTTTCTGCCCTCCTCAAATTTTGTTTATCCCAGGTCGAACGGGAAAAGCAAGGGGAAAAGAGAAAAGCCTTTGAAATGTCGGGGTCGAGTGCTATAAATATAATGATACCTGGAGGTTTTGTCATGGCGGTCGCTCCCCACTCTCAGGTTTTTTTATTTTTGAGCCAGATCCTGGGAAAAGGAATCGTGGATTCGGCCGGGCGGAACCAGGGAAAAGTGGTGGACCTGGTGGTCGCCGTCGCCGAGCTCTATCCCCCGGTGACCGCCCTCCTCTACCTGCCCCCGGGGGGAAAATCCCCCTGCCGTTTTCCCTGGAACAAAGTCGCCCATATCTCCGGCCAGGTCGTGGTCTCTTCTCCCGCTCCGGCGGAAGGGCCTTCCGGGAATCCGGCCGAAGGCGGACTCCTTCTCAAGGAATCCCTGCTGGACAAGCAGATCGTGGACACCCACGGGGCCAAAATCCTGCGGGTCAACGACCTTCACCTCCTGAAAGTCAACCAGAACCTTTTTCTCATTCATGTAGACGTGGGATTCCGCGGGCTCATGCGCCGGGTGGGCCTGGAAAAAGCCGCGGACAAATTTTTCCAGTGGTTCTTCGATTACCACCTGACGGATCACTTCATCCCCTGGAGGTTCGTACAGCCACTTTCTTCGCCGGACCTCCTGCGGCTGAAGGTCGCCCAGAACCGCCTCTCCCTTCTCCACCCCGCCGACCTGGCGGACATCATCGAGGAACTGGACATCCATAAACGGTCCGAGGTCTTCCAATCCCTGGATGTGGAGACCGCCGCCGAGGCCTTGGAAGAGACCGATCCCAAGATCCAGGTGCGACTCATCGAGAACCTGAATCCGGCCGAGGCCTCGGATATCATCGAAGAGATGTCTCCCAGCGAAGCGGCGGACCTTCTCGGCGATCTGCCCAAAGAAAAAGCCGAGGGGATCCTGAAAGAAATGGAGAAGGAGATCGCCGAGGATGTAAAAGAGCTGCTGGAGCACCCCGATGAAAAAGCGGGAGGGTTGATGACCACCGCCTTTCCCACCCTCCCTCCCCAAGCCACGGCCCGGGAGGCCATGGAATTTATGCGGCAAGAAGCGGAGAACCTGGACCTTCTCTCCTATCTCTACGTGGCAGACCCGGAGGAACACCTTCTCGGTGTGGTAAGCCTGCGGGACCTCCTCATCGCATCGCCCCAGACGCTTCTGGGAGACATGATGAACACCCGGGTGGTTGCGGTTCAGCTGGAGGAGGAAAAGGAAGAAATTGCCGACCGGTTCGCCAAATACGGCCTCAAGGCCATACCCGTGGTGGACGAGGGAAACCACCTCAAAGGAGTCATTCCCTTCAGGAGCCTCCTGGAAGTGGTGGCCCCCCAACTGGGAAAGTGATCCTTATGGAAGACGAGGGACCTGAACCTTGGTATCGAATGACAACGGCACCCCCCCCATCCCCCCGGGAACCTCGGGGGAGCCGGAAAAAGAGATTCCCCGCAAAGGATTCTGGAAAACCCTGGCGGTTTTCTTCGCCCTTTTCGGCCCGGGGATCATTACTTCCAACGTGGACAACGACGCCGGCGGCATCACCACGTACTCCCTGGCCGGGTCGGAATTCGGCCTCTCCCTCCTCTGGACCCTCATCCCCATCACCCTGGCCCTGATCGTCATCCAGGAGATATGTGCCCGCATGGGGGTCGTCTCCGGCAAAGGACTCTCCGACCTGATCCGGGAGCGTTTCGGGGCTCGGGCCACCTTCTACCTGATGATCGCCCTTTTCCTCACCAACCTGGGAAATGCGGTTTCCAATTTTGCCGGCGTGGCGGCAAGCATGGAGATTTTCGGGGTAAGCAAGTATCTTTCCGTGCCCCTGAGCGCTTTTTTCGTCTGGTGGCTGGTGGTGAAGGGAAGTTACAAGTCGGTGGAAAAGGCCTTCCTGGTGGCCTGTCTTTTCTACATTTCCTACATCGTCTCCGGCTTCATGGTGGATCCGGATTGGGGGGAGATTACCGCCCAATTCTTAACTCCAACCATGGAATTTACCCCCGCCTATCTGACCATGGCTGTCGGGGTCGTGGGAACTACGATCGCTCCCTGGATGCAGTTCTATCTTCAATCCTCGGTGGTGGACAAGGGACTGAAGCCAGAGGATTACCAGTACGCCCGGATGGACGTGGTCTTCGGGTCGATCATCGTAAACATCGTGGCCTTCTTCATCATCCTGCTCTGTGCCGTCACCATCCACCAGGCGGGGATTCAGATCGAAACCGCCAAGGATGCCGCCCTGGCCCTGGCTCCCCTGGCGGGAAAGTACTGCACCTGGCTCTTTGCCTTCGGACTCCTCAACGCTTCCCTCTTTGCCGCCTCCATTCTTCCCCTCTCCACGGCCTATACCATCTGTGAAGCCTTCGGTTGGGAATCGAGCGTCAACCGGAAATTCGCCGAGGCTCCCCAATTTTACGGCCTCTACTCCATCATGATCATCCTGGGTGCCGCGGTCATCCTCTTCCCCGACGTCCCCTTGATCCCCATCATGTTTTATTCCCAGGTGATCAACGGGGTCCTCCTGCCGGTCATCCTGATCTTCATGCTCATCCTGGTCAACGACCGAAGAATCATGGGAAATTTCACCAATGGATGGACCCTGAACCTCATCTCCCTATTCACGATCAGCGCGCTCATTCTCCTTTCCGGGGCCATGGTGGTAAGTGCTTTTTTGTAAAACGCCGCGGTTTGGCCTTGAAAAGGCCCTCTGCCGATTGTATATTGAACTAGGAAAGGGAATTCCCATCTATCCCGGAGATCATGATCGACGAGAGAAGAGAAGGAGGCTTTTCCCCAAAAAGAAAAAAGTTATGGACCCTGGGGATTCTTGCCCTGGCAGGAGGGATCCTCCTGGCCGTAGCTGGTTTTTTCTTTTCCGGAGTGAACAAAACGCCCTCGATAGAATCCCGGGGTATTCCCGCGCGCATCGAACCTCCGCCTCCCCCGCCCCCCGACCGGATGATCGCCGGCACGATCTCCAATGGACAGAACCTCTCCTCGGCCCTGCGGGCCCAGAACCTCCCCAAAGACCTGGTGGAAGTCATCTGCCGGCACATGAAATCGGTGATCAACCTTCGGCGGATCAACCCCGGTGATTCTTTCGAAATCCGGCTGAATTCCCAGGGACAGTTTCTGAACCTCACCTATACCGCCGGCCCGCTGGATATCTATGAGCTTTCCCTGACCCCCGGCGGAGAGTGGGTCGCCGCCAAGAAGGAAGTCCCGGTGGATCAATACTGGGCCCGGGTCTCCGGGGAGATCTCCTCCAGCCTCTTCGAGGCCATGGACGAGCTTGGGGAGAAGGATTCTTTGGTCATGGATTTCGCCGACATCTTCGCCTGGGAGATCGATTTTCATGTGGATCCCCAGCCCGGCGACCGCTTCCGGATGGTGGTGGAAAAATATTTCACCGGGGATGTCTTTGTCCGCTACGGCCGGATCCTCTACGCCGAATACCAGCGGAAAGATCGAAACCACCAGGGTGTCTACTTCAAAGGACATGGAAAACGGGGCGATTATTTCACTCTTGGGGGGGAATCTTTGCGCAAAGCCCTGCTTCGATCCCCCTTGAAATTCACCCGCATCTCCTCCCGCTACTCCCGATCGCGCCGTCATCCCATCCTGGGCGGATACCGCCCCCACCTGGGGGTTGATTACGCGGCCCCGCCGGGGACTCCGGTATGGGCGGTGGCCGACGGGACCGTGGTTTTCTGCGGGTGGAACGGCGGGTACGGGAAACAGGTGATCCTTCGCCACGCCAAAGGGTACCAGTCCATGTACGGTCACCTCAGC
>LJUR01000207.1 GCA_001304105.1 Deltaproteobacteria bacterium SM23_61
GCACGCTCGCCACGGTTCCCACGAACCAGTCGGGATGGGGCGGGCACCCGGGAACGTTGATGACCGGAGTCTTCAGCCCCCGGCTCTCGAAAAGCTCCTTGACCCCCACACAGCCCGTGGGGTTGGGAGCCGCCGCGGGAATGCCCCCGAAGGTGGCGCAGGTCCCCACGGCGATCACCCCCAGGGCGTCTTTCCCGAATTCCAGGACCCGGTCCACCATGGAGACCGGCTTATGCCCCCGCTCGCCGATGGACCCATAGACCCCGTTTCCGGCGGTGGGGATGCTCCCGTCCACGAGAAGAAGGTATCCCCCCTTCTCCTTGCGGGCGGTCTCCTCGGCCGCCTCCATGACCAGGTCCCCGGCCCCGGCCATCACCGTGGTGTTGAAACGCAGGCTCACGTGTTTTCCCGGAACTACGGGATCAATGAGCACGTTCTTGATGCTGGGGCTCACGGTGTTCAGGATGGAGATCAGACAGCCCGTGCAGGTGGCGCACTGCAGCCAAACTACCGGAATCTCTTTTACCTTTCCGTCCAAGGTCCCCCCTCCTTTCTAAAAATCGGCTGCTCCAGAGGACCCACCTTTCTTTTCCGGGCGGGCCTTAGATTCCCGGCCGCGAATCCCACCTGAAAGGTGAAACCTCTTCCCGCAGTTTATTCAACCTTCCCCTTCTGACCAAAAAAAATGGGTGACTGCCAACCGACTCTGATGAGCCCGTAAAAAGTCGTTCTTACCCCCTTTTCGTCGCGAAACCTGTCCCCGCAAGTAGTAAGCGGGGAGCGGGAATCCAGTTAAATCAAGCAGCTCTGGGCTCCCGCCTCCGCGGGAGCGACGGCTTTCATGACTTTTTACCCGGTCATCCATTCTGGGCTGGAAAGAACGATATGGGTCCTCTATCCTTTATTTTATTCCCGCTGCCACCTTGGCGGCCTTCACCGTGTTCAGCATGAGCATGGTGATGGTCATGGGACCCACCCCCCCGGGCACCGGAGTGATCATGCTGGCCTTCTCCTTCACCGCCTCAAAATCCACGTCCCCGCAGAGAATGGCCTTGCCCTCCTTGCTCATGCCGATCCGGTTGACGCCCACATCGATGACTACCGCCCCTTCCTTCACCATGTCGGCGGTCACCGCTTTGGCCTTTCCCGCGGCCACGACCAGGATGTCCGCCCGCCGGGTGTGGTAGGCGATATCCCGGGTTCCGGTGTGGCAGATGGTCACCGTGGCGTTGGCCCCCTTCTGCTTCTGGAGGAGAATGTTGGCGATGGGCTTGCCCACGATGTTCGACCGGCCCAAAACCACGACTTCGGCCCCTTCCGTCTTCACCCCCGAACGGATGAGCAGTTGCTGGATCCCCGCGGGGGTGCAGGGAAGGTAGTCGGCCTCCCCGATCATCAACTTGCCCACGTTCACCGGGTGGAAGGCGTCCACGTCCTTCCGGGGGTCGATGGCGTAGAGGACCTTGGTCTCGTTGATGCCCTTGGGCAGGGGCAGCTGGACCAGGATTCCGTGAATCTTGGGATCTTTGTTGTACTTCTCGATCAGCTCCAGGAGCTTGGCCTCGGTGATATCCTCCGGCTGGTTGTCCTGGAGGGAATAGAAATTCAGCTCCTTGGCGGTCTTCTGTTTCCCGGTCACGTAGCTGACCGAGGCGGGGTTCTGTCCCACCAGGATGGTCACCAGACCGGGCACCACGTTGCCGGGCCACCTCGGTTCCGCTGATGATCTTCGCGGCCATTTCATCCTCCTTTTAAAGCTGGGAGCATGGAGCGGGGAGCAAAAAGTTTAAAATCCTTATTCTTTGCTCTTAACTCCATGCTCTACGCTCCTTGCTTCTTAGAACAGGCCTTTCACCTTTCCGGTCTGCACATCCACATCGACCCGGCGGTAGGCGGGGTCCGAGCTGGTTCCCGGCATGAGGCTGATGGCCCCGGCGCAGGGGCAGAGGAATTTCGCCCCGGAATACACCAGGACGTCCCGGATGGGCAAGGACCAGCCTTTGGGTACCCCTTTTAGGGCCGGATCATGGGTGAGACTCAGGTGCGTCTTTACCATCATGGTGGCAAAATCCTTGAATTTGGGGTCGGACTCAAACTTCTTGGCCTTGGCCTCGGCATCGGGAAGCCAGTTTACCCCGCTCGCTCCATAAACATTCTTGGCGATGGCTTCCACCCTCTGACGCAGGGGCATCTCCAGGGGATAGAGGAACTTGAAGTTCACCTTGTCGTTGCAGGCTTCGATGACCGCATCCGCCAGCTCCAGCGCCCCTTCGCCTCCCTTGGCCCAGTGGGCCGAGACCGCACAGCGGGCCCCGGCTTTTTCGGCCTCCCGACGTAATAAGGAAATCTCCTCCTTGGTGTCCGTATGGAAGGAATTAATGCAGACCACCGGGTTGATCCCCGCCTGCTTGACGATCCCGATATGGTGGACGAGGTTGGCGACTCCCTTTTCCAGGAGGGGGAGATTCTCCTTGGTATAAGAAGGATCCAAAGGTAACCCGGCCACGACTCTGGGCCCACCGCCGTGCATCTTCAGGGCCCGGACCGTGGAGGTGATCACCGAAACATTGGGAATGAGGCCGCTGTTGCGGCATTTCACGTTCCAGAATTTTTCAAAGCCGATGTCGCAGCCGAAACCACTCTCGGTCACATGATAGTCGAACATCTTCAGGCCGATCCGGTCGGCAATGATGGAAGATTGGCCCACGGCGATGTTGGCAAAAGGTCCGGCATGGACCATGACCGGCTGGCCTTCCACGGTCTGCAAGAGGGTGGGGTTGATGGTGTTGCGCATCCAGGCGCACATGGCCCCGGCGACTTCCAGCTCGGAGGCGGTCACCGGATTGCCCTTCTTGTCGTAGGCCACGGTAATCTTTCCCAGGCGTTCGCGCAGGTCCGCCAGATCTCGCACGATAGAGAGGATGGCCATGAGCTCGGAGCTTACCGCGATACCGAACCTCGAGTTCATCAGGAAACCATCCTGCTTCCCCCCGATGCCCATAATAATGTTCCGCAAACCCTGGGCACAGAAATCCATGATCCAGCCCATTTCCACGTTTTTCGGGTCGATATCCAGCCGTTTCAGCTTCCTCTTGGCCAGCTGGTCATCGGTATAGTTGGCCTCGTGTTGCATCCGTGCGTTTAAGGCCACCATGGCCAGGTTGTGGGCGTTCATGATGTCGTTGATGTCTCCGGTCAGTCCCATGGAAAATTCCGTCAGGGGGATCGCCTGGGCGTTTCCGCCCCCGGCCGCGCTCCCTTTGATGTTCATGGTGGGCCCGCCCGAAGGCTGACGGATGCACCCCCCCACATTCTTCCCTCTTTTGCCCAACCCTTCGATGAGGCCCATGGAAGTGGTGGTTTTCCCTTCTCCGAGGGGGGTGGGGGTAATGGCCGTCACCTCGATATATTTGCCGTCGGGTTTTTTCCCCAGCCGATTGATGATCTTCATAAAATCGAGCCTTCCAATCCTTCCATAAGGGATAACCTCATCTTTCTCCAGGCTCAGCTCTTTCTGGAAATCCCAGATGGACTTCATGTGTTCTTCGGCCGCTTCCGAAATCTGCCAGTCCGCCATTTTCACTGCATCATACGCCATATCCGATCCCTCCTTATTTTTTTATTAAATTTATCCCCATCCGCCTTACTCGTCCGGCAGCCTCATCCTGCGTCGGTTTTCCCGAAAAACACAAAAAACGCCGGAGATGGAGCCTATGGAAGCCCTTCTTCCCGGCATTCCGTGCATTCATGCACCTTACCCGTCCGGGTGTGTTCTCCAAAGACGAGTCCTTCGGATCAGGTTAAAAAAATCTGCGGGAAAGGTGGGAGGGGGGTAAGAACATTCGAGAGGATAAACGCCTGTCTGACAGCCAGCCTCAGATCTTTGCCTGACCCCCATAGGGTGAGCTTCCCCCTTAGTTCCAAAAAAATGAAAGCTAAAAACACCTCCAACCCGCACGCCTGGACCGAATGGGATGGATCTCAGATTTTTAATTTGAATTCGGATTGGTGCTTGATTGGCAACCGATTCAGGGGAATGGGTTGGATGGCTTCCTATTTCTCTTCTGACCCATCCCCCGGCCTCCTACTAGAAACCGCGATGCATTTAAACACACTCACAAGAACTTGTCAAGTTTTTTCGCTGAATTTCATTCATTTTTCGTCCAAGAAATACCCTTAATCCTCGGCGTGGGGAAATTGGAAAAGGCTTTTTTATTACTCCCGGATCTGAATCAATTCCAGGGTGAAATCATCCGGGTCAAGCATGTAGACCATGAGATTCCCCTTGTTGGGGCCTGCGGGGATCTCGATCGGTTCTCCTTTGAAACGAACCCCTTTGACCTTAAACTCCCGGTAAACCCGGCGAAGATCGTCCACGTTGAGCCCCAAATGGGCGCTGCCCACATTATGGGTGCGCGTATCCAGCTTCACTCCCGGGGGGGTGAGGTACTGGATCAGCTCCAGCCGGTGCCCGCCTGGAACTTCGAGATAAGCAACCTTAAGGTGAGCTCCGGGGATTCCCGTGGCGATCTCCGCGAACTCCCGGGGCCTTTCCGCCAGGGAGAGAAGTTTAAACCCCAGAAGATCGCGGTAGAAACCCGCCGATCGCTCCACATCACTCACCGTGAAACTGGTATGATTGGTCGTCAGAATCATGGTCCCCTCCCAAAAAAGGTTATAGGACTTATAAATTTTATAGGTCTTATGTGTCTTATAGATTTTATGATTCTATTTTTTATCCCTTGCGAACCCCTGCTGATTATGACATGATACTGAAAAAATAGCTTTCCGGCTAGATATTCGAGGAAGAACAGGGGCAAAAGATTCCGGGGGGGCACCATGAGGATAAAGGTTCGGGATGAAAAAATCGCCAAGGCCATCAAGAAACTGGAGGGCATCGATATCGTTCTCAGGGGGGTGGAAGATGCTAAGAAGGCCCTGCGGTTGATCCTCCGCCGGACCGAGATATCCAAGACCCCGGATTACGCGGGGTTGAAGGATATCTCTGTAACCCAGGTCCTCGAATCCCGCACCAGTGCGGTGGAGAATCTCATTTTCTACGAGATCGAATTCGTCCTGGCCGACGACCGCTACACGGATATGGAGATCGGCCTGATCAAAGAGCTGCAGTCCCTGTTCGAAAAATCGTAGGAACGTTTTTTTAGAGCGCTTTTCTCCCGCTGCGGTCCTTCACCGACTGCTTCAGCTTCATAGTCAGGAAGGAGCTCCGGTAACGGGACGCCTTGTCAAAGGGTTCCCATTCCAAAACCTCCGGTTTCATTCCCTGATTCTTCCATGATTATAGAAGCCTCTCTAAGACCACTCTGGGAATTTGGCAAGGTGCGGACAATTGCATGATAAAAGGAGGTCCATCGTGATTCGTGAACTAATCTACGAATTGGTGCAGATTCCTGGCCCTACCGGGTTTGAGGGTCGGGTATCCAAAAAGCTTTACGAACTGCTTAAAGACCATGTCGATGAAATCTATATAGATAAAATTGGTAACCTCATTGCCAGAAAGAAGGGGACTGAAGGAAAGCGTTCGCTGGCGCTGGTTGCTCATACCGACCAGCTCAGCATGGTGGTACAGAAAGTCGATGAATATGTCTGGTTTGACAGGCTCGGCTGGATCGACTTTCGAAATTTACCCAGCACCCCGGTGCTCATATTGGGAGCCGAGCGGGATATTCCCGGGGTGGTTTGCGCTACCAGCGCTCATTTCGCTGCCGGCGGTGAAACGAAGCTGTGGATTGATGTCGGTAACCGTCAAAAGTTTGTTTCCGTAGGCGACCCCATAATTTTTGCCACCCCATCCCAATGGCTCGATGATGAGAAAACGATCCTGGCAAGCCATTCAATCGATGACCGATTCGGCTGTGCGGTTCTCGTTGAAGTGGCCCGAAGACTGACGAATCCACCCCGTCATGACATTTACTTCGTCGGCGCAGTGCAGGAAGAGATAGGATCTCAGGGAGTCAAACACTTTCTACGGCAGATTGCTCCGGACTGGTTCATCGCTCTTGACACTGGTTTTGCTCAGGATGCGCTACCCGATATCAATAAGACCGTCCCGATGCACACTGGCCTGGGTGTACGTCGGCTTTCTTTCGCCCAGCCCTCCGACAGGGTTTATCCCGCAGTCGTCAACTTTGCCAGTCCACGCCTGAATCAACTATTGATGGGAATCGCCAAGAAATTGAACATCCCTTTTTATGTGGACGTGGCCACGAGGACATTTTCCGACCACACCATCGCTTACGAAACAAACCCGGAAATGGAATCCACGCTTATGTTTGTGGCCAGGAGATATGGCCATTCTCCGTATGAGGTGGCTGATCTGAAAAACGCTGAACGTTCCGTGGATGTGCTCAGCCAGGCGATTGCCGAAATGGATAGTTGGGACAAATGATTAGGGGTGGCCGAAGAAGAATGTTTTTGACCCTTAGAAAAACACTTCTAAGGGAATGCCAATTTTGGGGACCGGGTCAAATCTTCTCGGTTTATCTCAACCACATCTTACGAGGCTGATTTTGGCCCGAAAAATCTGGTTTTAAGGGATGAAAATGCCTGTTTAGGAGCGGCATATATTAACAAATCAATGGATTGGCCAGGTCCGAGCCGAAATTGCCAAAGGCCAATTTTCCTGTTGACAATATTCCTGCTCAGCATAAAATTTGATCATTGCTTTTTACCCGTAGCCAAGTAACCCCTCAACAAAACCCGTGGCCTTCTGGAGGTTCTTATGAGAAGAGGTTTCCGGAAGGTACCCATATCAAGCCCCGGGGGGACCTATGCCCTCCCGGGGCTTCCAACTCAAATCTCCGCAGAGGAATCTCTGATCGGACCCCAAGCTGATTGAAAGTGCTCCCCCGATGGTGTGAAGAGATCCACACCGCAATTTCTTCTCCTGAGTTCTCCAGAGATCCCCCTTTTCTCAGCCTATCCATATTCAATGAAAACGGGACAGGCGCTCGCACCTGGCAAGTCGAAGAGCTAACGGTGAAGGTGGCGTATGCTTGTTTTGATACGGCCCACGGGTGAAAGCAACAAAATTGCTGCCAAGAAAGGGGGTAGCTTTATGCTGGTTATCTGTGTTCACACGTGGAATCCAAAGGCTCCCGGCATGACGGAGAAAGAATTCCTGCCGCGGCGGGAGGAATTCATGAAAGGATTGGCGGCCAAGAAGATCCCGGTGAAGAGTATCCAGGCCGCAATGAATTTTGAGCAGGGGAAGGGATGGTGCCTCTGGGAAACAGACACGGTGGCGAGGATGGAGGGCATCATGGCTGAGTTCCAAAGCGTGCATACGGATGTCATTCCGGTAAAGCTCGCTCCCCAAATCATGTAAAGAAAACAGAAGGAAGATAAGAAGGGGATATGGTATGCAATGGAAGCAACCATGTATAACTCAACAACTTAGCCGTATCCCCTTCACTTCATCGCCCATCCACAAGGGCAGAAAGGAGGCGGGATGGAAGACGAGTTGATCTCCCTGGATGCGATTGCATTGGGAGAATTGGTGCGCAAGAAAAAAGTTAAACCGACTGAGTTGCTGGAGGTGACGATCCAGCGGATCGAAAAGATCAATCCCAAGCTGAATGCCGTGATTCACAAGATGTATGACCCAGCACGGGAAACAGCGGCAAATTGGGATACCGCAATCCAAAAGGGGAAGGCAGAAGGGGTCATCTTCTGCGGCGTCCCCCTCCTTTTGAAGGACCTAGTCGCAGAATACAAAGGGGTTTCCTTTCATGAAGGTTCTCGTGCGGTCAAGGGGTATGTTTCTAAAATTGATAGTGAATTGGTGAAGCGCCACAAAGCCGGCGGGTTGGTTATTGTGGGGAAGACGAATACTCCTGAATTTGGGGCGCTGCCAACCACTGAACCGATCCTTTATGGACCCACCCATAATCCCTGGGACCCGAGTTTAACCCCCGGGGGCTCAAGCGGAGGGTCGGCGGCTTCTGTAGCCGCCGGCGTGGTGCCCATGGCTCACGGAAACGACGGCGGGGGATCGATCCGCATCCCCGCCTCCTGCTGCGGG
>LJUR01000208.1 GCA_001304105.1 Deltaproteobacteria bacterium SM23_61
GGGCCATGCATTTCCCGCAGGTCCCGTAAGAATAGAACAGGCAGTAGGAGTGATGATCCTTGTAAAGCCTCAGGGTGGGCGGAATTTTCATTTTGGCGATCACCGAACCGCAGCGCATGGCCTTCCCCTTGGGGGTAATCAGCCCGTCGCAGAGGCCGAAGGTGCCCAGCCCTGAGGCGTACGCGGCATGCCGCTCGGACCAGGTGGAAGCAAAGCCATAGCGCTCGGAGACCTTCATCTCCCAGAGGGGAAAGATCATGGGGGAAACGGCTTCGATTCCCGATGCCATGAGCGTATCCACCACATGTTTCCGAAGTTTCACGTTCGCCTCCTCGCCGAAGATCCGGGCCCGGGCCCAGCTTTCCGAGGGGTAGAGTTTTTCCTTGCGCAGGTCGGATTTGGTCTTTTCCATCTGCGGCAGAATCCAGCTGATCACCGTCAATTCGGCGGCTTCCGCCTTCGACTCGGGAAAGGCCATTTGAAACACTTCCGCAGGGGTCCAATGAAAGGGACCGATATATTTCTCCTTGTACTGCTGGTAGAGGGGATCCTCCCCGCTGGAAAAACCCACCAGGGGGTCATCCCAGGCTTTTTCATCGGTCGGGTTCTTCAGGGTGTTCTCCGGTGATCGGTTGATGAAATCCTTGATAATCCCTTCCAACCAACGGGCCGGGTTTGTCTTCTTTTCTGCCTCTCTCACTTAATCCTCCGTTGAAATAGGAGTTTCGAGTTTGGGGTTTCAGTTTTCAGGTTCATGAACCATTTTTGAACCTCCATGACTGTGATCGATGGTTTCTCCGTAATTTCCCCTGCCAAATCTCGCCTTTCACGAACGATTGAAAACGAGTTATTTTCTCCATTGACTCCATGCGTTCTGCGCTTTCTTAATTAAATTCACCGACCCAGTTGTCTTTGGCCGGGTTGCGGGCCACGAAACGCAGGAATTCGACCTTCGGGTACCCCACGGTAAAGGCCACCAGGGTCTTGTTTTCCGGGGGGATCCCCAGCGTTTTCTTCAACTCCCCCGAGTCCTCGATCGCCCAGATGAGAAAACCGATGTAGCAGGTTCCCAGCCCAAGGGTCTCGGCCAGAAGAACCATCTGGGTGGAAGCGATGGCCGCATCGATTTCGGGAGTGGTGGCGATGCTCTTTTTCATATGGATGATGATCAGGGCCGGAGCGTGGTGGAGAAGCTGATCGACCCCTTCCTGCCATTTCCCGGCGATCCTTTCCCAGACCGGGGGGAGGGTCTGCCGGGAGGCCCACTCTTCGGGGAGGGGCGTTTTCTTGCGGGTGTATTCGTCGATCACCTTTTGAAGCTCCTTCCCCTGTTTTTGCAGGTTCCGGATGGCCAGGGTACAGACCTCATCCAGCGCCTTCCTTCCGCTTACCACCACGTATTCACAGGCCTGCCGGTTGGACCCCGTGGGGGCATACCGCCCGGCTTCGAGGAGCATCTTCAGCTTGGTCTTTTCCACCAGCCGGTCCTGGTAGAGACGCAGACTGCGGCGGCGGCGAAGGAATCGGAAGAAAACCGCCGGGGAAGGAATTTCCTTCTTGCTGGGGACCGGCAAAAATTGATCGTTCCCCCCGGAGAATTGAAAGGCGTCGGCCGGGCAAATCGCCTTGCAGTGCCCGCAGTAGAGACACATGGCCGGGTCAATAATCTCGACCGATGTTTCCCCTTTCTGCAAGATTCTGCGGACACAGATGGGTATACATTCGCCGCAAAGAGTGCACTTTTGTTCGTCGATGGTGATCATGGAAACTCCTGAATTGGTTTTTTGGGGAACTCCCCCTTATTTCTTCCTTCCCGCCGGGCACACCGTCTCGCACTGGTAACCGCCGTATTGAAAGCCCATGAAGGGCGCCTGGTAAAGGTTCAGGAACAGCTCAAACATAAAGGGCCCGGTTTTTTTCATCCAGGCTTTGAATATAGGTTTCGCCCTCTTCCGGGGAAACCCGGGCCAGGGATCCATCCGGCTTTTGAATGACCACGCCGGTGGAGGTCAGGATCCGGTAATTTTCCTTCCGGTCGGCCAGGTCCGGCCAGCAGACAAGCTGGCAGTTTCCGCAGGTGAGGTAAAGGTTGGAACGCATGAGAATATGGGGGAACCCCCCTTCCATCCGGGGCCGCCGATCATAGGCCTTGATCCCCTTGATCATGGCCTCCCGGAAGGCCCCATCGTCCTCGGGGATGAAGAATCGGCCTGGCGACCAGGTGGACCATTTCTTGGAAGGGTGCAGCCCGGTCATCCCGCCGCAGACGAATTCACACCGGAGGTAGTTCTGTCTCTTGGCATAGGCGAACTCTTTTCCCCCCAGGGTCACCCGGGCTTCCTCTTTGGGGTCCATCATGCCGGAACAGCAGGCGGCCAGGCAGAGCTTGCAGCGGTTGCAGGTATTCTCTTCCGGGGGAAGCGGGTCGGTGGGCTCGAGTTCCGCGGAGGTCACACAGGTCCCGAGGATCACCGGCGCTCCGAACTCCGGAGTGATCACGTTTCCCGAAAACCCGAACCAGCCGACCCCGGAACGGACGGCCAGGTAACGGTGGGAGAGGTCCGGGTTCATTCCCAACCTTCCCAGCGGCTTCTCATCCCGGTAGGATTCGTTGGATACCACCCCCTGGGAGGGGAATCCCTTTTGCTCCAGGTGTTTGGCGATATGCGCCGCCAGTCCCGTAGCCAGCAGGTTTACCTGGAGATTGTCCCTCTCATGGCTCAGGCGATCCTCCTTGGCCAGGAAGGGACGGATGAATTTTTTGTCGAGCGGAAGGGCAAAAGTGATGGCCGACTTGGCTTCCGGCAGAATGTAGGTCAGGTCGGTGGAGGGCGGGCCTCCGGCCAGGGTTTCCCGGGTGGTAATGCCGATCCGCGCCCCGCCGTAGGAACGAACGATCTCCTTCACCTGTTCCGTGAAGCTATCCATGGTTCCCCCCCTTCAGCCTTCTTCCTCGATGACCAACTGATCCTCCAGCCGGATGCAGCCGATGACGCTCTGAGCCGCCGGACATCGGACCAGATAGGTGGAGAATGCTTCCCGGGCCTCCGTGGCTTTCTCCTTGGGTACTTTCAAATGGTACCGGACCCGGATCCGGGTGATCTTCAGAATCCCGTTTACATCTTCGATATCTCCCTCCACGTCCGCCCAGTAAAGGTCTTCGGGAGTGGGAATTTTTTTCCCAGCCAGCCCACCGGCCAGCGTGCCCATCATTCAGCCGGCAGTGGCGGCCACGATATGATCCAGGGTGGCGGCATGCTCCTTCTCCGGCTCCACCCGGTAGAACTTCTTGATCCCCCCGTGGACTCCGTAGTAGATGGGCTCTCCGAAGCCTTCGATCACTGCCCTCCGGGTGGGGCCCATCTCTCTTACAATCCTGACCCGGGACGTATGTACCACCTCTCCCATGACTCCCTCCTTTTCTCATGGATGCGTCTTATGCAACCTGCAACCGGAAACCTGAAACCTTTTTTTATTCGTAGGCAAACGATCATCCTTTCAGGTCTCTCAGCATCCGCTTGAGCAGCAGTTTCTCTTCCAGGGAGAACTTCGCGGTCAGTTCTTCGTTGATGGACTTCCTCTGCTCGGCCAGCCCTTCCCTCATCCTCCTGGCCTTGGGGGAAAGGGACACCCTGATGGAACGCCGGTCTTCTGGATTCTCCTCTTTCTTGATCAGACCCGCCTCCGCCATGCGGTCCAGAACCCCCGATAAAGTAGCCCCGTCCATGGCCACCCGGTCGGAAATTTCCGCGGGAGAAAGAAATTCTTCTTCCCCGAGGACCGCCAGGATCAGGTGCTGGACCGGCGTGATGCCAAACGGAGCAAGTTTCACCTTAAAGGCCGAGTGGGCCCGCTGGTAAGCCTTGGCTAAAAGGAAAACGATGCAGTCTTCATACTGAACCATGGAAGCCGCTTCTCCCCGGCCTGCAAATTAATTCGTATACAAAATAATATATCCTCCCCAGGCCTGTCAAGAAAAAACCCATCTCTTCTTCATAACGATCCATCCAGTTCATCCGCCACCGGTCTTTTGCACTCCCGGCAGCGTTGCGCGCCCCGGAACAGGGGCTTCCCGCACGAAGGGCAGTGATACCGCTCGCATTCCGCCCGCGCCCACTCCACGCTGCCCTCCTCATCTCCGTGTTCGGCCACTTTGGCTCGCCAGGCCGGGATCGCCCTCTTCATCACCTTCGCCCCCGTGGCAAAGCCGAATTTTTCAATCAGGTCGCACGGCCATTCTTTGCATTGATGGCAGGAGTAATAGCCTTTCGACTTGAAGCAATTTCTGATTTTACACGCCTTGCAATACCCATACATCTTTTGGGGCGGATCGGCCTGCATACATCCCAGGCATTCCGTCTCTTCCGGTTTTGTCCCGTAGAGTTTCCCCATAATCTCCTTGAATTTCTCATTCTTATCCCGGGTAGCGATGTACACTCCGCAGGCCCCGCAGTAGAGCCCGCACGGAGCCATCAAGTCCCTATTCCTGATTTCTTCCTCGCTCCATCCTTCCATATTCCCCCTCCGCAAAATAATAAACTGGGGCTGCACCGCAACCAAAAATTTTTTATATCCGGACACAGATGAACACAGATAAACACAGATTTCATGTTTGCACAAGACATTAAGAAAAAAGACCCGATGGGACGCGGATGAACGCGGATAAAAACGGATAAAGATTCACAAAAAAATCTTGATAGAAATTAAAAGTTTAGACATAAGCAGTGCAGGGCCCTCGGAATCGCTTATCCAATGCATTGTTGGAGCACCCGAAGGACGTTGCCTCCCATATACGCCTGGATGTCCTCCGGCGAAAGGCCAATCTCCTGCATGGCCGCAACGAACCGGGCCAGATCACGGACGTCGCGGTAACCCTCGATGAGCCGGGGGATGCCACCCCCGCCGTCGGTTCCTAAACCTACATGGTCCATTCCCAGTCTTTTTTTCATCTCCAGGATTTCCCGGGCCCAGTCCAAAAAGGTCCTTCGCTGCTGGTCCGGGCGGTTGTACGCAAAAGGCCAGGTGCAAATGACTCCGCCGGTCTTGGCCACCAGCTCCATGTCCTTCCAGGTCCGCTGTCGGTGGCACCGTCTGAGATCATCGGTGGGACAAGGGTTGGTGTGCGAATCCAGCAGGGGTTTGGGATTCATTCCCACAATGTCCTTCAAAGTGGTCGAATGCGCATGGGCGACATCCACGACCATCCCCACTTCTTGCATCCGCGCTATTACTTTTCGCCCTGCCTGAGTCAGTCCATTGTTGTAAGGCCCGGGATTCAAGCCTCTCCAGGTGGCCATCACGTCACCCAGTTCATTGTTTCGATAATGGACCACGGTTATGATTCTGACGCCCATCCGGTAGAATTCGTCGACCCGCTCCGATTTGCCATCCAGAGGATCGCCTCCCTCAATGGCCAAGATGGCTCCCGGGGGGTCACCCGGGTTTACAACCGCCGGTACGTCAGCGCTTCTCAGCACCCTTTTCACTTTTCCCGCCTTCACCAGATCGTGGATGCGCTGCAACTGGGCCTTGGTGCTAGAATAATAGGAAATCTTCGAACTTCGCCTGAAAAACTCAAGGTCCCCCACCGCAGCAAAGGCGCTGGCCGCCATCCCGGCGGCCTTGATCGCCCGCAGGGTCGAAGTTTTATCAATCCTTGAAGGCCGGACGTGGTGAAATTGATCGGGATGGGCGTGGGGATCGATGATCCGCAGGCCCTGAAGAATCGCCCGATCGGCGTCCGGCTTCGGCGGAGCTTGGGCGCAGGAAGGAATCAATCCCCCTAAAGACCAGGAGACCCCCCAGGCTGAAGAATAACGTAAAAACTGACGGCGGTTCATGTTTGAACCTTCCTTTCTTATCTCCGGCATTCAAAGCGCGAGAGAATCAAAGCCGGCCGTGCCCTGGACCGGATCCGCAATCCCGTTCTTTTTTTCGCTGCCTTGGCAAGGCAGCGATCCCCTGGAATGGATGGTGCCGCGGAAAGAATTTCTTCCGCGTAAATTAGCACCAACCAGCAATCAATTCAAGGATTTTGGACCGCTGTTTTTCCTGTTGACGGCCCCGGGTTTTTCGGGTATTTTTTTTCTTAGGAATTTTGGGGGATCGTTCAACGGTAGGACAACGGACTCTGACTCCGTGAATCAAGGTTCGAATCCTTGTCCCCCAGCCAATGATTTCGAGGCCTTATGGGAATGACCCCTGAGGCCTCTTTTGTTTGTGGAGGATTGAGCGACAGGTCGAACCCTAAAACCCGATCCGGAATGTTGATAGCCCGTGTTTTGTGGTTGAGAACAAGGTGGGCATAGCGGGTTGTATAGCCTGAGCAAATTTTGTCAGGGTTTCACCGGGGTTGGAGACGGCAGCGGCATGCCACGCTCCTTCATTATCTGGCGAACAAGATCAGGTCGGTCGCTGATGAGTCCATCCACGCCAAGGTCCAGCATTTCTTTGAT
>LJUR01000209.1 GCA_001304105.1 Deltaproteobacteria bacterium SM23_61
GACTCCGCCGAAAGAGAGGTTCAGGCCCTGAAGATCGAGAAGGGGGTTGCCGCTCTTTACAGCCATCGCTTCCTTCGCTTGTACCTTTTGGCATCCTGGTAACTTTTTCTTTCTTTGGCCCCAGCGCCCAGGTAGAATTCGCGGACGTCTTCGTTTTCCAGGAGCGCCCCGGCCGTCCCCTCGAGAACCACCCGGCCGTTCTCGAGAACATACCCATGATGGCCAATCTGGAGTGCGGCATGGGCATTCTGCTCCACCAGAAGAACGGTCATCCCCTCCTGGTTCAGCCGCTGGATGATGCGGAAGAGCTCCTCGCTTACCAGGGGGGCGAGCCCCAAGGAGGGTTCGTCAAATAAGAGAATCTTCGGGCGGGTCATCAAGGACATACCTATGGCCAGCATCTGCTGCTCTCCGCCGGAAGTGTATCCAGCTTTTTGGTCCCGAAGTTTTCGCAGCACAGGGAAATATTCAAAAACCTTCTCCATGTCGGCCTTCACCGCTCCGTCCCACCGGGAATAGGCTGCGGCCGCCAGATTCTCTTCTATGGTCAGGTACCAGAAGACCGGACGGTCTTCCATCACATAGGTCAAGCTAAATTTTCTTATGATGTCGGTGCTATCCAGTCCCCGGACCGAAGCCTCCCCGATCTTGATATCCCCCTCGATGATATCTCCTTCGTAGATGTCCAGCATTCCCCCGATGGCCCGCAACAGCGTGGTCTTTCCCGCTCCATTGGCCCCGATGATAACGGAGATTTGTCCCCCCGCCGCTTTCAGAGAAACGCCGTTAAGAACAGAGATCACATCGTGGTAAACCACCCGAAGGTTTTCGACGGAGAGCATTTCTCACACTCTTTCGATCCTAACCGTTCCGAAAAGGCCATAGGGACGGATGAACAACACGATGAGCAGGAGCAAATAAGGAGCCACGTCCTTGAACCCCACCAGGCCCAAGGGCTCGATATAGCTCCCCACCAGAGCCTCACAGAGGCCCACGATCAATCCCCCGATGAGCGCCCCGCCAATGCTATCCATTCCTCCGATGAGGACCACCGGAATCGCCCGCAGGCCGGCGATTCCGGTCAGGTAGGAGAGGGCCCCGAAATTCGAGATCATAACCCCGGCCACGGCGATAGACATGGAGCTTACGGCCCAGACCAGAAGAAGGATAAAACGGGCATCGATCCCGAAAGCCATGGCCTTCGGCTGGCTTTCGGAAGTGGCCCGGATGGCCACTCCCCAGCGGGTGCGGAAAAGAAAGAAGAGTACGAGTCCGAAAGCGATGGCCGATAACAAACCGGCCCAAATCCTCTCGGAGGGAAAAAGGAGGTAGCCTGACTCCAGAGTTAGGTCCGGCAATTCGATGAAGAAGGAATAGGAATGGGCACCGAAGATGAGCTGCACAGAAGCCCTCAGGACGCTGGCCAAACCGAGGGTGATAATGGTCATGGAGAGACCCGACCGTCCCAGAAGGGGCTTAATGGAAAGCCGTTCGATGAGGGCTCCCGTTGCGCCTGAAGCCAGGAGACCCAGGGGCAGAGCCAGGACGAGGGGAAGGCCCAGGTCGAAGTAGAAGATGTAAAAGAGGAAAGAGCCGATGACCAGGAATTCGCCGATGGCAAAGTTGAAGGCCTCCGAGGCCCGAAAGATGATGACGATTCCCAGGCCCAGGAGGCCATAGACGCAGCCTATGAGCAGGCCGGCTCCCAATGTCTGGATCAGGTCAGCCATGACAGAATAAGCCTTTATGAATTGGGAGATAGGGGCAATTTATGAATTGCCCCTACCTCCCTCTTGATTCGCAGAGAGGAGCCCTTATTTCAACTCGATCTCCGTGTTGATCCAGGGACTGATGGGCTTCCAAGTTCCCACGCCGATCTTCCTTCCCCCTTTTTCGATCTCCTTCTCCACTTTACAACGGTAAATTCTGACCATGGGGATCGTGTGGGACTTATAGGCAAAACTGCGGCCGCCAAAGAGACCATGATAATCCCAGATCATGTCATCCAATACTTTCTTTACCCCTTCTCGGGTCAGCTGTCCGGCCTTATCCGCCCGGCTGAGGGCTTCATGGAAGATGAGGGCGTAGGTTAGCCCCTCCATGTAAAGGAACATATCCTTGATGCCCTCTTTTCTTTTGTATTTTTCGGCGAACTCATGGGCCATCTTTACCATGGAATTGGCCATGTCGTCCTCCTGGGGACGACAACCAGTTCCGACCATCCCGTCAACCGCTTTCCCCGCGATCAAAATGGGATACCGGCCCGTGGTATAGTGGGTACCCAGGATGGTAGCTTTTTTCAAGTACCGTCTGGCGGTCTTCATAAAAATGGCCGTATAGGGCGCAGCCCCGGAGTATCCATGGTAGAAGACATAATTCGCCTTCGCCTTTCGCACGTTGGTCACCTGGGCAGTTGCATCCGTGGCCGTGAAAGCGTACTCTTCTTCAGCCACGATTTTAAGTCCGATCTTCTGGGCATGGGCTCGGGCCATGGCTAGGGGATCGCGGCCCCATTCGGTGGGACTGTAGACGATGGCTACTTTTCCCTTTCCCTGGGAGTCTTCCTTGACCCAGTTCAGCAGCACCCGCATCTGGTCTCCGTAAGTGGCGCCCAAAGAATAATAATAGGGATACTTTGAGGGACCGCCTTCCGGCCCGAAGATTTCCGTGGAGTAGGAACCATCCAGCCAGGGAATCTTCTCCTCTTTATTTACCTTGTCGATGAGTGGCTTCAAGCCTCCGGTAATGTACCCTGAGGCCATGAGGAATTCATCCCGTTTTTCCGCGGCCACGATCCGAGTGAAGTTGGCTACTTCCACTGTAGGGCTGTAGCGCATGTCCTCCAGGAAATAGGTGATCGGTTTTCCATTGACCCCGCCCTTGCCATTGACATAACTCATGCCGTCGATAAAGCCCCAGCCGAATTCGGGCAAGCTTCCCACCGGACCGCTCATGGGAAACTGGGCGAGGACTTTGATGGGTTTGGAAAAGGAAGGGGCAGGATTCAGAATGGAAGCCAGTCCAAATACGAGTCCGATGATCAAAACTCTTTTCTTCATGGCCATGCCTCCTCTGCCAGGCTAAGAGTTGAACTGCTCCGGGACTCTCGGAAATGACGACGGGAAAAGCGAATTTCACCCCCTTTCGGCCAGATGGCGGAATCTTCCGCTCTTGTTTCCGGCTATGAATTGATCTTCCCTGGGTTTATACCGTCGATCCCCCAGGGGAAGAGTTCAGTGAACGAAGTTTTTTCTTTACCCCACGGGGAAAGGAACTCCCAGGCATGGCCGAAAAAGCTGTTTGGATAGCCTGGGTTCATTCTCAGGCAGAAGGGAAATCAAAACTGGCAAGGACTGGCAAGATGGAGTCTACCAGAGGGGGGAAAAAAGTCAACAGGAAAATCGGCCCAAAAATTCCCAGGGCTTGGGCTAAGGCTGGGAAATCAGGGGTTGCGCCGAAAGATCCGATCTGCCTCCTCAGTGATCTGGCGAAGGCGGTCTTGGAGAAGGAGCCGCTTCTCTTCCATCTCCTCCCGCTTGCTGTCCCGGGGAACCCAAACGGGCTCTCCCCAGAGGTAAACGATCCGGCAGAAGGGGGTGGGGATGATGAAATGGTCCCAGTTGTTGAGGGCCCTTTTCCGCGAGGCGCCGTAGGTCAAGGGAAAGATCGGACTTGCGGTCAGGCGGGCCAGTTCGATCACCCCCATCTGAACCACATGCTTGGGTCCCTGGGGGCCGTCGGGAGTGATGGCCAGATTGCCTCCCTCCCGGTAATACCGGACCATTCCCCGCAATCCGGAAAGGCCCCCGCGGGTGGTCGAACCGCGGACCGAGTCGATACCTAAAAATTTTATCGCCCGGGCGATGAATTCTCCGTCCCGGTGCTGACTGATGAGCATTCCCGTTTTTCCCGGCCGGGGAAAGAAGGGCATCATGAGGAGTCTTTGATGCCAAAAAGCCCCAATGATGGGCTGTCCCTGATCCCGGAATTTCTGAAAACGCTCCCCATACATCGTTTTCTTCCGGATGGTCAGAGAAAGAAAGCGAAGGGCCAGGGAACCGAAGAAAGGGACGATGGCCAGGAGAATTTTATCTTTCCAGATCCATTTATCCACGGCTGTTCAATTTCCAAACAACAAGTACATGAATCTCTCGCCCGCTGCGCTAGAGCCCCCAGAGCACATAAGCAAGGCAAATTATTTCTAAAATAGAAGCTCTTGGTCTTACAGGTTATTCATTTTTAAGTCTTCTCGGCGAACTCTGCGGGCTCTGCGAGAGACAATGGTTTTCATTTTTGAGTGTTCCTTGGAGCTTCTTTGGTATCTGGTGCATGTTTCAAGATCTCTCTCAGCTTCTTCATGCGTTCCCCCGGATTTTGGAAGATCTGCAGGCGGCGGAACCGCTCGGCGTAGGCGAAGCCCTTTTCCCTTCCCCAGACCCCGAACCAGGTACGGACCATCTCTTCCATCATCTTGGGTTCCTTGATCTGGCTGGCGTGGCAGCGGAGGGCCCGGAGTTTCAGATGCAGGGTCGGTTCGATGTCGATCCAGGTATCCGGTTCGGCTGAGGCGAAAAAATAGATCTCCGAGACGGCGTGGGGAGAAAGCCCCTCCGCCAGGTGGGCGGGGTAGAAGTTGTGATTCAGAGCCGAAGGATAGACGGCGTCAAAGGCCAGCTCCCCCACCACCCGATGGTCGGAGTGGAAAATATATTGAACATCAAAGGAACGATTGGCCGGGTCATGGGTAAAGAGGGTATGGGGGCGAAACTGCCGGATCACCCGAACGAGGTCTCCCCTGAAATCCAGGGAATAGGCAAGATCCCCATCCGGTTTGCGGAGGAAAACGACCTCCCGGGCGCCGATCATCCGGGCGGCGGCCCTTTGTTCCTTCTCCCGGATGGGAGCCAGGGCATGACAGGGGATGTGGGGATCGTCGGTCCCCTTTTCCCCGCTGGTGCAGATGCAGTAAAAAACCTCCGCCCCTTCTTGGGCCCACCTGGCGAGGGTCCCTCCGCAGCCGAATTCGGTGTCATCCGGATGGGCGCTGATCACCAGAACCCGTTGGCCTTTCTTCTTCTTGGTCGGTTGTTTTTTCAAGTCCCATTTCCCTTTATGAAATCCGCAAGAATTTAGAGGACAATTTCTCTTGCCCGCTTCGCCCTGAACCATATTAGGTTCAGGGGCTTCGCTGGAGCCCGCAGAGCTCGCAGAGAAAGCAAATTATTTCCAAAAAATAGATGCTCTGGATCTTGAAGTTTGTTCATTCTTGAACCTTCTCTGTGAACTCTGCGGGCTCTGCGAGAGACAAAGACTTTTTCTCTTGCCCGCTTCGCCCTGAACCATATTAGGTTCATGGGCTTCGCTAGAGCCCGCGGAGTACACAGAGAAAGCAGGAATATTTGTAAAAATAAAAAAAACAAGATAGGCTAAATATTTTATTCGTTCGTCTTTAACTCTGCGAGCCCTGCGGGCTCTGCGAGAGAAAGATTCTTTGCCTTTCATTTTGGAATTCAGGATTTATTCCTTTTGGGGGCGCCCTCTTTCAATATAAGATGCCTGAATTGGGGGTGTCAAATCAAAATCCTCTGAGGCCCGGATCCCTCTTGCCTTTGAGCTAGGGCCAGTCTATAATCAGCCAGCTCCAGCCGGCGCGGGCTCCATCAACCCAGAGGGAAAACCATGGACCGCTCTTCTTTTGCCGCCGAGTTTGAGGAACTGCTTAACGTGGGAATCGCCCTGTCCAGTATCCACGACCTGGAGAAGCTGCTGGGCATGATTCTGTTGGAGGCCCGCCGGCTCACCCGGGCGGATGCGGGAACGCTCTACCTGGTGAAGAAGGACCGGCTGATCTTTCGGGTCAGTCAGTGCCAGAGTCTGAGCGACCGACTGGGAGAGGAACGGATGCGGCAGATGTACCAGTCTTTTGAAATGCCCGTCTCCCAGGAATCGATCGCCGGATACTCCGCCCTGACCCGGAAAGTGCTGAACATCCCCGATGTCAAGGAGATCCCTCCCGAAGCCTCCTACCACTACAACCCTACCTGGGACCAGAAGGCCGGCTATGCTTCTCACTCCATGATGGTAGTCCCCATGCTGAACCGGGATGGGCAGACGGTGGGGGTCCTGCAGTTGATCAACGCCCTGAGCGACGGGCGGGTGATTCCCTTCCGCAAGGAGCATGAAAAACTGGCTTCCTCCCTGGCTTCTCAAGCGGCAGTGGCCATCGAAAATGCCGAGCTCACCGAGGACCTGAAACAGGCCCACCTGGACACCATCTTCCGCCTGGGCGTGGCCGCGGAGTACCGGGACAAGGAAACCGCCAATCACATCAAGCGGATGAGCCATTACTGTGCCCTCATCGCCGAAGGCCTGGGGTGGGGCAAAGAAGAAGTCGAGGTGATCTTCTGGTCCAGTCTCATGCACGACGTGGG
>LJUR01000021.1 GCA_001304105.1 Deltaproteobacteria bacterium SM23_61
CGCCGCGGATAAAACCGACCCCGGAGCTTACAACCTCCCCCTTTATTTGGCCTTTGCCGACCCCATGTACAACTCAGGGCTGATTCTCAGCCCGGCGATGAGCAAGGGATTCCGGTTTGTGATCATGGATGTCTCCTACACGGAAGGGGACCGGGTGATCGAGCTGAACTCCCCCGAGGAACTGTACGACATCGCCGCTTTGTTGCGGGATAATCAGCGCTTCGTGGTGGAGGCCATCTATTCCCGGACCACTGAGGAGATCGTCGTTTCGGTGAGCACCACCCGGCTTCACAACATCGCCGGGAAATACACCGGGAAGGACGACCCGGTCATGCTGGTGCGGGTGCAGGGCGCCTTCCCGGCCACCGGGGAGGTTCTGGCCCCTTTCAACATCGGCCATTATGTCGCCGGCTTCATGAGGGGAAGCCACACCGGCCCGCTGATGCCCGTGCGCAGCAATTCCAGCATCTCCTATTTTGACGGCCCCCCGGTGGTAAGCTGCCAGGCCTTCTGTGTAAACAAAGGGATCTTCACCGAACCCGCTGACGCTTTCGATCACCCCTACTGGGATTACGTGCGGAACAGGGTCTCCCAGAAAGCCACCGACATCCGGGCCCAGGGTTTCTCCGGGGCAGCCATGCTCCCCTACAGTGAACTTGAATACGGAGGGATCGTGGAGAAGATGAAGAAGCTGGAAACCAAGTTCAAAGTGCGGGGCTGACCGGCTTTGCCGGATTCCACAGGAGGTGATTTATACTGACAGGAATTGGAAAAGTATATCCTCGTGCAATTCGCATGGTAACGAGAACGTTCTCCAGAAAAAGAGGGTCGGAAATAAGAAATAGAAGGGGTTACATGCCCCAGTTCATATCCCTGTAAGTTTTTTCCGGCTTCAACTGGTTCTCCGCGTACTGATCGGCGACCCGGGCGGGAGGCTGTTGCTTTTCTCGGGAGCGGCGTAGAATCTCCTTCACCACAAGGTAGATGTTGGCAATGACTTCCCGGCCATCCCGCTTGTCCATGACGGGGTAGGCGGTTTGCCGGAACCACCACTGGATCACCGCCCCGGCATTGGCGATATAATCCGGGGCATAGACAATCCCCCTACCATAAAGCGAATTTCCGTCCTGCTCGTTCCCCAGGACATTATTGGCGCTGCCGGCGACTATCTTGCACCGGAGGCGGGGAATCGTCCCGGAGTTTAACACCCCTCCCAGCGCGCAGGGTGAAAAAACATCGCAATCCACTTCGTAGATTTGATCCGGGGATACAGCCTCGACCTTCAGGTCTTCGACGGTCCTTGCCAGCGCTCCTGGGTTTACGTCGGCCACCACCACGCGGGCTCCCGCTTCCACCGCGTATTTCGCCACCCAGAAGCCCACTTCCCCGACCCCCTGCACGGCCACTTTTTTCCCCTTGAAAGAATCAGTCCCGCTCACTTCTTCCAGGCAGGCCCGCATGGCATGGTAAACTCCGCAGGCAGTGGCTTCGGACAAATCGCCCACCCCTGCGGCGCTTTCATCGGCCACCCATTGGGTCTCGGTCCGCATGATTTCAAGATCTTCAAGCGATATCCCCAGGTCTCTTCCGGTGAATCTTCTTCCGTTTAGGCTTTCGATGAAACGGGCCACCGTCTTCAAGGCCAAAACCCGATCCATTTCCTCCACATCCATGATCACCGTCTTGCCCCCTCCGCAGCTCAAACCGGCGGCCGCAGTCTTGTAGGTCATGGACCGGGCCAAATTCAGAGCGTCGTAGATCGCCTCGTCTTCACTCTTGTATTTCATAAAACGGATTCCCCCGACCGCGGGCCCCCTCGTGGTGTCATGGATCACGTTGATGGCCAACAGCCTGGCTTTTTTGTTCTGCAGGATGGAAACTTCTTCGTAATCGTGGGCTTTCATGATATTCGCGGCTATCATTTCTCTCTCCAGCCAGGATCTCGGTTTCCTGAGAACGCAGGGACCGATTTCCAAGGATTCATACCCAGCCTTTGTTCCAGAACTTCGTAATTCTGCCTATAGGTGATAAATATGAAAAATCTTGAAACTTGGCAAGAACTCTTTTTTTGGCCAACCCGCCCCTGAAATCCCCCACTTGATATTTGCTATCCCATTTGGAATGCGATAGACTTTCTTACCCTGTTTAACCTTTTCCATAGCATCCTCCTGTGAGTTTTCCCTTGTTCATGAAGCCCCGGGAGGGTGTTATGGCGCAACGGTCAAACCTTTTCAAGTCGCACTGCTAAAACCGGTGTTTTACCGAAAGAGAGAACTATCCATTGTTCTATGAATGACCATTATGACATCATCCTGATTGGCTCAGGAATGGGGGCACTGACCGTAGCGAGCCTGATGGCCCAACTGCGGGACAAGCGGGCCTTGGTTTTGGAGAAGCACGACCGGGCCGGAGGGTACACGCACGATTTTAAGCGGGGTCGGTACCACTTCGATACCGGTCTTCACTACCTCGGCAAAATGCGGGAAGGCTCAATCACCCGCCGCATGATCGACTTGATAACCCGAGGTAAAGTGGAATGGGTCCCCATGCCCGATCCCTTTGATAAGTTCATTTATCCAGACCTTAGGTTCGACGTCTACGCGGATCCCAAGCGCACGATTGCGGGGCTGTGCGATCTCTTTCCCGACGAATCCCGGGCCATCCGGCGCTACTTCAAGGATGCCAAAAAAGCAGGGGCAGGCCTGGCCATGGAGATGAACCGGCGCAACGGCTGGTGGGTTATGCGCGGCATTGCCGCCCTTGTTCGATCTCTCCTGAGGCAACCCATCGGACTGACCACCGGGGCATACCTGGACACCCACTTTAAGGACCCCCGACTCAAAGCCCTGCTGGCCTCGCAGTGGGGCGATTACGGCTTGCCCCCGGGGCTGAGTCCTTTCGGACTGCACGGCATGATCGTCAATTTTTACTCGCAGGGTGGCTTTTACCCTTCCGGTGGCTCGGGCAAAATCGCCGAAAGCGTGCGGGAGACCGTCGAAAGCAAGGGCGGCCGTTTCCTGCTTCGCAGGGAGGTAACGGGTATCATCATCCGGAACGGACGGGCCGTGGGGGTTCGGGCCAGGAAGGCCGGGGCCGGGAACAAAGGAGAAGAAGAGGAATACCTCGCCCCGGAAATCATCTCTAACGCAGGCACACTCGAGACCTACTTAAAGCTGGTACCACTCGATTTTCCGATCCCCTTCCGCTCCGACCTGGAACGCTTTGCCCTGAAACATCCTCCCACCACCAACCTGACTCTGTTCCTGGGCTTCTCTAGGGACCCGAGTCAATTGGGTTTAAACGGGGCAAACCTATGGATCTACGACGGTTTTGACCATGATGCCATCTTTGCCGAAGGTTTAGCTTGGCTCGAATCCGGGCAGCCGCGACACGCCTGTGTCTCTTTTCATTCACTAAAGGACCCGGATGCACAGGCACACTCGGCCGAGATTCTCAACTTCACTACCGACTACACTTTCTTCTCCCGGTGGCGCCACCAGCCCTGGAACCGGCGGGACGCGGAATACAAGAAGTTAAAAGAACGCATCTCCGAAGCCCTGATCGCTTTCGTGGACGGTTTCTTCCCGGGATTCAGCGACATGGTCGAGTACAGGGAACTGGCCACCCCGCTGACCAATGAACACTTTACCGGGCACCACCGGGGAGCGGCCTACGGACTTTGCTCCGTTTCTGAACGTTTCAGCTCCGGCAACATTGCCTGGACACACCCTAAAACCCCCCTCCCGGGCCTTTACCTGACGGGGGCAGACGCCGGAGGACTGGGCGTGACCGGCGCGATGATGGGAGGATTCATGTGTCTTGGTTACCTCCGGGACGGTCTCCGGATGCCCAACATCTTTCGGGCGGCATCGCGGTACCGGTAGTTAGGCCGGGGGAGCAAAATCGGGCGAACCCATTCATCCTCAGCACTGTCGCTAAGAGGCTGGGTGTCAGGCCTGCCTTTTGAATTCAGCGTACTATTCCACATGGAAAGGCCTTACACTGAATTTCTATTAGGCAAGCTTAGATATTGATTGCTTCCTCTTCGGTTCAAAAAATTTCCCAGAAGGTGTAGATTCCAATCAGTAATCGAGGTTTAGATATAGGTCTCATTCCTTGAAAAACGGCGGGTGTCTTGGCAGGCTTCCTAAGTGGCACGATCTCTTCAAGCGTGGCCAATAACTTCCTCCTGGAAGCAAGAATTGACAGCCATCCCCAAAGATGTAGGTTTTCCATAATGTGGATAGAATGGAAGTTTTAAAATATATTCCGGGTTATGACGCTGACTCTTTATGCCGATCAGTATAAAATGTCAGGATAAAAAACAACAGGAAGTGCAAGTGACTGATTATGCCTGGTTTGTCGCAGAATTATCGGCCACGCCGATGTGGTTTCATACGAACCGGGAACGAGTGTGCAATGTCCTATGCGCATAAATCTAATTACCCCTAAACATTTAAGAGAGACAGAGCTTTTTCCGTATCAAAGGCAGATGATTTATGGGAAACTTCTTTGCTGCCTCTTGACGCTTGCCATTTTGCCCGCTTGCATGGCCACGCAAAGGAGGTTGGCGCCGGAGATACTCTTCGCCATTCGGAAAATGGTCGTTGTTCCAGTTCAGCCTCCTCCTTTAATATTGGGACCGGCCATCCTCGAAGCTCTGGGTAATGTTCCAATAATGTCTGCGTACCCGCCAGAAGGAGCCGCTGCCCTTACAATTATTTCTGGAATTGCGGTTCTCACCCAACTATCAAAGTATGAGGAAAAACGGGCAAATGCGTTAAAGGTCCTTGAAGAATGGTACACGAGTGATAAAGCTTGGATCCCAACTAGAGTCCTCGCACACGAGGCAGCCAGTCAGATTTCTAAAATCCTTTCTGTCGAAGTTATCGTTAGTAAGGAACTGCATACCCTTTCCGCTGGGCATAGGAAGGAAGCCACCTTGTTTATGGAGAATTGGTATGCTCCCTTGAGAGCGTGGTATAAGCAGGATGTTTCGACAGTGAACATCGAAAAGTACCAACTGCAAGGGGTAGACACCCTGTTAGAGGTTGGGATTCTTAATTATGAAATTTTCCGAGGATGTTTTTTAATGCAGGTTTTGACCAAGATGGTGAATGTTTCGTCTGGTAAAGTGGTAGCAAAGGCAAGGAGCATTGTCGAAAATCCACCTCCGATTGGGTCCCCTGAAGAGTTGTTTCGAAATCAAGGTGAAAGATTCAAGAAGATTTTTATGATCGAAGGAAGGAAACAACTGAATGAAAACCTAAGGAAACTAGGTCTGTCGTCATAGTATTTAATTCAAAATTATCAGTCTGGTACAGTATATACCAAACAATCTGTGACGGATCCTATATGATAAAGCGTTAGTCTAACATTCTTCAAGGCCAAAACCCGGTCCACTCCCTCCACATCCATGATCACCTTCTTGCCCCCTCCACAGCTCAAACCGGCGGCTGCAGTCCTGTAGGTCACGGACCGGGCCAAATTCAGAGCGTTGACATTATTTACCGGATCTCTTCCACAAAGCGCTCGGCATCCTCCGGGCCCGTGACGGTCCAGACCGGTCTCCCCGCGAAGGGGGTCCGGTCGACACAGGCGGTCGCGCACCCCGCGATAATCAGGATCCCTTCTGTATCCTCATCTTCATAGGATACAAATTCGACTCGATCCTTCAGCTGCTCTTGGATCCATCCGGCCGTCCGGACACGGTCATGCAGGGGATTGCAGCCGCCGCAGTATTTGAGACCGATCCGGCGCTTTTCATTCATTCTCAGGGATTCCGCTCAACTTCTTGGCGGTTTTCTTCTTCAAGTCCATATTGACCTGACGGGCGATCATGATCCGCTGAGCCTGGGGCGAACCGGCCCCGTGCATGGATTCCGTCAGATAGCCCACGGCCGCCGTCCCCAGAGTCAGGTTCTCGATGAGCCGCAGAATCCGCATACGGTATTCTGTGGGGACCTTCGGATTGCCCTTGTAGTACTTCTCCATCCATTTGCCGATTTCCGGCGAGCGGAAATCCTGTTCCGAGGGCAGGGTCACCATGAGGCCGCCGGCGACATCCTGGGCGAGGCGGGCGATCTCGAAGGGAAAGCGGGTCACATTCTGCTTGCAGACATTGGCCAGGAGCGTGTGGACATAGTACGTGCCGCTGGGTTCTTTGTGCCCTTCGGCGGCGCAGGCCAGGGAGCCGCAGAAGAGGGTCTCATTCAGGTGATTCATCTCGATGATCTTGTCTTTCACATGGGAGGCGCCCTGCACCCCGTTGTATTCGGCGATGCACTGCGTCGCCCCGATGAGGACGTCGCCGACCCCCGCCTTGCAGGCGTAACTCTGGCGGTGGTACGAGGCGAACTGCTCGACGAGCTGGCCGGCAAAATCCCATTCCTTATACATGAAGACCCGCTCCCAGGGAACAAAGACGTTATCGAAGACGACGAGGGCCTCGTGGCCGCCGTAGAACTGGTTTCCCCGGTCCATCATGCCCGGCTCCAGCTTGCGGGTGTCGCAGGACTGGCGCCCCAGAATGTAAGTTATGCCTTGGGCATCGGAAGGGAGGGCGAAGCAAATCGCATAATCCTTGTCGTCCTGGCGCAGGCTGATGGTGGGCATGACAATGATTTCGTGGGAGTTGACCGCGCCCGTCTGGTGGCATTTGGCCCCCCGGACAACGATGCCGTCCTTGCGCTCTTCCACCACGTGCAGGAACAGGTCGGGATCGGCCTGCTGGTGCGGCGGCTTGCTGCGGTCCCCCTTAGGGTCCGTCATGGCGCCGTCGCAGGTGAGATCTTTTTCCTGGACGTAGGCGAGAAACGCCAGAAAGCGTTTGTTGTATTCCGTGCCGTACTTTTTGTCGATATCGTACGTGGTCATGGACAGGGCGTTCAGGGTGTCCATGCCCACACAACGCTGGAAGCAGCAGGCCGTCAGCGATCCCAGGAGCCGCCCCATCTTCGATTTTTTCACCAGGTCTTCCGTGCTCTGGTGGATGTGGGTGAAGCGGTTGATCTTCCTGCCCGTCAGATGGGATTTAGCCGTCATCAGGTCCTCATACTCCGCCTGGTGGGCGCATTCATAGGTCGCCGCCACGGCGTTCATGGACGGCCGGATGATGGGATCGTCGACGACGTTTTCCACCTTCTTGCCGAACATATACACATTGAGTTTCAGCTTCCTTAAACTGTCTTCGTACTGTTTTGCGTTCATCATCGCCATGGGACTTCCCTCCTTTTTTTATTGGCGCCCCCCTCCGTCTCCTGACGGCCGGGCTGGCTTTTCCTTCGTTTGAACGAATTTTCTATTTCTTTTTGGGCTTAAAGGGCGGATCTTTTTTCTCCAGGAACGCCTCCAGGTTTGCCTTGTACTCCGGCGTCTGCTCAAATCGTTTCAAAATTTCAACCGACGCCGGCAGCGCCAGGTCGATCGGAAGATTTCTGCCCGTCTCGATGGATTCCTTCAGGTAGCGGATCGAATCCGGCGAGCTTTCACAAATCTGTTCCCCCATCCGGGTCGCCTCATGGAGCAGCTCCTCCCGCGGGACGCATTTTAAACACATCCCCAGACGATAGGCCTCGGCACCGGTGATATAATCACCCGTGTACAGGTACCACCGAGCGACGCCGGGGATGATCCGCGGCAGCAATTGGGGGCCGCCCATGGACGATAATCCGTACTTGGCCTGGGGGATCCCCATTTTGGCATCGTCAGCGCATATCATGATGTCGCACGCCAAGGCGGAACTGAACCCGCCTCCCAGCGCATAGCCCCAAACTGCGGCGATGACGGGTTTTCTGATTTTGACCTCGCGCTTGTGGATGGTCGCGGGCTCGGAGGTGATGGCCTCGCCCTTCCACAAGTCGTGCCCGGCGCAGAAGCTTTTTCCTTCACCGTAGAAGATTGCAACCCTCAGGTGCTCGTCTGTATTGTAGTCGGCCCAAACGCGCTGCAACTCCGCGAGGGTCTCGTTCGTATACATATTGTGCTTCCCCGTGTTCCAGGCCACATAGGCGATCATGTCCCTCTTTTCGTACTTGATTCCCTTCAATCCCATCTCCTGGGTCATATCCATTTCGTTGCCCCTTTCCGTTCATAACGATTTTCCCGGATACGTTGGCCGATCGAAACTCAGCCCCCATGCAAAATGATCGCCTCGACATGGTGACGGAGCGATTCTTCAACCCTCTGGATCGGGACCCTTTTTTCTTAGTCGGCAAGTCGCCCTTCCTGCGCATCCCGGCTGGCCCGGGTTCTGGAGGCGATCAATCCGGAAACCCGCACCCTTTTTGCGCCGGATCTCTTCATGACCTGAACTGCCAGCGGTGCATGGCTCGCGATTTAGGCGGCCTTTCCTTCGACCCTTACTTTTCATTTTACCATCCTCCTGAAGTTCGTTGAAGGCGTCTCCGGAAATTGCACCGATCCTGCCATTACGCATCCCGGGGTCCAACCTTGCCGATTCATCATTATCAAAAAGATGATCCCCGCTTGGAAGCCTTTGAGGCGCCCTGCCTCTTCCTTTTTAAGGCCAAAATCAGCCTGGCATAAGCTCGTTGAAAATCGTAAGGCCGGGTGGGGCTTTCAGGGAATGAATCTGTCTTCGGGCAAGGAACGGGGGAATTTGTGCCGGGTTCGAATGGATCCTCCGCAGAGGAGGCTGCTCCGCAAGCGGCCCTGGAGCGCCTGGCCTTCGTTGGCCGCGTGGCGGAAAGGGCAGTGGTTATTTCGCTTCGGCCGGGTCGTCGAGCAGCGGAAGCACGAAGTGCATGGTGTCCGCCAGCAGGGCCGCACAACCTTGCTGTGCCGCGCTGCCGAGGAAAGCCGTTGCTTCCTCCGGCCTCGTAAAATCGCAGCGAGAGATGTCCCGGCAGTTGATCGTGCCGTATTTCTCCCGGGTGAGTTCATGAAAGAAATCGTACACCCGAAGCCCCAGCTTGCCGCAGAGCTGCCGCTCGCCACGCTTGACGGAACCGTACTTGAGACCGATCGCCCCCAGAGCGCCCAGCAGGATGCCGCAGGTCCCGCCCCTGAGGTTCAGCCCGCCCGGAAGCACAGTCGCCATCCGCGTGATCCGCTCATCCACCTCACCCAGGTACTCTTGTGCCATCTGCACAACCGCTCCGGTTCACGTGTAGCCTCCGTAGAAATAGTCCTTTGCCCGATCGGTATATTCTTTCAGGTTTTGATCCCTTTCAGTCACGGGCGAAGGTCCTCAAGGATGGAAAGAGCGAAAGATCCCAACCCTTTCAAACCCAGTTTGTTTTCCCCGGGGGTTCCCGATCGATAAACACTCGTTTTGGGTTGCGGTGAATATACAAAAAAGGCGATCTGGGTGTCAAGGAATTTTTGGCCCAACCTCCCGGGTTTGGTGGGATCCTTCCCTGTTGCTGGTAGCCTCATCCATGATTGATTTTTGCCGCTTGGGTTCTGGCGCGCATAAGGAAATGATCATCCCCGGCGTTTCAAAAAGTCTCTACATCACCGCCTTGCCCGGGAGAGTTTGGGGTCCAGGAGGTCGCGGAGGCCGTCTCCGAGCAGGTTAAAGCCCAGCACCGCCCAGGCGATGGCCAGGCCGGGGAAGATGGCCAGCCAGGGAGAGATTTCCATGAAGGTCTGGGCCTCGTTCAGCATCCGCCCCCAGCTGGCGTGAGGGGGCTGGGTCCCCAAGCCGAGATAACTCAGCGCCGCTTCGGCCAGGATGGCGATGGCAAACTGGACCGTGCCCTGGACGATGAGGGGAGAGAGGATATTGGGCAGAATGGTGCCCCAGATGATGGCCCCGTTCTTCTGCCCCGCGGCCCGGGCCGAGGTCACGAAATCCCTCCGCCACACCGAAAGGGAGCTTCCCCGGGTGAGACGGGTGAAGATGGGAATGTTGAAGATACCGATGGCCAGCATGCTATTCACCATTCCCGGCCCGATGATCGAGGTGATGAGGATGGCGCTGAGCACCGCCGGGAAGCCGTAGAGCACATCCATGAGCCGCAAAATCCCTTCGCTTTTCCAACCTCTCCAGAAGGCCGCCAGCGACCCCAGCAGGATCCCGAAACCCATGCCGATCCCCACCGCCACCCAGCCCACGACGAGGGAATTCATCGCTCCTTTCATGACCCGGCTCAGGATGTCCCGGCCATATTGGTCGGTACCCAGCAGGTGCTCCGCTCCGGGGGATTGGAAGCGTTTGGGCATGTTCATCCGGTTGGGATCGTAGGGGGTGTAAAAGAAACTGAGGCCGGCGGCGACCAGGATGGCCAGGACCAGGATCCCTCCGATGATCAGGTTGACATTTTTCAGGCCCCGCTTCATGTTCTCAGACTTTCTCGCTTCCCGCGCGAATTCGCGGGTCCACGGCGCCGTAGATCACGTCCACGGCAAAATTCACAAGCACGATGAAGAAGGCGATCAGCAGGCTGACCCCCTGAACCACCGGCAGGTCCCGCTGGCCGATGGCCAGGAAGATCAAGCGTCCCAGGCCGGGCAGGTTGAAGACATTCTCGATGACGATGGCCCCGGCCAGAAGCTCCCCCATCTGCAGGCCCACGATGGTGACCACCGGGATGAGCGCGTTGCGCAGGGCGTGTTTGTAAACCACGACTCTCTCCGCAAGTCCCTTGGCCCTGGCGGTTCGGATGAAGTCCTCCCCCAGGGCTTCCAGCATGCACGAACGGGTGAGGCGGGCAAGCACCGCGGCTCGAATGAGTCCCAGGGACAGGGCGGGCAGGAGAAGGGATTTCAGAGCCCCCAGGGGGCTCTTCATCCAGGATGTAAACCCCCCCGCCGAAAACCATTGGAGGTACACCGCGAAAAACAGGATGAGAAGGATCCCCGCCCAGAAAGCCGGGACCGCCAGACCGATCTGGGAAAAGACCATGACCCCGTAATCCCCGGGGCGGTTGCGGTGGAGGGCGGCATAAATTCCCAAAGGGATGGAAAAGACCACGGCGAAGAAGATGGAGAGAAGGGCCAGGGGGATCGTCACCGCCAGGCGGGACAGAATCAACTCACTGATGGGCACATCGTAGGTGATCGAAACCCCCAGGTCTCCCCGCAGGACCCCGCCCATCCAGTTCCCGTACTGGACCGGGAGGGGAAGGTCCAATCCCAGCTTGTGCCGCAGGGCCTGGAGGTTTTCCGGCGTGGCCTGGATTCCCAGAATGAGCTGGGCCGGATCTCCGGGAATCACCTGGAGGACGACAAAGATCACTCCCGAAACCAGGAAGAGAGTGGCAATTAAAATAAGGAAACGTTTGATGAGGAGAAAAGCCACGGGATTTATCACCCCCACCCCAACCCTCCCCCATCAAGGGGGAGGGGAATCTTTTTCTAACCCCATTCCCCCTCCCCTTGCGGGAGGGAAGCTGTCAAAAAATTCAATGGAGAAAGGCAAAAGCCTCTCTCGTTGTCCGGGGGAGGGGCAAATTTAGGTCGCCAAAACCCGGCGGGAGATGCATTACCCTCAAGCACTTCCCCGAGTTCCGCCGAGCGACGTCGGCAACCTGGGAATATTTTTGTAAAAACTAAAGAATTTACTCTCCGGCTCCAGTGAGTCAAATATCGAGCCGGCCACGGAGAAACCACCGCCTGTTTTGGCGGCCTGGATTTGCCCCTCCCCCGGACATGCCCAGGCCCCCAATTTCCCGCTGACTGAATATTTTTACAGCTTGAGGGGAGGAGGGGATATGGGTCCTTATTTCTGCAAATAAACCTCAGTTGCATCCACCACGATGGTGGGATAATCCTTCCACCAGTTCATCACTTCTTTCTTCATCGCCGGGAGCGCGGGGTAAACGAAGAGGTACACGTTGACGAAATCGTCGGCCAGCATCCTCTGGGCCTGCCCGTAGAGCTTTTTCCGGGCCTGTTCGTTCATCTCCGCCTCGGCCTTTTTCAGGAGTTCCTGGAACTTGGGGTTGCTGTAGCGGAAATAGTACTTCGGGCGGGCGTAGATCTCGATATCGAAGGGCTCGGCATGGCCGATGATGGTCAAATCGTATTCCGCATTCTTGAATACCCTGTCCACCCACTGGCCCATGGGGATCACTTCGATGATCAGCTTGATGCCCACCCTGGAAAGCTGGTCGGCAATGATTTCCCCGGACCTGCGGGCATAGGCATAAGGCTCGGGGAGTTTGAGCACGGCGCCGAATCCGGTCGGATATCCGGCCTCCGCCAGGAGCTTCTTGGCCTTCTCCGGGTCGTAAGGATAGAGCCCGCTCAGGTCCACGTAATTGGGGTTGGTGGGGTCCATGTGGCTTCCGATGGGGGTGCCGTAACCCGCGACCGCCCCCTGGATGACCGCTTTCCGGTCCACGGCCAGGGTGATTGCCTGACGGATTCTGCGATCATTGAAGGGTTTGCGGGAATGGTTCATGGCCATGATCACATCGGTCGTAGTATTGCCTATTAAGACTTTGAAGCGGCTGTCCTTTCCCAGGGCAGGAGCATTTTCCGGAGCAAGGTCATAAGCGATCACATCCACGTCTCCAGCCCGGAGAGCAGCGAGTTGAGCACTCGGGTCGGAGATGAACCGAAAAGTGACCCTGTCCAGGTAAGGAATCCCTTTGCGGTAATAGTCTGGATTCTTGACCATAGTCACGCTGTCCCCGCGCTTCCACTCGACGAATTTAAAAGGACCCGTCCCTACCGGCGCGCTCTTCAGCCGGTCCACGGAATGCTTGGAAACGATGACCGCATCGCCGCGGGCCAGGTTAAAGAGGAAGTTGGAATCAACCTTTTTCGTCCTGAATTTTAATGATGCCGAATCGACGACCTGAACGGCTTCAATCGCTTCGTAAAACATGCGATAGGGAGCGGCGGTCTTGGGGTCCCGCAGCCGTTCAAAGGTGAATTTCACGTCCTCCGCCGTGCAGGGGCTCCCGTCGTGGAATTTGATCCCGGAATGGAGGACGAAGGCATACTCCCTCCCGTCCTTGGAGACGCTGTAACTTTTGGCCAAGGCGGGAACGACTCTGCCGTTGCGGTCCACCTTGAGGAGACCTTCCAACAAGTTATAATGGACCACCCGCTTAATCGCCGCCGAGGGGTTCGTCGTGGGGTCCAAGCCCGAGGGCTCCGCAGCCAGGGCGATGGTGAGCGTACCGCCCCGCACGGGATTTTGGGCCATTGCATCGGAAGACAAGACTCCCCAAATCGCGAAACAGATAATGACTGACAAAAGGGCCGTCCACTTTTTTCTTTTTACTTGAATTTTCATTTTAGAATTTCCTCCCCCTGTCTCGCTGTGCATAATACAAATTCACGTTATCCTTTTTTGGCTGTACCCCGTCCCGGGCAACCCGACGGGTCGCCTCTACTTTTCTCCATGCTCTCCGCTCTATGCTCTTGACCATTTCTTACCCTGCACCCCGCGCCCCGCACCCTGCACCCTACCCCCGACACCCTACACCCTTTCGTACTTGATTTCTCCCCCCACGATGGTCATCTCCACCGGGATATCTTTAATCTCCCCCGGGTCGACCTTCCTGGGGTCTTCTCCCAGAACGACCAGGTCCGCCAGCTTGCCGGGAGTAATGGATCCTTTGATGTTTTCCTCGAAGGAAGCGTAGGCCGAAGCCCTGGTATAGATGGAAATGGCCTCCTCTACGGTAATCCTCTGCCGGGAACCCAGTGTTTCTCCGGCGGAGCTCTTTCGGGTCACGCAGCTCTGGATGGCCAGCAAAGGCTCGTACGGCCCGCAGGGGCTGTCCGAGGAGCCCGACACGGGGATGCCGTAATCCAGAAAAGAACGGTGGGCGAACATCATCTCCACCCGCCTGGCCCCGTAGTGGGGAATCATCTTTTCCCCATGGTGGTAAATGTAGGATCCGAACGGAGTGACCAGCATTCCGAGCTTTTTGATTCGTTTTAATATTTCCGAGTTCACCACGGTGCAATGCTCCAGCCGGTGGCGATGCTCCTTCCGGGGAAATTCCTCGAGCGCTTTCTCAAAGCCATCCAGGGCCATTTCGATGACCCGGTCCCCGTTGGCATGGACGCAGACCTGGAAACCCGCCTCATGGCCCTGGCGAATCAAATTGTGGAGGGCCTGCTCCGATTCCAGCGCCAGGATTCCCCTGTCCTCGGTGCCGATGTATGGCTCGGACAGGTAGGCGGTGCGGCCGGCGATGGCCCCGTCCGCCAGGATCTTCAACCCACCGATCCTCAGCCATTCGTTTCCAAAGCCGGTCCTGAGGTTCAAAGCCCGAAGCTGGGGGAGGTACTCGATACTGATGAGCATGTAAACCCGCAGCTTCAACTCCCCGGTTCTCAGCGCTTCCTGGTAGGTCTCCAGGGTCTTCGCGGAGACGAGAGCATCGTGTACGCTGGTGATTCCCGAGGCCAGGTAGCGGTTCCCGGCCAGGCGCATCCCCTTGATCCGATCCTTCAGGGAAAAGGGCGGAATGATCGGCGGCTGGCCGGTAGTCCCTTCAAAAACGAAGGCGAACTCGGCCTGTTCATAGAGGGCACCGTTGAGTCTTCCACTGCCGGGGTCGCGCCCATAAGCCCCTCCCTTGGGGTCTGGGGAATCCTCCCGGACACCGCCGATTTCCAGGGCTCTGCTGTTCGCCACCCCCCAGTGACCGCTGATCTGCTGGATTAAAACGGGATGGTCCGGAGTGACTTCATCCAGGTCCCAGCGGGCCAAGATTTTCCCCGGCTGGGTTTTGGTATCGTCGTACCCGACTCCCCTGACCCACTCCCCGGGGGGCTTCCGCTCGGCTTCCTTCAGGACGGCCTTCTGAATGTCGGCAATGGTTTTGCAGCGCTTCGGGCTGCAATCGATCTGTAACAAGTCGGTCCCGTACTGGGATAAATGCTGGTGGGAGTCGATGAAACCCGGCGTCACCGTCCGCCCCCGCAGAGCGATCCTCCGGGTCCTCCTGCTTGCCAGCCCCTTCACTTCCTCGTCACTGCCCACCTTCAGGAACCGTCCATCCTTGATCGCCACGGCCCGGGCAGCAGGTTTCCGGGGATCCACGGTGATAATGTTTCCACCCCAGAGGATGAGGTCGGCAGCAGATTCCGAAGCTATCGGATGGGATTTTCTTGTGTTGGACATTCGAGCACCGATCATTCCGAGAGATGATTTAAATCGTTACTCGTTACTCGTTACTCGTTACTCGTTGCTCGTTGCTTGTTGCTCGTTGATCGGCTGAATTTTTTCCATTATGTTATATTCGCAATAATTCAGCAAGGCTAAAAGCCGAAAGAAGCGGATTCCAGCCGCTAATACTTCACCTCCACCAGAAAAAGCCCCTGGGGCGGTGCGGTCCTGCCGGCCTGGCGGCGGTCCCGGGCACGCAGAACCTGCTCAAACTGTTCCGGGGAGCGTTTCCCCTTTCCCACCTCCACCAGGGTGCCCACAATGTTGCGGACCATGTGCTTCAAGAATCCGTCGGCTTCGATGGTGAAGTGGAGGAAATCGGGTTCTTTCTCCGACCACCCGGATTGAAACACTTCCCGGACCGGGTCTTCGGTGTCCGCTTCGGCCCCCTGGAAGGAAGTAAAGTCTTGTTTCCCGGGGAGAAGACGGGAGGCCTCCTTCATCGCCGGGAGATCCAGGGCCCCGGAAACATGCCAGGAATAATTCCGGAACAGGGCGGAGGGAACTTCGCGATGGAGGATGACATAGCGGTAGGTTTTCCGCTTGGCCCCATACTGGGCGTGGAACTGGAGGTCGACTTCTTCGGCGGATTGAACGACGATATCCGGGGGGAGAAGGCTGTTCAGACCCCGATGGAAACCCTCGACCGGGATGGTGGAAGGGGTTAGGAAGTTGGCCACCTGCCCCAGCGCATGAACCCCGGCATCCGTCCTCCCGGATGCGGTCAGGCGGACGCGCTGCCGGGTCATGACCTCGATTTTTTCTTCGATGACTTCCTGGACGGTGAGGCCGTTGGGCTGAACCTGCCACCCGTGGTAATTCGTACCGTCATACTCGATGACCAGCTTGATATTGCGCATAGAGTGGTCAGGTCATTTTTACGATCATAGCCGCACCCATTCCCCCGCCGATGCAGAGCGTGGCCAGCCCGCAATGGGCTTTGCGCTTCTTCATCTCGTAGAGCAGAGTGACCAGGATGCGGCCCCCGCTGGCCCCGATGGGATGACCGAGGGCCACGGCGCCGCCATTGACATTGACCTTTTCCAGGTCCCAGCCCATGGTCCGGTTCACGTGAACCGCCTGGGCGGCGAAAGCTTCGTTGGCTTCGATCAGGTCCAGGTCTTTCACCGTCAGCCCGGCCTTGGCCAGGGCTTTCTGGCTGGAAGGAATGGGGCCGGTCCCCATGATTTCCGGCCCCACCCCTGCGGTGGCATAGGCCACGATACGGGCCATGGGTTCTATTCCCAGGGCCTTGGCTTTCTCGGCGGACATGACCACGACGGCCGCCGCCCCGTCGTTGATACCCGAGGCATTGCCCGCGGTCACGGTTCCGTCTTTCTTGAAAGCAGGTTTCAGCCCGGCCAGGGCCTCCATGGTCGTATTGGGCCGAGGATGCTCGTCCACCTGAAAGGCCACCGGGTCCCCCTTTTTCTGGGGGATCATAACCGGAACGATCTCCTCCTTGAAACGCCCCCCTTTGATGGCCCGGCCGGCCTTCTGCTGGCTGCCCAGGGCAAAGGCATCCTGATCCTGCCGGGAAATCCCGAACTTGGCGGCGATATTTTCCGCAGTGATGCCCATGTGATAACGATTGAAGATGTCAAACAGACCGTCGTGAATCATCCCGTCGATCAAGGTTCCATCGTTCATCCGGTATCCCCAACGCGCTCCGGGCACGTAGAAAGGGGCCTGGCTCATGGATTCGATCCCGCCGGCAACCACAATGTCCACATCCCCGGCCTTGATAGCCTGGGCAGCCATCATCACCGATTTCAGGCCCGATGCGCATACTTTATTGATGGCGGTGGCGGGGATTTCCTTGGGAATCCCCGAACCGATGAGCACCTGCCGCGCCGGGTTCTGCCCCTGGCCGGCGGAGAGGACGTTCCCCAGGATGACTTCTTCCACCTGTTCCGGTTTGATCCTCGCCCTCTGGAGCGCTTCCTGAACGGCAATTTTCCCGAGCTCAATCGCGGGGATATCCCGCAAGGTTCCGCCGAAGGTTCCGACCGCGGTACGAACCGCACTGGCAATGACCACATCTCTCATTTTTTTCCTCCGTGGTTTATGTTTGGGACTCCATGAATGGCTCCACGCCTTTGGAAAAGCCCAGATCGCGAGGCGCAAGTCGTAAGGCGTGAGAGGGTAAGATTTCTGTTCCCCCTTGCGCTTTCGCGCCTTGCGCCTTACGGTTTTTCCGAAATCTTGGCCAGCTTTTTGGCCAGCTTTTTCTTCTGCTCGATGTTCCCGGAGCGCATGTACATCACCTTCTGGGCCTGGGGGGACCCGGCGCCGTGCATGGACTCAACCAGGGCCGTGCCCCCGGTCATGTTCTCGATGAGGCGCAGGAGACGCATCCGGTCTTGCGTGGAGACATGGTTCACCCCCTTCATGTACTTCTCCACATACTTGCTCACTTCGGGATTCTTCAGGTCATCCTCGAAGGGCAGGGTGGCGATGATCCCGCCGGCAAGGTCATGGGCCAGGCGGGCGACCTCGTAGACATTCTTGCTCACGTTTAACTTGGTCGTATTGGCCAGCAGGGTATCGGGCTCCCAGTTTCCCGCCTTGGTCTTGTGTCCCATGGCCGAGCAGGCGACGCTGCCGGTGTAAATCGTCTCGGCCAGGTGGGTCATCTCCGCCAGCTTGTCCCGCACATGGGAGGCCTGGGACGTCCCCTGGAAATCTGCGGCCAGGGCCGTGGCCCCCACCAGGATATCGGCCAGACCGCCTTTGCACCCCCCGTAATTCTGCCGGTGGAGAGAGGCGAACCGTTCCACCAGCACACCCGCGAATTCCGTCTCGCCGCACATGAAGACCCGGTCCCACGGCACAAAGACATCTTCCAGGACCACCAGGGCTTCCCCGCCCACCAGTCCGAATTCGGGATTGCCCGCATCCATTCCCTGCTCCACCTTCCGTTCTTCATTGGTCTGCCGTCCGAAAATCATGGTCACCCCGGAGGCGTTGACCGGAACGGCACAGGCGATGGCATAATCCTTGTCCTCCGGCCGCAGGGCCTGGGTGGGCATGATCAGAAGTTCGTGGGAGTTTACGGCTCCGGTCTGGTGGGCCTTGGCCCCCCGGATCACGACTCCTTCCCCTGTTTTCTCAACCACATGCGTGAAGAGGTCCGGGTCGGCCTGCTGGGTTGGCCCCTTCGACCGATCCCCCTTGGGATCGGTCATGGAACCCACCACCATAAAATTATTCTCCTGGATGTAGGTGATGAACTTCTTCATCCGTTCGTGGTAGGAGGTCCCGTGCTTTTCGTCGATCTCGAAGGTGACGCTGTAGAGGGCGTTCATGGCGTCGAAGCCCACGCAACGCTGGTAGCAGCTCCCGGTTTCATGGGAGATCAGGCGGAGCATCTGGACTTTTTTAATCAGGTCGTCCCGGCTCTGGTGAACGTGGGTGAAACGGTTGATCTTTTTCCCGGTGAGGTGGGATGTGGCGGTCATGAGGTCTTCATACTCCGGCTTCAGCGCAAGCTCGTACGTCTTGGCGGCGGCGTTGATGTGGGGCACGAAGGCCGGGTGGGAGGTCACGTCCTCCACCCGTTTTCCCCGGTAATAGACCACGGGATTCAATTTCTTCAGGCTGTTGATATAATCTTCTTTGGTCTTGATCATCTCCCCCACCCTTCCTTCTCAACTGAATTGGAATGTTGGAAAACTTGATTCATGGAACAATGAGGAATTGGAATGATTGAAAGTTGGAATAATGGAATATTGGGTTGGAAAAAAATTTTTTACCCATTATTCCAACATTCCATTATTCCAATATTCCATTCTTTTATTATCTTCCCTTCAGGATGTTACTCGATATGACCAATCTCATGATTTCCGAAGTGCCCTCGTAGATTTCCGTGATCCGGGCATCCCGGAAGTGGCGCTCCACGTTGTATTCTTTGATATAGCCGTATCCTCCGTGAACCTGCAGGGCCTTGGTGGCGATCCGGCTGGCGGCTTCCGAGGCAAAGAGTTTGGCCATGGCCGCCTCTTTTTCGTAACGCTTCTTCTGGTCCTTCAGAAAAGCCGCACGCAAGGTGAGCAGGCGGGCGGCATCGAGCTCGGTGGCCATGTCGGCGATCATCCACTGGATGGCCTGGAACTTGGAAATGATCGTTCCGAATTGCGCACGGGTTTTGGAATACTCTACGGCGGCTTCTAAAGCCGCCCTGGCGATTCCCAGGGCCTGCGAAGCAATGCCGATGCGGCCCCCATCCAGGGTGTTCATGGCCAGGTAAAACCCCTGTCCCACCTGGCCCAGGAGGTTTTCCTTGGGAATGCGGCAGTCCTCCAGGATCAGCTCCGCGGTCCCCGAAGCCTTGATTCCCAGCTTTTTCTCCACCGTCCCCACGGAGAAGCCCGGCGCCTTGCAGTCCACGATGAAGGAACTGATTCCCTTGTACCCCTTGCTCTTGTCGGTCATGGCTGTGAGCACGCAATAGTCGGCCACGTTTCCGTTGGTGATGAAGTTTTTCTTGCCGTTGATCACCCACTGGTCGCCCTGGAGGATGGCCGTGGTTTTCTGGGCGGCGGCGTCCGAACCGGCCTCCGGCTCGGTCAGGCCGAAGCAGCCCAGCTTCTTCCCCGAGGCCAGAATGGTCAGGTATTTCTGCTTCTGTTCTTCGGTGCCGAAGTTATTGATGGGATCGCAGACCAGGGAATTGTTCACCGACATGATGACCCCCACGCCGGCGCATCCCCGGGAAATCTCCTCCATGGCCACCACGTAAGAAACAACGTCCGCCCCCCCGCCGCCATATGTATCCGGGATGGCAATCCCCATCAGGCTCAGATCGGCCATTTTCTGGATGATCTCCGTGGGGTGGCGCTCGGTCTGGTCCAGTTCCTGGGCCTTGGGTTTAATCTCCTCATCGGCAAAGTCGCGGGCCATGGTTTGGATCATTTTTTGCTCTTCGGTCAATTCAAAATTCATCCCTCCACTCCTTTCCTCGTTCGTCTTTTCGGAATTTAAAGAACTTAACATTTCAAAGGGTTCTGACAAATATTTCTTTCTGTAGCCGGCGCTATTGTAATAACTTCCCTCCGGAAATGTCAAAGGTAATTTGTCTCTTGTTCGCCTCACTTTTGGTCCATTCTTTTCTGCGAAAAAGCAAGCTTGTAGGCCGGGCAACGCCTGGAATTCAATCTATCTTCTGTCCACTCGGCGAAACGTGAAAGGGGGCGGTTGGTTTGTCTTTTTTGGCCTTTCGGCTTCTGGCTGGGAGTAGGTAGGGGGGGAAGAATGACGACCATCAACCTATGGCAGCCATGATTCCCTTGGATCGGCCTGCCCTCTTCGGTAAAGCCGGGCGTCCATAGATGGATAATTCCCCCAAAATCTTCTTAGATTATTGAATTTTTTGGTTTTTTGGACGATAAGGCAGAAAAGAAGTCAGGCATTCCGGGCAAGGTCCAGGCGGCCTGCAAACATTTCCCTTGACAAACACAGGAAACTAAAGGTATTTTTTAGCAGGGCCGTTAGGCATGGACCTTGCATAAAAATTATTAAAAAAATTATGGGGGGCACCGATGGGACGCAAGGAGAAAAATCTGATCACCGCACTGGCTTTTCTTTTGGCGATAGGGCTCTGGGGGCCAGTGGGCAAGACGAATGCCCAAACTGGGCAACCCCTGGCCCTCTCAGGTAAAATGGTTCAGGACCGGGTTCGAGCCTGCGGCTTCGTCACCTCCCAACCCGTCCCCTACCTGGGAACCATCGTCGGCAGCCAGGATGCCAGCGGCCACCTGAGCGAAGGGGATTACATTTATATTCGATTGGAACCCGGGAAAAGGGTAAAAACCGGGGATCGTTTGACCATTGCCCGCTTATCCAAAGAAATTAAACACCCGGTCACCAAGGAAAAACGCGGCCATTCCGTTTATTTTCCCGGCCGGGTGGTCATTCTCGACGGAGAAGGGCCCATCGTGCCGGCCATAATCGAAAAATCATTCGCCACGGTGGTCCACGGGGATTGGGTGATGGTTCCCCCGCCTTCGACCTCGTCCGCGTTATCCATCCGGATGCGGGATGGACTTCGGGGGGTCATCCTCGCCGCCGCCGAGGAAGAGGAAAACATATCGGAAGGGGAAGTCGTCTATATCGATCGAGGACTTGCCGACGGGGTCATCGTGGGGGACCTCTTTTCCATCTATTCGTTCCCTTACTTCACCAAAGAGGCGTCTGACAACAAGAATGACTTGCCTCTATGGAAGTCGGGGGAAGGGGTGGTGATATACGTAACCCCGGAGGCCTCAACCTTGCGGCAAGGGGAAGTAACCACCGGTGTCTTGATTCCCCCCGGCGAGCGAAGCGCCGCGGATTTCGCGGATTCAGGGATTGTGGCGAAAAGCTTTCCACGATCCCTTTTTTATTGATTTTTCTTCCCATGCCGGCAAAGGATCTTTATCATTGGGTGGCGCTGTCCATGGCTCCTGGAGTGGGGAGCGTCCTTTTTAAGCGCCTTACGGAGGCCTTTGGAAACCCAGAAGGAGTCTTCCAGGCCAAGGCCAAAGACCTGGAACAGGTTGAAGGGGTCGGCCCCAGGGTAGCAAAGTCCTTGAAGCGATTTTACTGGAAGCCCCAGGTCGACAAAGAGCTGATCTCGGCGGGAGAAATCGGGGCCCGATTGGTAACCTGGGCAGATGAGGAATATCCCTTCGCCTTAAAACAGATCTACGATCCGCCGCCCCTGCTGTATGTGCTGGGGGCGCTGAAACCCCAGGACCGAAGGGCTGTGGCCGTAGTCGGTTCCCGCTACCCCACAACCTACGGGGAAATGTTCGCGGAGAGAATCGCCTTGGGCCTGGGCCAGCGGGGGGTTACCGTGGTCAGCGGGTTGGCCCGGGGGGTCGATTCCGCGGCCCACCGGGGGGCCCTGGCTGCCGGAGGAAGGACTATCGGGGTCCTGGGATGCGGGATTGATCTGATCTATCCTCCGGA
>LJUR01000210.1 GCA_001304105.1 Deltaproteobacteria bacterium SM23_61
TTCGCCCGCCGCAAGATCTGCGACGAAGACACCCGGCCCCGGGCGTGGAGAGAAGACAACCAGCAGCCGTAGGGGCATCCCGCGTTTCGCGGGACCGCGTGCCCATGCGACCCGGCGCCATTCCTTCTTCCCCCATTTCGATATCCGGATTTCGAGTTCGTCACCCCTCAAGGGAGATTCGATCCCGGAGTCCGCAGAGGAACCCGGGCCCAGAGGCTATGCCTTCGTAAGGACTCGGAAAACGACCCCTTTGGCAGCATGCCCAGTAAAATCCCCGTGGGCTCCGGAGGAATCAGCGCCTATTTTGGCAAGCGCAGCGGTCCGACTCTCGGCTTCTGGCACACCACACCAAGCCAGGATTTCACCAATACTTGGGCAGGCGGTTTTCTTCTTTCGTGATCATTTCCAGCACCACGGGCGTGCCGGTCTTGGTCTTCTCCGCTGCCCGCCGGACGGCCGGGATGATATTCCCGGGACGGTCGACCCGCTCGGCATAAGCCCCCAGTCCTTCGGCTACTTTGCAATAGTCCCCGCCGAGGAACCTTGTCCCGTACATTTTGGTGGCGATGGGGATATGTTTCTCGTATCCCCCCAGGCAGGAGTTGTTCAGGAGGATCGTCAAAGTGCCGATTTTGTTCCGCGCGGCAGTGGCGATGTCCATCCCGCTCATCCCGAAGGCAGCATCTCCCATGATGTGGACGACCGTTTTCTGCGGCATGGCCACTTTGGCCCCCAGGGCCAGGGGAAGGCTGTATCCCAGGTGGGTGGATTTTCCCCACCCGATGTAGCTGTTGGGTTTTTCGGCGAGCCAGAAGGGAGCGGTTTGATCCCTCGGGTTTCCCGCATCGTGAGTGGCGATGGTGTTGCTGAGGTCAAGGGCCTGTTGAGCGTCCCAGATGACCCGGTAGGGGTTGACCGGGACTTCTTCGGAGGTCAGCAGGGGCATCCACTCATTCAGCCATCCCTCCCTGGCCGCTTTGATTTTCCGGGCCACCGTTTCATCCCCTTTTTTGCCTTCTTTTCCGAACCTGCCTTTGAGTTCTTCGACCATCTCCCGCAGAGTCAGCTTTACGTCGCCCATGAGCAGAATATCGACCGGATAATCCTTGTTCAGGTCTCGTTCGTCGATGGTGAGCTGGATGGCCGCCTTCCCCGGCGGGATGGGGGCGGCAAAATAGGAGATGGACAGGCTGCTCCCGACCGCGAAGATGAGGTCGCATTCGGAAAGAAATTGGGCGACCACCTTGGACCCGGAGAGGCCGCCGCACCCCAGGGAAAGGGGATGGTTTTCGGGAAAACAGCTCTTTCCCGGCAGGGTGGTCATGACTGGAATTTGCATGAATTCCGCAAGTTCCCTCAGTTCCTCCCACGCCCCGGAATACAGGACGCCCTGCCCGGCATGGAGAAGAGGGCTCTTCGCCGCGCCGATCGCTTTCGCCGCCGCCCGGATATTCTGGGGATCGGCCGTCATTCCGCCCCCCTGGACCCCTTTGTAATTTGGGCCCGGATCTTCCGCTTCCGCCAGGGCCACATCCTGCGGGATCTCCAAAACGACCGGCCCGGGCCTGCCCATCCGGAGATGGGTGAAAGCCCGTCTCAGGAATTCAGGAATTCGACCGGGCTGATTAATCCGCGCCGCCCATTTGGCGACGTGCTGAAAATTCGGGACCGGATCGAAGGTGGGAAGGCTGGCCTGCCGTGATTGCGGGGGGCCACTGGGAAAGACCAGGACCGGGGAGGAGTCGGAATAAGCCTGAGCCACCCCCCCGAAGGTATTTTCTATGCCCGGCCCTTGCTGGACCGCGCAGACGCCGATCCGTTTTCCGTTATTCACCCGGCTGTAACCATCCGCCATGCCAACCACGGTCCGCTCGGTACAGGGCATGATCGGCCGGATGCCGACCTCCGCGGCGGCATCGATCAGGGGATTGGTGGGAAAGCAGAAGAGATGGTCGACCCCTTCTTTCTTAAGGATATGGGCGATTGCCGAAGATCCTTTCATGACCCGCTTCCTCCTCAAACTCAAATGGCCCCCTGGAAAAAAGAGCTCTTAAAATGGGCTTTTAGCAGAATGCCGTTCATTCGTCAATCCCCCTCCGATCTTGCCTCCTTTCCTTTCCAGAAATCAGATCCACGTCCATCGGTTGGAGGCCTTTCGCAGCCCCAGGGGTAAGTTCCCGTCTCGCGGTGTTCTTGACTTGGGCCCGAAATTTGCATAAAATTTATTGAGACCTGAACATTCGCTTGACCGATCTTTCACCTCCTGCGGTGAACCGGGGCGCAAGTTTCATTTGGAGTCATCTTCGCAGCCGATGCGGAATCAGAACGAGGTGATTACCACCAAGGATATTTTTTCATGTACCTCGACTTTTATGGCTTCCGGGAAAAGCCCTTCAACCTGACCCCCGATCCCCGCTTTGTTTTCCTGAGCAAGAACCACCGGGAAGCCTTTGCCCATCTTCTGTACGGCATCAACAACCGCGCGGGGTTCATCGCCCTTACCGGGGAGGTGGGGTCGGGCAAAACCACGCTTCTCCGCGCCTTGCTCGGCCAACTCGATGCGGACCACCACCGCACGGCCCTGATCTTCAACCCCAGCCCATCGCCCCGCAGGCTCCTCTGGCACATAAACCGGGAATTCGGGGTCCCAACCTCCACGGTTGCCGGTTCAAGCCCCCTGGACGCTCTCAACCGGTATCTCCTCCGGGAGAGCGAAGCGGGCCGCACCGTGGTTCTGGTGATTGACGAGGCGCAAAACCTGAAAATACCCGCCCTGGAACAGGTCCGCCTCATTTCGAACCTGGAGACCGACCGGGAAAAGCTGATTCAAATCGTCCTGGCGGGACAGCCCGAATTCGGCCAGTTGCTGGAGAAGAAAGAGCTGCGCCAGCTCAGCCAGAGGATCACCGTGCGCAACCACCTGCAGCCCATGGATTTCCAGGACACGGTGGAATACATCAACCACCGCCTCGAGGTGGCCGGGGGAAAAGGCAAAGTCCGCTTTACCCCCTGGGCGATGAAAAAAATCTTCCGCTATTCCCGGGGCCTCCCGCGGCTCATCAATGCGGCCTGCGACCGTGTCCTTCTGGCCGGGTACACGAAGGATACAAACCGGATCACCTACCGGATTGCGGGTGCAGGAATTCGGGACCTGAAAAGAGAAAAATCCTCCGGGCCCTTTAAAACCCGCCGGGTGCTGATTCCTGCCCTGGCGCTGCTGGTGCTGGTCCTGGCGGGGGTTCTCTACTTCGCGGGAAACGATCGGAAGGGTTCGCTGAACGCCCCGGAGCCCGCGGGGGCCGCGGAGCAAAGGGTAAAAAAATACCCCATCACGCCCCTGATAGACCTTTCCCAGGCCATGGTGGCCGAGCTCGGAAACCTGACCGAATCGGAAAGCGCCCGCAGGGCCTTCAACGCCCTGGCGGGTTCCTGGAAGGTTGAACCCGTCCCGGAATATCCCCCCGGGGAGCCGGGCAAGGGAATGGAGCGGGCGGCTCTCGATCGGAAGCTCTTTCTGTACCGGTTTTCCGGAAACCTGGGCGCCCTGCTTCGAATCGATTCTCCGGCAGTCCTGGAGATCACCCTCCCGGGTGTATGGGGGAAGCGCTTCATCTCCCTGGTGGGCAGAAAGGATGGAAAGCTTCTGGTTGATCCCCCCATCGCCGGGCAGAAGACCCTGGCCTTTGACGAGCTGGAAAAGCACTGGTCCGGCCAGGCTTTCCTCCTCTGGAAGGACGCCCTGAACCTCATGCCGAAAATTTTGACGGCAGTGAAAGGAGAGCCCGTCAAACAGCTCCAGGCCCTCCTCCGGGAGGCAGGGGCCTACAACCATCCGGGGACCGGCGTGTATGACCCCGAAACCCGTTCAGCCGTGAAGCAGTTTCAATCCTCCAAAGGGATCGAAGCGGACGGGATCGCGGGGGGGCAAACGCTGATGTTCCTGTATCGCTCCATCGACCGCTTTGAAACGCCGAGACTCTCAGCGGAAAAAAAATGAGCCTCATCCTCGATGCCCTGAAAAAACTGGACCGCGAAAAGGTATCCCGCCGGACGGGTATGCCCGATCTTGCCGCCGAGGTCCTCCGGCCCGAGCCGTCCCTGCCGCGCAAGAGGCTCCCCATGTACCTCCTCGCGGTCTCTTTGACCGCCCTGGCAACGGCCGGGATTACTTACACGTTAATCGGTAAGTCCGGTTTTCTAGCGAAATCGTCGCCTCCCTCAGCCGGGATTCACCCCGCGGCCGGTCAGAAGGTCGCATCCGCCCCGGCGTCCAAATTATCGCCTCCGCCGCCAACAACGCCTGCGGCCTCGCCCGAGAAGAAGGAGCCTGCCTCGGTGAAGCCCGGTGGCCCGTTAAAACCATCTCCCTCCGCTGCTTCCAGGTCTACCGCGCCTGAAGCTCAGCCTGGGGCTGTGTCTCCAAAGCCCAGTCCGCCGGCAAAGCCCTGGCCCGGCGGCAAACCGGCGATCCCCTCCCGATCCGTTCAGAAAGTACCTCCTGCCGCTCCGGAGCCCGGGGTTCTGACCAAACCATCCCCTCCGGCCCCGGCGGGCATTCCCGAACCCAGGCGGCAGGTCGCCTCTTCCCCCCCTTCCCAAGACCCAATCCGCGGCCTTCAGAGCGGAGCAAAGCCGCAGCCGAAGAAAACTCCTGCCAGGACCGACAGAAGGCTGCCGGTTATCTCCCCCGGGCATAAAGACGCGATCCCGGAGGGGATCTCCCGGGAGGTAAAAGCGGCTCCGCGAACTGCCCCCAAACCCGCAGAACAGGCCTCCGGCAGTTCCGCCCTCAATCCGCCGACGATGAAAATTTCGGGCATCGTCTGGAATGAAGAACCCTCCAAGCGACGGGCGGTGATCAACGGATCCTTCACCACCGAGGGTTCCACCATTGAAGGGGTGAAGGTCGTTAAAATCTTTCCCACCAAGGTCCTTTTCCTGCACCAGGGCCGATATTTTGAAGTCTCCGTCTTTTAGTCATACCTTTTCCCCCTCCCGTCACCCATGCACTGGCGGGCTGGAAAGCCCAGGAGGGATGATTCACGGGGGATCGATAGCCGCCAAAGGGCATAGGGCTGGAGGTCTAGCAGGATGCGCAAAAACCACAATTTTCCGTCACTCCCGCGAAAGCGGGAGTCCAGACGTTGTCCCCGCGAAAGCGGGGAACCAGTAAAGAAAATCTGGGCTCGCGTTTTCACGGGAAACCCTGGATTCCTGCTTTCGCAGGAATGACGACCTGGGACTTCAGAGGACTTTTTCAGCAACCTGCTGGGGAAGAAAGGTGACCTTCGGCCGGGTGCCAGGTTGGGGGGAAAAGGGCCTTCTAACAAGTTAGAATAGTTGCTAAAATAACATATATCACGCCAATGCCCTTGAAGGAGGGAAAGGAAGAAAAAATGGAGAAAGGAGGGGTGGGCCATGAAGAGACCGGGCAAGAATCATCCTGACGCTTTGAGCTATTCGGACATGCGAAAAACTCTCGCCAGCGGCGATATCCTGCTCTATGAGGGAGAAAAGCTTTTCTCCCGGATCATCAAAAAGGTGACCCGTTCCCGTTTCTCCCATGCCGGCATTGCGGTGTGGTGGAACGAGCGGCTCATGGTCATGGAAGCGGTCAGCCGGGGGGTTGTGGTGACCCCCCTTTCCGCCAGCGTCGGGCATTACAAAGGCCACGTGCACTGGTACACCAGCAAGCGGCTGCTCAGCGATGAGGAGCGGAAGCGGATGATCATTTTTGCCCAGGAGGAGTTGGGCAAGGAGTACGCCCTCTGGAAAGCAATCTGGGTGGGGATCCAGCTGCTCTTCAAATGGAAACCGGAGGTGCGGGATGAACTGAAGCGGGAGCGGAAACTCTTCTGTTCCGCCTATGTGGCCCAGATTTACAATTCCATCGGCGTGGATCTCAAGCCCGGCCTCAGCGACAGCTCTGTGGTCCCCGAAGACATCGCCACTTCACCGGAACTCCTGTCCCGGGGAGTTCTGAAATCCCCCGCCCCACCCCACCCAGCCCCCGCCGGGTTCTGACGGGCGAAGGAATCCCCGGACTAAAAAACTTGCCTGCGGGCAAGAAACATATTAATCTCTTTTTAGAAACACCCCCATCTCCTTCCATGGGTCGTCTTCATTCCTGAAAAAGAAGGGAAAGAGACATGCTGTACCGAAAATTGGGAAAAACCGGTCTCGAAGTCTCCATTCTAGGCTTTGGATGTATGCGCCTCCCGATGAAAAACGGCACCGGGAGTGCGGCGGATCGATTTGACCCCCAGAAATCCGTGGACGAGGAAAAAGCCATCCAACTGATCCATGATGCGAAGACTCAGGGGGTCAACTATTTCGATACCGCTTATCCATACCATGGCGGGAAAAGCGAACCCCTCCTGGGAAAAGCCGTCCAGGGCTGCAGGAAGGAAGTCCT
>LJUR01000211.1 GCA_001304105.1 Deltaproteobacteria bacterium SM23_61
CTCCGGAAGGCTCCCGGATCGCCTGGGAAGAAGCTGCCCCGGAGGTTTTCAGCCAGGGGGTTTCTTCCAGCATCCCGCGGATGCCGCGGATGACTGAACGGTGGACCGTCTCTGAATCGGAGAATTTCACCTCCCATTTGCCGGGGTGGACATTGACATCCACCTCCGACGTGGGCGCATCCACGAAAAGAACGGCCACCGGGTAACGATCCCGGGGGATCAGGTTTCGATACCCCTCCAGGACTCCGTGGGTGAGCAGGCGGTCCCGCACCGGGCGCCGGTTCACAAAAAGATAGATCCCCCGGCTGTTTGACCGGGTCAACCCGGGTTCTCCGGCAAACCCGCCGATTTTCAGCTCACCCTGCCGGTATTGAAAAGGAAACATTTTCCCCTGCACATCCTTCCCCAAAGCCTCCACCAGCCGGGCCGAAGGATCTTCCCGCAGCGGGTAGGCGGCCAGGAGCTTTCCCTCGTGGAATAGCTGGAACCTGGTTTGGGAATTGGCCAGGGCGGTTTTGGCCAGGATGTCGCCGATGTGGCCGAGTTCGGTCCCGGGGGACTTCAAGAATTTGAAGCGGGCGGGCACGTTAAAAAACAAGTCCTTCACTTCCACCGCAGTTCCGGAAGGACATCCGGCCTCCCCCGAATGCCGGAGTACGCCCCCTTCCACCCGGATCTCCACCCCCGCGCCCTGCCCGTCCCGCCGGCTGATGATCTTCATCCGGGAAACGGCGCCGATGGCCGCCAGGGCCTCTCCGCGGAACCCGAAGGTGCGCAGGGCGAAAAGATCCTCCTGGGCCTCGATCTTGCTGGTAGTGTAACGCTGCACGGCCAGGAGGGCTTCTTCTTCGGTCATCCCCTCCCCATCATCGGTCACCCGGATGAGCTTCCGCCCTCCGCCCTGGATCTCCACCTTGACCGACCGGCCTCCCGCGTCGAGGGCGTTCTCCAGCAGCTCTTTCACCACCGAGGCCGGCCTTTCCACGACTTCGCCGGCGGCGATCTGGGCTATGATTTCAGGGGGAAGGGGTTTTATTTTTCCCATTGCCTTTTGTGGCCTTAACAGGGCGCACACCCAATAATCCCAACGATCTAACAGAAAAGGTTTCTGAAAAAGTCCTCTGAGGCTCCAGATCGTCATTCCTGCGAAAGCAGGAATCCAGTCTTTTCAAAGATTTCTGGACTCCCGCTTTCGCGGGAGTGACGGAAAATTGGGGTTTTTCCGCATCCTGTTAATGGGGTGACGAGGATAGATTTTGAAGATCGCTCTCCACCATTTCTTTCACCAGATCTTCGAACCGACAGGTATTCTTCCAGCCCAATTTTTCCCTTGCCTTCGAGGGGTCCGCAACCAGGTCGTAAATCTCTGACGGACGGTAATAGAGAGGGTCGGAAAGCACATAGTCCCGGTAATCCAGTCCGACCAGCCCGAAGGCAATCTCCAGGAACTCCCGGACCGAGTGGCCCTCCCCGGTGCCGACGACGAAGTCATCCGGGGCTCCCGCCTGGAGCATCAACCACATGGCCAGCACATAATCCCGGGAATGCCCCCAGTCCCTGCGGGCGTCCAGGTTTCCCAGCCGGAGTTCCCGGGACAAGCCCATCTTGATCCGGGCCACCTGGGAAGAGATCTTGCGGGTCACGAATTCGAAACCCCGGCGGGGCGACTCGTGATTGAAAAGGATGCCGTTGACGGCAAACAGTCCGTAGGCTTCCCGGTAATTTCGGACCAGGTGATACCCGGTGAGCTTGGAGATCCCGTAGGCGGACCTCGGCCGGAAGGGGGTATTTTCATTCTGCGGGGGCTGGGAATTGCCGAACATCTCGCTGGAAGCCGCGAAGTAGAATCGACAGGAAGGGACGATCTGCTGGATGGCCGAAAGGGTGTGGTGGGTCCCGTTGACGTTGGTCATCAAGGTGGAAAACTCATCTTCGAACGAATAGGCCACAAAGCTCTGGGCGGCGAGGTGGTAGCATTCATCCGGCTCCACCTGGCGGACCACCTGGAAGATACTGGCGAAGCTCTCAATGGAGCCGGCATGGAGCTTCAGCCGGGGCAGGAGGTGCTTGATCCGGGACATGCGGTGCTCAGGGTCCTCGATGGCCGCCCGCCGCACAATGCCGTGCACTTCATACTCTTTTTCCAGCAGTAACTCGGCCAGGTAGGACCCATCCTGACCGGTAATGCCGGTGATCAGGGCTTTTCTCATGGAGTTTCTTTAGCGAACCAGTTGAAACAGGTCAATGATCGGAGAGGTATCTGAGGATTTGGCTGGTGAATATTTCAAAATCACTCAGGTTCTTCTGCAGGATATCGTAGATCACTTCAGAGTCCACCTCCCAGTAGAGGTGGACCAGGCGATTGCGGAATTGGACCATTTGCCGGAGAGTGGGCATAAAATCCTTCTCGATAACCCCTTTCTCAACCAGGATCTCAAATGTCTCGGCATAGCTCTTCGGCGCCCGAAAACGCTCACTGGCAATGATGTGATTGCTTACATCGATACAACTTTCAACCGAACATTGAAACAGGTGTTTGGCACTTTCCAACTTGGTAAAATCCGATAAAAATTCTTCCCGGCTGAAGGAAGCCAGACGCTTCAATTTCTCCACATAGCCTCTTAAGTTTTCCAAGATCCCTTCAACTTTGTCGGGCCTTACCACCTAACAATCCCTCCTCCTGTAACTGCCCGAAGAATGCATCGCGCATGATTTTGGCTACGGGTAAGAAGTCGAAATACATTTTCCGATAATGAGCTTCATAGTCCACCCGGAATTCTTCATCGCGGCTGTAAAGAAGGACTCCTTCGGTTAAAACTAGGCCCTTAACCGCGAGGGGAGCAGAATCGATACTTCGAACATCCGCCTCCTTTATTTTGCACCTGGCCTCAACTTCTGCCGCAATATCAAATTCCATCTTCATCCGGTCATAGGCAGAAATATGAGATTTTGGCTCGAGAACCAAGGCGATGTCCACGTCGCTGGAAGGCAGGGCTGTTCCGTCGGCTGCCGACCCGAACAAGTAGGCTAACATAACGGGCCGACCGCGCAAAATTGCGGGTAATTCGGCCTGAAGGCAGGATATTATCTCCAACTCTGGTGCCTGGGGAATTCTTTCTTTCATAGCATATTCATAGTAGCAAAAACCGATGTTGGAAGCAACCGACTCAGAGGAATCCCTGGCAAGGGAGTAAAAGGGAAGGAATTTATAATCGTGGAGAGGAACATTAAAAATCCTTCGGTGGGAGGAAAAAAGAATCCCCGGACAAAGGCTTCATCCGGGGAATGAATAGGTAACAGGGTTTTCCTTGTCTTCAAGGGGAAACAAAGTCGCGATGGTCGGTTCCCTTGTCCCCCTTTGCCTTGGGAGGCCCAAGGAGAACATGGGAAGTTTCCGGTTGCGAAGCCAGGGGCTTTTCCGGGGAGAGACTGGAGTTCTCCGGCGATATCTGGTATTCGGGAACGATTTCTTTCAACTTCTCCTTGATTTTCAGCGCGTCCTGTTTTGCCGCCAGGTGGTACAGCTCGGAAATTTTCGACAGGAGGGCATCCTGCTGGATGGAGTTTCCTCTCAAAACCAGGATCTTCTCGTGGGGGGTGGTGACGATCCCTTCTCCTTCGGTAATAAGCTCCTCATACAGTTTTTCCCCTGGCCGCAACCCGGCAAACTGGATTTCGATGTCCCGGCCGGGTTCGAAGCCCGAAAGACGGATCAGATCATTGGCCAGGTCGACGATCTTGATGGCTGTTCCCATGTCCAGGATAAAGATCTCCCCTCCCTCCCCCATGGCCCCGGCCTGGAGGATGAGCTGCGCCGCTTCCGGGATGGTCATGAAAAAACGGGTCACCTCCGGGTGGGTCACGGTAACCGGGCCGCCCTTTTTGATCTGCTCTTGAAACATGGGGATCACACTGCCGGAACTTCCGATTACGTTCCCAAAACGGACCGACATGAAGCGCCCGTGACCATCTCTGGAACAGGCCTGGGTGAGCAGCTCCCCCACTCTTTTGGAAGCCCCCATGACGTTGGCCGGGCGGACGGCTTTATCCGTGGAAACGAAGACAAATCGTTCCACCCCATAACGACGGACTGTTTCCAGGAGGCTTTGTGTTCCCTGGATGTTGTTATGAACGGCCTCCCAGGGATTCAGCTCCATCATGGGAACATGCTTGTAGGCCGCGGCATGAAAAACAACCCGGGGATGATAGGCCTGAAAAATATTATCCAGCAAACTGTTGTTCAAAATGTTTCCCAGGATGGGAATGTATTCCAATTGAGGATAATCGCGGGCGATTTCCATCTCGACCTGGAAAAGGTTGTTTTCCGCACAGTCCAAAAGAACCAGGGGAGAGGGTTCAAAACGGGCAATCTGGCGGCAGAGTTCGGAGCCGATGGATCCGCCGGCACCGGTTATTAAAACGGCCTCGCCGGTTGAATAGTTCCCGATCTTATCCATTTCCATCCGCACCGGCTTTCGCCCCATGAGGTCCTCGTACGATACGTCGCGGATGGTCTTGACGCTTACCCGTCCATCGATGAGTTCACCGATCCCGGGGATGGTTTTGAATTTGATCCCTGTCTCCTTGCACCGCTCCACGATGCGCCGCATTTCTTTCCCCGAGGCCGAGGAGATGGCGATCAGGATTTCTCCGATGTCATGCTTTTTCACCAGCCGGGACAGTCCATTCACATTTCCCAGGATGGGGACTCCATGAATCCTCATGCCCAATTTTTGGGGGTTATCGTCCACGAATCCCACGATATGGTAATTTAAATTCCGGTTGTCCCGCAATTCCCGGTACATCTTCTCGCCCGCATCCCCCGCCCCGATAATGAGCAGCCTTTTAAAGACGCTCTCTTTGCTGGAGAGGAAGGATAGGGGAAATCTCCCATTGGAAGGACCCGGCTGGGTGAGGAAGATGCGGATGATCAGGCGTGCCCCCCCGATGAAGAGGATCGTCAGAGCGGCATCGATGATGAAGACGCTGCGGGGGTAACCCTGGAATTGGTGGATAAATAGAATTGCCAGGATGATCCCCGTGGAACTGGCGAGAGTTGCCTTTATTAGGTTGAAAAGGTCTGGGATGCTCATGTACCGCCACATTCCTTTGTAAAGGCGGAACAAGAAAAAGCATCCCAGCTTAAAGGGAATGATAAACCATACCGTATCCTGGAAAGCGACCATATAGGGATTAGGGATATCCCCATCAAACCTGATGTAATAAGAGAAGTAGTAGGCAAAAAACAAAAGGCCCAGATCCAGGATCAAGATCATCCAGAAATTTCTATTTCGGAGCAGATGTTTCATGGGAGTTTATAGGCTGGATGGTGGCGCATCATTTTTATTTCATAACCCTTTTTAGAAGAAATGTCCATATATTTCTTTTTAGCTTTAAGCTTGGCACTTTTATGCCGTCAGGATGTAGCGGAAAGATCTGGTGATCTTTTCTAGGGTCAGCGTCTATCGCTCTGGCTGATTCCGCTATGATACAGGAGCAAAATAGGCTCTTTAGTGCTGGATGCCTTTCTTTCGCAAAACATTCACAAGGGTCATCCATGCGATCTTCAGGTCCAGGGTCATACTTTTATGATTCATGTAGTATTCTTCGTATTCCACTTTCACCGGGATCGGAAGCTCATCCCTTCCGTTCACCTGTGCCCAACCCGTAACACCAGGAACGAGTCTATGAACCCCTTTTTTCGTTCGGAGTTCAACGAGATCATCCTGGTTGTAAAGGGCCGGTCTTGGCCCGATGAAGCTCATGTCACCTTTCAAGATACTCCACAGTTGCGGCAATTCATCCAGGCTGAATTTTCGGAGAAAGGATCCGATCGACGTCAAATAGCGGTCCGGATCATTCATCAGGTGGGTGGCCATTTCAGGGGTATCCTGTCTCATGGTACGGAACTTGGGCATCCTGAAGATGGTGTTGTTGATTCCCACCCGGTCGGACCAGTACAGCACCGGGCCTTTGGAGGTTAGTTTGACCAGTAAGGCAATGGAAATCATGGGAATGGAGAAACAGAGCAACAGGAGAGCACTCAACAAAACATCAAATATTCGTTTCATGGCCATAGGAATCACCGCAGTTGGCCATTGCGCCGCATCTCGCTTATGGTTTCATGCCACCCCGTTTGCAAATCGTATTGAGGCACGAACCCCAATTCCTTTTGTATCAAGCCTCCGTCCACTGCTATGTCCTCGGTATACTTATCAACCAATTCGGAGGTCACCGGAGCTTTCAATCCGAAAAGGCCAAATCCCTTTTCTACTGTAAAAGCCACGGAGCGTGCAACCCCGGAAGGGAATGACAAGCGGGGGGGCCTACGCCCTAGGGCCGTACAAATGGATTCGATGATTTCATTCAGAGTGTGAAATGCACCGTCCGTGACATTGAACA
>LJUR01000022.1 GCA_001304105.1 Deltaproteobacteria bacterium SM23_61
GGGGTCACACCTGTTCCCATTCCGAACACAGAAGTTAAGCCCTCCAGCGCCGATGGTACTGCATGGGCAACTGTGTGGGAGAGTAGGACGCCGCCGGGATTTTTGAAAGCCCTTCTTCGTTGAATCGAAGAAGGGCTTTTCTTTTTTGTCCGGATGGGACCTTTAGCCTTCCGGCGGTTCCGGATCTATTTGGGAATGTATTTGACATCGGGAAGGTTGGCAAAGTGCGAATCTTGGGTCCAGAGTGTAGCCTTGAGGGATCTTGCCGTTGCCAAGATGATGCTATCGGCCATGGATAACTTCAATTCGTAACTCAATCCAGCTGAAGAAATTGCCAGGGCAGAGTTAAAATCGACGACTCGCGCTTGCTGCATGGCTGCGATCGCTTCCAAGGCACCATTCTCATCCTTCTGCTCCAGGATTTTCTTGAATACTTCATGAATGTTAATCGTTGAACAGGCGAGATTCCTGATATCTTGAATGGGAGGGGCAAAAAAGCCTGCATTCTTGCCATCGGCAAAATATTCCAGCCATCCGGAGGAATCCACCAGATTCATAAGCGATCCCCTTCGCGAATAACTTCTGTGTCGATTCCCTTCAAGAACCCTCTCATCCGCTTTACGCTTTTTTGGGGGATGAATTCAATACGCTCCCCGTAATGAATAATCTGGAACTTTTGCCCAACTTTAATATTTAATTTCTCCCGAATCTCCTTGGGGATGACCACCTGATATTTTGAAGAAACCGTTGCCGTGATCATTTATCACCTCCCAGTGCGATTTTGTCTTACGATTATTCTATCGTTACAGTTTCAGTAAGTCAATATTTAACAATGAATGCAGAGCCCAGCGCCGATGGTACTGCATGGGTAACTGGGTGGGAGAGTAGGATGCAAACCCTTCCTTTGAGCTCACCTCCATTTGTAAAGCAAATTCAATAAAATACAGCCTTTCCCTTGCCAAAATACTGAATGCACCCCATTTTGCTTCCGCTTCAAACCCATTAATTTATTATCTTATTTAGAAGTTTTTAAGTTCGTAGCCGAATCTCTCATTCTCCCCATAAGAGAAAACCGATGCCCTCACATGCTGGTCCCATGGCCTTCCACATCATGGCCAAGCCTTCGGGCTCGGCCTGCAATCTGAATTGCGAATACTGTTTCTTCCTGAAGAAGGAACGACTTTATCCGGGAAGCAATTTTAGGATGTCAGACGAAGTCCATGAGGCTTATATCAAACAGCTTTTCGAAGCCCACCAGGTTTCCCAGGTGACCGTGGCCTGGCAGGGCGGGGAGCCGACCCTCATGGGGCTCGATTTCTTCCGCCGATCCATCGAACTTCAGAAGAAATACCGGAAAGCCGGCATCCGCATCGAAAACACCTTCCAGACCAATGGGATCCTTTTGAACGATGCGTGGTGCCGTTTTTTCCATGAAAACGGTTTCCTCATCGGACTCAGCATGGACGGCCCCGGGGAGCTTCACGATTTCTACCGCAAGGACAGAGGGGGCCAGGGAACCTTTGACCGGGTCCTGAAAGCCGCCCGCCTGCTCCAGGAGCACAAGGTGGAATTCAACATCCTCTGCACGGTCAACCGGAAGAACGCCGATCATCCGCTGAAGGTTTACCGGTTCTTCCGGGATGAACTGGGAACCCGGTACATCCAGTTCATCCCCATCGTGGAGCGGGACAATGAAAGCGGTTTCCAGGAAGGAAACCGGGTGACCGATCGCTCGGTGCGACCGAACCAGTGGGGCCGCTTCCTGACGGAAATCTTCGACGAATGGGTGAAAAGGGACGTGGGCCGGACTTTCGTCCTGAACTTCGACGGAGCCCTGGCCGGCTGGCTGGGGAGGGCGGGGACGGTCTGCATCTTCGGACCCACCTGCGGCCTGGGAATGGCCCTGGAGCACAATGGAGACCTCTATTCCTGTGACCACTTCGTCGAACCGAACTACTACCTGGGTAATATCTTGAAAACACCGCTGATCGACCTCGTGGCCTCGGAAAAGCAGCGGAAATTCGGCAATGACAAAAGGGATTTGCTTCCCCGCTACTGCCGGGAATGCGAAGTGCGATCCATCTGCAACGGGGAATGCCCCAAAAACCGTTTTGTCGAGACGCCCGATGGCGAGCCCGGGTTGAACTACCTCTGTTCCGGGTACAAGGCTTTCTTCCAACATGCGGACAAGCCCATGCGAATCATGGCCGAGCTGATCCGGAAGGGTAGGCAGGCCGAGGAAGTGATGGGCATTCTGGAAATGGAGGAAAACAACCTGAAGGCAAAATTCGAAAAAGCCGGAAGAAACGATCCCTGCCCGTGCGGGAGCGGGCTGAAGTTTAAGAAATGTCATGGGAAGTGACAGTGATAAGTAATCAGCGAGCAGTAATCAGGGAACCGTAATGGAAGGAAGTGACAAGGGTCGAGTGATGAAATAAGAGAAAGTGATCAGCGGACAGTGATCAGTGATCAGAGAGGGAGGAGTGGCGAGTGAAAGCCAGTAGCCAAAGGTCAGTAAACAGCAATCAGTAACTGACAATTACGACCTACTATTTGTCAGTAATTTAGAAAAAAAGGAGGAATAGATTATGGCAGACAAGAAACCAAACATTCTTATCCTTTGGGGCGACGACATCGGCTGGTGGAACATCAGCTACAACAGCCGGGGGCAGATGGGCTACCGGACTCCAAACATCGACCGCATCGCCAACGAGGGCATCGCCTTCACGGACTACTACGGTCAGCAGAGCTGCACGGCCGGCCGCGCCGCTTTCATCACCGGCCAAAACCCCATTCGCACGGGCCTGACCAAGGTCGGAATGCCCGGGGCCGATGTCGGCATGCCGGACGAAGATCCGACCATCGCCGAGCTGCTGAAGCCTTTGGGTTATGCCACGGGTCAGTTCGGCAAAAACCATCTCGGGGACAAGGATAAATTCCTGCCGACCATGCATGGATTCGACGAGTTCTTCGGCAACCTCTATCACTTAAACGCCGAAGAAGAGCCGGAAGATGTGGATTATCCGAAGGATCCTGAGTTCAAGAAGAGATTCGGGCCCCGCGGGGTCATCCACAGTTGGTCTGACGGAAAGGGCGGGCAGAAGATTGAGGATACCGGCCCGCTGACCAAAAAACGCATGGAAACCGTTGATGGTGAGGTGACGGAAAAAGCGCTTGCCTTTATCGATAAGGCTCATAAAGAGGGCAAGCCTTTCTTCGTCTGGTACAACACAACGGCCATGCATTTCAGAACGCACTGCGCCAAAGAGCACGAGGGGAAGAGCGGCCAGGGGTTCTATAACGATGTCATGGTTCACCATGACGAGCTCATTGGAAAGATGCTGAACAAGCTCGATGACCTGGGCATCGCTGAAAATACTATTGTCATGTACTCCACGGACAATGGGCCTCATTATAACACCTGGCCGGATGCAGGGATTACGCCGTTCCGCTCGGAGAAGAACACCAATTGGGAAGGCGGTTGGCGTGTGCCGGCGTTTGTGCGCTGGCCCGGGAAATTCAAGGCGGGAACCGTGATCAATGGCATTGTTTCCCACCAGGACTGGCTGCCGACCCTCCTGGCAGCCGCCGGTGAACGGGATATCAAGGAGAAGCTCTTGAAAGGTCACAAGGCTGGAAATAAGAGCTTCAAGGTGCATATTGACGGGTTTAACATGCTTCCGTACTTCACGGGCGAGGCCAAAGAAAGCCCGCGAAATTCCTTCTTCTATATAAGCGATGACGGAGACATTATGGCCATTCGCATGAACGACTGGAAAGTGGTGTTAATGGAACAGCGGGCGAAGACCTTGGCGTGCTGGTTTGAACCATTCGTGTCTTTGCGTGCACCGAAGATATTCAACCTGCGCCGCGATCCGTTTGAGCGGGCGGACGAAAACTCAAATACCTACTGGGATTTTGTCATTTCTCATGCCTATCTCATCTATGGAATGCAGGCGCTCGTGGCCCAGCAGATCGAAGCCTTCAAGCAGTTTCCGCCGCGCCAGAAACCGGCAGCGTTCAACCTGGATGTTGTACTGCGGCAGTTGGAGGAAGCCTCGAGCAGTAAATCGCATTGAGTTGCGATTACGCAAGTTAAACGAATAGATTTCCCCGGTGGGCAATGCGCCCGCCGGGGAAACCTGTTCCAACATACACATTGTGTATATTGGGTAGTTGACAATGAGCCAATCCAAAGCCCAAACCGGCCCGCTGCCATCTTGGAACGACGGTGCGGCGAAGAAATCGATAGTCGAGTTCGTTGGCAGGGTCACGAAAAAGAGATGCCCAGACTTTGTCCCACCCACGGATCGCATTGCTGTTTTTGACAACGATGGCACGCTGTGGGCCGAACAGCCGTTTTATTTCCAGGGACTCTTTGTTTTTGACCGTGTCCGTGTTTTGACACCCCAGCACCCTGAGTGGAAAGATAAACAGCCTTTCAAAGCTGTGCTCGAGAATGACATGAAACCGTTGGCCGCCCCGCAGGCAAACTCGACCGGGGCCTCAATGAAGCGCCCAAACGGGGCTGGACGGTGGTAAGCATGAAGAAAGACTGGAAGCGTATCTTCTCATTCGAAAAAGATTGAGTGTCGAGTGACGAAAAAAAAGGAGGAAAAGGTCATGGCCAGGAAAAAACCAAAAATTGGGATCAAAGGTTTCAAGGGTGTCATCAAGCTCGATGTCCGTGATTCCAAGCCGGACTGGGGACCGTTCACGCCACCGAGGGCGCCTGAGGGGGCGCCGAACATCCTGATCGTTCTGTACGATGACACGGGTCTTGCTGCCTGGTCGCCGTTCGGCGGCCGGATCAACATGCCGACGCTGCAGAAGCTGGCGGACCGGGGTTTGATGTACTCCCAATGGCACACGACGGCACTCTGTTCGCCGACCCGGTCCACGATCCTGACCGGCCGCAACCACCACCTCAACGGCTGCTCTTGCATTACGGAGGCGGCGCAGGGCTTCCCCGGCTGGAGCGGACGGCTTCCGGCGGAGTGCGCGACGATCGGCCAGATCCTCCAGGACGCCGGCTGGAGCACATACTGGCTGGGCAAGAACCACAACGTCCCCGAGCAGGATGTCTCCTCGGGTGCGAGCCGCAAGGAATGGCCGCTCCAGAAGGGCTTCGACCGCTTCTACGGTTTCATCGGCGGCGAGACCAACCAGTGGTATCCCGACCTCGTCGAAGACAACCGGTTCATCGACCAGCCGTACGGCCCGGAGGATGGCTATCACCTCTCCAAGGACCTCGCCGACAAGGCCATCCAGATGATCCGGGACCAGAAGGCCAGTAACCCTTCGAAACCATGGTTCATGTGGCTCTGTCCGGGGGCCAACCACGCTCCTCACCATGCGCCGAAGGAGTATGTGGACAAGTACCAGGGCAAGTTCGACGACGGCTACGAGGCCTACCGGGAGTGGGTCCTGCCGCGGATGATCGAGAGGGGCATCCTGCCCAAGGGTACGAAGCTCACGCCGATCAACCCCCTGCCGGATGAGGTGGCGAACCCGGCGGACACCGTGCGTCCGTGGAACACGCTTAACGCCGCCGAGAAGAAGCTGTTCGCGCGCATGGCCGAGGTATTCGCCGGATTTTCGGAGTACACGGACGTTCAGGTCGGCCGCATGATTGACTACCTGGAACAAAGCGGCCAGCTCGAAAACACGATCGTCTTCTATTGCGCGGACAACGGCGCGTCGGGAGAAGGGAGCCCCAGCGGCTCGGTCAACGAAAACAAGTTCTTCAACAATTACCCCGACGAGATGTCCGAGAACATGAAGTACCTCGACGTTCTCGGCGGGGTGGAAACCTACAACCATTATCCGACCGGATGGGCGGTCGCGTTCTCGACGCCGTTCCAGATGTTCAAGCGGTACTCCGAGTACGCGGGAGGCACCTGTGACCCATTGATCATCTCGTGGCCCAAGGGCATCAAGGCGCGGGGCGAAGTCCGGAATCAGTATCATCACTCCACCGACATCGTCCCGACCATCTTGGAGGTCTGCGGGCTGAAGATGCCGAAGGTCTACCGGGGTGTGGAGCAGTATCCGCTCTCAGGTGTCTCGATGCGTTACACCTTCAATGCCAAGCCCGACGCGCCGACGAAGAAGAAGCGCCAGTACTACTCCATGCTCGGCACGCGCGGCATCTGGGAAAACGGCTGGAAGGCAGCAGCCCTCCACGCCCCGCTCACCGGGAAGGGGAACTTCGACAAGGACGAGTGGGAACTCTACCATGTGGACGTGGACCGCTCCGAGTCCGAAAACCTGGCAGAGAAGTATCCGAAAAAGCTCGCAGCGCTCATCAAGTCCTGGTTCCAGGAGGCGGAGAAGAACCTGGTGCTGCCGCTGGACGATCGCTCGGCCAAGGAAGTGCTCGGCGTCGAACGCCCCTCCGAAGAAGCGCCCCGCGAACGGTACATCTATTACCCGGGGACCTCTCCGGTGCCGGAAGGCGTGGCGGTCAACACCCGCGGCCGTTCGTACAAGATCCTGGCGAACGTGGAGATCACCGGTGCAGACTGCTCCGGCGTCATCTTCGCCCATGGTTCGCGCTTCGGCGGTCACTCCCTGTTCATCAAGGACAAGAAGCTGCACTATGTATACAACTTCCTCGGCATCAAGCCCGAACAGAAGTTCGTCTCCTCCGAGCTTACGCCCGGCAAGTACACGCTGGGCATGGAGTTTACCCGGGAGAGTGCGGGCAAGTACCAGGAGTCCCTCGGCAAGACAAAGCTCTACGTCAACGACACAGTCGTCGCAGAAGGGCCCATGAAGACCCAGCCGGGCAAGTTCACGCTTTCGGGCGATGGCCTGTGCATCGGGCGCGACAGCGGTGACGCGGTCAGCCAGGAGTACGAGTCCCCCGGGGAGTTCAAGGGCGGCACCATTCAGTTCGTCGGCGTCACCGTGGAGAAGGCGCAGTACCTCGACCTCGAGAAGCTCGCAGCGGGAGCATTCGCTGTCGATTAGAGATTGGGTCGCACCTTGTAGCCCTGAAGACCGGCAGCTTCTTTGGATAGAAGCTGCCGGTCTTGGAAGGCATTTGAAAGACCTTGTTAGGGGTAAGGAGGAGCTGTGTCGCATCGGTGTCGGCGTGAGCGGAGAGCTGATCAAGGACTCCGAGGCGCGAAAATATGCACATGCGGGGATTAAAACATGAGGAGGAGAGTTCTATGAAAAGATCATTCATAATTGCGGTGGCAGTTGTTTTCGCCCTGGCCATTGGGACGGTGGCGGTTGGGCAAGACAAAAAAGGAGAGCCGGCAGCCGGAAAAACTAAGGTTGTAAGGGAAAAAGTGGTAAAGGTCATGGCCACGGTCGAGGCGGTTGACCTAGACAAGCGGGTTGTAAGCCTGAAAGGCCCCAAGGGCAATGTTTTCGATTTGAAGGTGGGGGAACAAGTGAAGAACCTTCCCCAGGTGAAGGTAGGAGATCAGGTCGTGGCGAGGTATTATGAATCGATTGCCGTTCGGCTGATGAAACCTGGAGAACCGGGAGGGGCCGCGGCGACTCAAGCCGTGGGGGTGGCCAGGCCCGGGGAGAGGCCTGCCGGAGTGGTGGCCAACCAGGTGACCGTGAACGCCACCATCGAGGACATTTCTCCGAAAAAAACCTTCGTGACTCTGAAGGGACCGGGGGGTAAAGCGGTGGACGTCAAGGTGCGGGATCCCAAGAACTTGGAAAACGTAAAGGTGGGCGATCAGGTGGAGATCACCTATACCGAGGCGGTGGCCATTTCCGTGGAGAAAGCGAAGAAGAAATAATAATGGATAATCCAATCCCAGCCGGGCCGAAAGAGCAATGGTGGTTCCTGAATTATGACCGGAGGTTCATTCGGCCCGACATGATTGCCGGCCTGACGGCCGCCGCGGTGGTGATTCCCAAGGCGATGGCCTATGCCACCATTGCCGGACTGCCCATCGAGGTAGGGCTTTACACGGCCTTTATCCCCATGGTGATCTACGCCATACTGGGCACCTCTCGCCCCCTTAGTTTCAGCACGACATCGACCATTGCGATCCTCACTGCCACCGAGCTTGCCTTGCTGGCCCCAGGGCGCAGCCCGGGCGAGCTTGTCGTCGTTGCCTCTGCTCTGGCATTTCTGGTGGGGGCCTTTCTGCTTCTGGCCGGGATCCTTCGTCTGGGCTTTATCGCCAACTTTATCTCTGACCCGGTGCTGACCGGTTTCAAGGCAGGCATCGGCCTGGTCATCGTAGTGGATCAGATACCCAAGCTTTTAGGCTTTCATATTGACAAAGGACCGTTCTTCCAGAACATCCTTTCCATCTTCCAGCACCTGCCCGAGACGAGCGTCGCGACGCTCTTGCTGGCCCTGGTCACGCTGGCGCTTGTGGTGGGTCTGGAACATGTGCGACCCCACACTCCGGCCCCTCTCTTCGCCGTGGTGCTGGGCATCGCTGCCTCGGGGATATTTGCGCTGGGACAGGCTGGTGTCGAACTTGTGGGCAAGATTCCCGCGGGGTTACCTGTCCCTGTGTTGCCAGATCTGTCGCTGGTCGGGAAACTGTGGCCCGGAGCGCTGGGCATCGCCCTGATGGCCTACATCGAGTCCATCGCAGCCGGCCGCGCGTTTGCCCGGCATGGCGACCCGCGCCCGAACTCAAACCAGGAATTGGTGGCCCTTGGGGTTGCGAATCTTGGGGGTGGTTTTTTCCGGAGTATACCGGCAGGTGGCGGAACCTCTCAGACGGCGGTGAATGATAAAGCCGGAGCCCGCACTCAGCTGGCTGAACTCGTAACCGCAGGAATTGTTCTGGCGGTGTTGCTGTTTCTTTCACCCTTGATCAGCCTGATGCCCCAGGCCACCCTGGCCGCGGTGGTCGTTGCCACCACGGTCGCCCTGCTAAACCCAAGAGACTTTCGAGCCATTTTGCGGGTCCGGGGGACCGAATTCTGGTGGAGTGTAATTGCTTTTGGAGGCGTTGTGATATTTGGCACTTTGCAGGGCATACTGGTTGCCGTTGCGGTTTCGGTCATGACCCTGATTTACGCGGCTAATCACCCTCCGATCTACGCCCTCGGCCGCAAACCGGGAACGGACGTCTTCCGTCCAATCTCCGAAGAACATTCTGGCGATGAGACCTTTCCGGGATTGCTCATCCTCCGCACGGAGGGCGGGATGACCTTTGCGAGCGCGCCGCGCTTGGGCGAAAGGTTCCGGGAGCTGATCATGGAGGCGAAGCCGCGGGTCTTGCTGCTGGACTGCAGCGCCATCCCGAACTTTGAATACACCGCCCTGAAGCTTTTGATCGAAGCGGAAGAGAAGCTGAGGGAAGCAGGGGTTGCCCTGTGGCTGGCGGGCTTGAATCCGAGAGCGCTCGAGGTGGTGAAACGCTCCCCGCTCTTTGATGCATTGGGCTATGGGCGTATGTTTTTTAACGTAGAGCAAGCGGTCGAGGCTTATCGCAAGTCAGGAAAAGGATCGGGAGGCAACGAAGAAGGGCGAGCGAAGAGGGGTGAATCACAGATGGCAGGAAGAAAGGAGAATCGGAGATGAGTTCCAAGCCCATAGATTCACCGGCCAAGGATCGGGGAACGATTCTTGCCGAAGAACGGACGGATGTGGCCATGGACCGGACCCGCATGGCCGCCGAGCGGACCCTGATGGCCTGGGTCCGGACGACCCTGTCCATGATCAGCTTCGGCTTCACCATCTTCAAGTTCTTCCAGTATCTCCAGCAGACAGGCGGAGTCGCCCAGTGGCGCCCGGAGATGCCCAAGAACCTGGGGCTCTTCCTGGTGATCCTGGGGACGGGAATGCTGGTCCTGGCAAACGTTCAGCACTGGGTCTTCTTGAGACAATTGAAGGAAAGGTCGGGAAAGAAGCTGCCCGTATCTCTCGCCATGATTGCGGCGCTCTTCATCACCCTCATGGGCTTTTTTGCCCTCGCAAATCTTATTTTCAAAATCGGCGGCTTTTAGGAGAGAATCATGCTGGAACCGCTGCCAAAAATTTTGACCTATGTATTTTTGATTTCGACCATGCTGGCCATCGGGCTCACCGTGACCTGGCCGGAGATTCTGGCGACCCTGCGAGACCGGCGGCTGATGGGCAGGGTCCTTTTGGCGAATTTCATTTTGATCCCGATTCTGGGTTATCTCCTGATATTGATCTTTCCGCTATCCCCCGGCACGAAACTGGCCCTTGCACTCCTCGCGCTGGCCCCGGGAGGCCTCACCGCGATCCAGTTTACCGACAAGGTAAAAGGAAGCCTGGCTTTTGCGGCGGCGGTGGCTTTCTTGCTTACCATCTTTTCCATCATCGTCACACCGATTCTGGTCGAGGTCATCCTTCCCCTGGAGACCGGCATGGACCTGCCTCTCAAGCGGATTATTCTATTCATCATCTTATACCTCTTCATCCCGCTGATTTTGGGCTTTGGGATTCAAAGCCGGTCGGAAAAGGGGGCGAGGGTCCTGGGCAAAGTCATGCTCATCGTTTCCAACATCTCCTTCGTGGCGACGATTTTACTCACCTCGGCGGTGAAGAAGGAAGCCATGGGCGCCGTCGGGAAAGAAGCCGTCCTGGCCCTGCTCCTTTTCATTGTTCTCTCCATGGTCATCGGCTGGTGGATGGGGGGGGGACCCGAGAGGGGGAATCGCCGGGTCCTGGCCATTGCCACGAGCATGAGGAACGCGGCATTGGGCCTTCTCATCGCCATGCGCGCCTTCCCCGAAAGCGGCGCCGATGTGGGGATTATAGCATTCATGGGGTTGATGGTGCCGCCGAACATGCTGTTCACCGTGTACCACACGATCCGGGAAAGGCGGAGACAGAAGAGGACATCTCCGCCGGCAAAGGGATGATGGCAGAATGCAAACCGAGAATTTGAGTTCCTTCATCGCCACCCTTTTTCTCGCCGCCAATTTTCTTTTTGGAGGAAGATTGCAAGTTGGGGTAAAGACCCACCGGCGGCGCTGGCTTTCTCTTGGCGCAGGGATTGCCACGGCCTATGTTTTTGTCCACCTCCTGCCGGAATTATCCCGGGTCCAGGAAATTTTTACCAAATCAACGGCAGACAGGGGACTTCCTTTTCCTGGGAGCAGGGTGTACACCTCGGCCTTGGTGGGTTTTATTCTCATGTACGGGCTGGAACACCTAGTCTCCTGGTCGCGGAAGCGGCAGGAAGGGGAAACTGCGGGTGAAGAGGAGGGAAACCTCGTTTCATGGTTCCACATGGGCGGGTTTTTCCTCTATTGTGCCCTGGTCAGCTACACGATGGCCCGGGAAAGCGAGCGGGGCATTCTTTTTTTGATTTTCTACCTCGTGGCCATGTCTCTGCATTTCCTGGGATCGGATCATGCCCTGCGGCGGGAATATGGGAACTGGTACGACGAACGGGGGAAGTGGGTTCCGGCGGGAGGAATATTTGTCGGCTGGTGTGTCGCCTCGCTCAGCCCCCTGTCGATTGAGCTGCTGGCGACCCTGATGGGTTTTGTGGGCGGAGGAGTGGTGATGAACAGCCTGATAATGGAACTGCCCAAAGATAAAGAAGGCCGCTTCTGGCCGTTCTGCGGAGGTGCTGCGGCCTATGCAGTATTGTTGTTATTGTTATTGTAGATATCGCCGGGGGTGAATGCAGTGAGGAATCCATCTTCCGTAAACCTGGACGATTTTTCATTGGCCAAAGACGGCCCCTTCTTCCGGCTGCTGGTCAGAGCGCGGTTGATGAAGCCCGATTTATCGCCGCTGCCCAGGCGAGCGGTATTTTTCGCTCTTTTGACTTGGCTCCCTCTGCTCATCTTTTCGGCCTGGAAGGGATCGGCCTATGGGGGAGAGATTCAGGTTCCTTTCCTTTTCGACTTCACGGCGGCTGTCCGGTTTCTCCTCTCCGTCCCTCTCCTGATCGCAGCCGAGATGGTGCTCGACTCGCGGACCCGGGAAGTGATCGGCCATTTTTTCAAATCCGGCCTTCTTCCGGAGAAAGAATGGACGCCCTTCGCAGCGTCCCTGGTAAAGATCGCCCGATTGCGGAACTCGGTCCTGCCTGAAATCGCGATCGTCGGACTGATTCTGGCCAGCGCATTCGGATCACGAATCGAATCTTCTCCCTCCATTTCCACCTGGCAAATGCTCCTGACCGAATCCGGCGCCGTACGGACCCAGGCGGGATGGTGGTACATCGTGGTCAGCCTTCCCGTTTTCCAGTTTCTGATGTTCCGCTGGCTCTGGAGGATCGGCCTTTGGTATTGGTTTATCTGGAAGATTTCGAGGCTGGACCTCGAGCTTACCGCCACCCACCCGGATGGGGCCGCCGGGTTGGGATTCTTGAGCCTCGCCCAGGCCAAATTCGGGATCATCATTTTTGCCGGCTCGGCGGTGATCGCTGCGGACATTGGCAAAGAAATCATTTTTGGGGGAGCCTCTCTCTTCGATTACCAGATGCTCGTGCTGGGGTACGTCCTGCTGGTCCTGATCATTTTTCTGAGCCCTCTCCTGGTTTTCAGCCCGAGGCTCTTCGAAGTGAAAAGAAGGGGGCTTCTGGAGTACGGCGCCCTGGCCAGCCGGTATACTTGGCTGTTCCACAGGAAGTGGGTCCGGGGCGAAACAGCGCAAGGGGAAGCCCTCATGGGCAGTGCGGATATTCAATCCCTGGCCGACCTGGCCGGCAGCTTCGAAATCATCCGGAAGATGAAACCCGTTCCCATCGATCTCAACACGCTCATGGCCCTGGCCGGGCCCGCCATCGCTCCCATGCTGCCCCTGGCTTTAACCGTCTTCCCACTGGAGGAGATTTTGAAAGGTATTTTGGGGATATTGTTTTGAGCCGGAGGGTCTAAAGAAGAACAAATTCTTTATATTTGAAATGGGGCCCCTAGAAAGAGGTTTGAATCTTTAAAAAAGGAGGTTTTGGAATGAAAATTCAAAAGGGACGGATTCATCGGAGCGTTAATGGGAAGATGGGCATTGCTTTATGCCTGGGTTTATTATTCGCATTGATGTGCCTTTCTGCCGGCGTTTCCCTCGCGGCTACGGCCAAAGAAATTGATGTGAGCGTGGATGTGGCTCTGGAAAAGTTTGAGAAAGAGGTCAAAGGCGCAAAGGAATTTCTTCAGAGCGCCAAGGGCGTATTGGTCTTCCCCAAGGTGATTAAAGCAGGAGTGGGCATCGGGGGTGAGTATGGGGAAGGGGCCCTGCGCATCGGCGGCCAGACCGTAGACTACTACAATACCGCCTCGGCCTCCATCGGCTTCCAGTTGGGGGCCCAAGCCAAAAGTGTGATCCTGGTTTTCATGCAGGAAGATGCCCTCAAAAAATTCCGGGATAGTTCCGGCTGGGAAGTGGGAGTCGACGGGTCAGTCGCTCTGGTAACCCTGGGTGCGGGGGGGTCGATCGACACGACCAAGATCAAAGATCCGATCGTCGGTTTTGTTTTTGGGCAAAAGGGATTGATGTACAACCTGACCCTCGAAGGGTCCAAGTTCACCAAGCTAGATAAGAAGAAATAGGCCTTCCAATGGCTTTCTGGAGACTGCAATCCTGACCTTTAAGGCGGCTAAAGGATGTTTGGTTATGAAAATCTAAATTTGTAATGCCCAAAGAGAGGCAAATTCGTGGTGAAAATGAGAGGGGTTATGATTCACAGGACGGTAATGTCAAAGATTCTCCTTGCATGGATCGCGATGACGCTGGCGGTCATGTTGCCAGCGATGCAGCCATTTGCCCAAGAGGGCGATCAGGCAGCCGAATTGGCCAAGAAACTGGCCAATCCGGTAGCTAATCTCATCAGCGTGCCGCTTCAATACAATTACGACGAAAATTATGGTCCCAAGGATAAGGGTTCTGTGCATCGATTGAACATCCAACCGGTGATTCCCTTTACACTGAGCGAAAACTGGAATATCATTACTCGAACCATTGTGCCGCTTCTTGACCAGAATGATGTTCCCTCTGAGGGCGTAAGCGAATCCGGCCTGGGCGATATCGTCGCCAGCCAGTTTTTTTCTCCCAAGAAGCCGACCGCCGGAGGCTGGATCTGGGGGGTAGGGCCGGTGTGGCTTCTGCCGACGGCCACCGACGCAACCCTGGGCAGTGAAAAATGGGGTATCGGGCCTACGGCGGTTGGATTGAAGCAACAGGGACCCTGGACCTTCGGAATGCTGGCGAACCACATCTGGTCCTTCGCGGGAGATGATAGCCGCAGGCACTACAACGTCACCTTTCTGCAACCTTTCCTGACTTACATCACCAAGACCAAAACAACGCTCTCCCTAAATACGGAGTCCGCTTATGACTGGGGGGCGAAGGAATGGTCGGTGCCGGCAAATTTTGTGGTATCGCAGTTGCTCAAGATCGGCAAGGTTCCGTTTCAGCTGGGCGTGGGGGCACGCTATTGGGCGCACTCCCCAGACAATGGCCCGGAGGGTTGGGGTGTGCGAGCCCAGTTGACTTTTCTCTTTCCGAAATGATCCTTCCGAAGGGATTGACCGAAGACAAAATAAAGGGAATGGGGGAAGATTCGGGAATGAATCAAGGAGGGTGAATATGGGGATCGAGAGGATTTTCTTGGTGGCGGGAATGGTTTTCCTCGCCGGCTGTGCCAGCATCGGGCCGGCGACGATTCCCCGCGACCGGTTTGATTATACCTCCGCCATTGCCGAATCCTGGAAGAGCCAGATGCTTCTGAATATCGTGAAACTCCGGTACGCCGATGTTCCGGTTTTTCTCGATGTGGCCTCGGTCATTTACGTATAGACCTAGGGATCCGAGGGTCAGTGAAATGAGAGGAATGGTCAAAAGCGCAGGCATGGAAAGAAGGCTTCTTCGGGTCGTTCGAACGGGAGTCGCCTGTTTCATTTTGTTGTTCCTGGTCATAACCGGCTGTGCAACTCTGCAAATGGATTATGCAAAGTCGGCCTCCTATGCCTTAAAGGACCCGGATACGACGGCCCTGGGAAGGCGATTTGCGTCGGAGAGGGCCAAAAAACCGGGGGAATCGGGTTTCTATATCCTCTCTTCCGGGATGGATGCTTTCGTGGCCCGGGTGCTCCTGACAGAGGCTGCCGAGCGGACGCTGGACCTCCAGTATTACATCATCCAGGATGATCTTACGACAGCTTTTCTGGCGGAACGGCTCATCCGGGCGGCCGAGCGGGGCGTCCGGGTTCGGCTATTGGTGGACGACATGGGGGGCGGGATCAAGGATTTTGAAGTCACCCTGTTTGCCGCTCATCCCAACATTGAAGTTAGGCTTTTCAATCCCTTTTCGGAGCGCCAGTCGGGCTTTTTCCGTCTTTTCGAAATGCTCGGAAATTACGGCCGGGTGAATCGCCGGATGCATAACAAGATGTTCGTCGCTGACAACCAGGCCGCCATTATCGGCGGGCGGAATCTCGCCGATGAATACTTCCAGGCCAGGCCTGATGTGAATTTCGCCGATCTGGATCTGCTGGCGGTCGGACCGATTGTTCGGGATATCTCGGCGAGCTTTGACGAGTACTGGAACAGCGATTGGGCGATTCCCATCGGCGCCTTTGTCGATCGGCAGCCGACAAAACAGGATCTCGAAGAGAAATGGAAAGAATTACAGAAGCGCAACGCGGAGGCGAAAGATTCGGATTATGCGCGCGCGCTCCGGCAGACCGATTTGATCCGGCAGTTGGAAAAAGGGAAAATTCCCTTGGCATGGGCGGAAGGGCAGGTGGTTTGCGACCGTCCGGGAAAAATTGCCGACCTCGAACAATCCGACCCCTCTCTATACCTGGGCCCCCAATTGCGTCCCTTTTTGGAGTCCACCCAGAAGGAATTAATATTGATCTCTCCTTATTTTGTTCCCGGCCGGGATGGAGTGAAGATTCTTGAAAAGATGCGCAAACGGGGTGCCGCGGTGAGAATCTTAACCAATTCCCTGGCGGCGACGGATGTGGCCGCCGTTCACTCCGGGTATGCCCGGTACCGCAAAGACCTCCTGAAATTAGGCATCGAACTGTATGAAATGCGCCCTACTCCGAGCCAAAAAAGGAAGATGGAAAGGGAGGAGGCCCGGGTAGGCTCATCGAGGGCAAGCCTGCATGCCAAGTCGTTTATCTTCGATCGCCAGACCATATTCGTAGGATCGAAGAACCTCGATCCCCGGTCAGCCTATTTGAACACGGAGATTGGGCTGGTGGTGAAAAGCCCGGAGCTGGCCCGCCAGCTGGTCGCCTTGTTCGAAGAAGGGACCCAGCCTCAAAGAAGCTTCCGGCTCGATCTGCGGCCATCCCTTGGAGGCGATGATTCCCCGTCTCCGGATCAATACCTGGTTTGGGTCACGGAAGAAAAAGGCGAAGAGGTTTATTACGAAAACGAGCCCATGGCAGGGGTATGGAGAAGATTTTCGGCGTGGTTTTTATCCCTCTTGCCCGTAGAAAAGCAACTTTAATATGAGTGGGTGACCTTATTTATTTGAATTGAAGGGGGACACCCAGGGTAAAGGCGTAATGCGGAGCCGCATTGTTGAGGCCGATCATCATAGCTCCTTCAAAGACGGCCGAGTCCGCCCTCAATTTCGGTAAAAGGAGTTCACTTCGCGGACCACTGCCCGGGTTTGAAAAGGCATATTTATCAGCAAGGTCCCCCACGGGTAATCCACTGCCTTCTTTTTTGTCCTTGTGAGCAAGATTTTCGACACGCGACTGAACGCGCAGCTGGTCCGCTGGAAATCTCCGTTCCAAGATGAGCCGAAGTCTCGGGCCGAAGGTGAATCGCCGCCATTTTTTACGATGTAGAATCAGAAGGTGGAAGAGAAGGACTCGGAAATGAGAACCGTTTCGCTTCCCCATTGGTTCTTGGCCTTTCTGGTTGGCATTTTATTCCTTGGAACTTCGACGTTCTCTGTCCGGGCTCAAAGCCCGCCGGAAGCGGCGGATGGTAAGGGGATCGGGGAATGGTGGAAGAAGTTGGAGAAAGGCCTCGTGGACCCGATCACGGGAACTCGATATTCCTGGCGGGAAGGTCTCTGGATCGAAGGCCCCAAGGGAAATTTTAAGCTCAAAGTGGGTGGAAAATTCATGGCCGATGCTGGCAAGATCCAGGCGGATGGCACGATGACGAGCGCCTTTCCCGGTATAGAAAATGAAAAAGAAGGATTCGTTTTCCGCCGCCTGGAACCCTACGTTTTGGGGAGTCTGTGGAATCGCCTGGATTTTAAATTCGAAATGGACCTTGCCAACATCCGGGAGATCAAAGAAGTCTGGGTGGATTTACGGGAAATTCCTTACCTGGGGCATATCAAGGTCGGGCATTTCGGACAGCCGGTGTCCCTGGAAGACCAGACCAGCAGCCGGGATACGACGTTCATGGAAAGGGCCCTTCCGGTTCTGGCCTTTCCCCCCGGCCTGGACATGGGGGTTGCGGCCACAAACACGGCCCTGCAAGAGAGGATGACCTGGGCTGCCGGAGTCTTTCGGGTTACGGGGTCTTTCACCAACGTCGGGGAAGCCAAGAACCGGCTGACGGAATACCTGGGAACCAGCCTGGGCGGGCGGCTGACGTATCTTCCCGTATACCGGAGCGAAGGCCGGGAACTGATCCATCTCGGCTTTTCCTACAACCGGCAGTTCATCAACAATCGCCGGGCGGATTCCAAGGTTCGGTTCAGCGCCCGCCCCGAAACCTATTTGACCGATGAGAGGATCCTGGACACGGGGGTCTTTTTTGCCGAGGGAGTGGATATCTTCAACCCGGAATTGGCCTGGGTTGCTGGTCCTTTATCTTTCCAATCCGAATATTTCCGGACTTTCATCCATTCCGGTGACGCGGGGAATCCGGTCTTCTGGGGATGGTATTTTCAGGGAAGCTACTTTTTGACCGGCGAGCACCGCCCCTATGACCGGCAGTACGGGGTTTTTGACCGGGTCAGGCCGAAGGGGGATTTTGCACCCGCGAAAGGGCAGTGGGGTGCATGGGAAGCGGCGTTCCGGTATTCGGTCCTCGATTTGAGCGACCGGGGAATCCAGGGAGGGAAGGCGAGGAATTTCACCGCCGGTTTAAATTGGTATCTTTATCCCACCATGCGGGTGATGCTGAATTATGTATACTCCGTAACCCAGGACCGGGTTAACCCTCCGATTGATCGAGGGAGGCTGAACATTTTTCAGATGCGCGTCCAGCTGGCTTTCTAAAAAATGAGATTTCCGCAGGGCCTTAAGATCAGGGATTAAATCCCTTTTCATTTTCGCCTTTTTCTATCTCTTTTCTCTGTGACCTCGGTGGCGAAATCGTCTCCTTTTTGCTTTTGCAAAGCATCTTGCCTTATGTTATAAAGTAATAATAAAAAAAGGGAGATAGGACCATGTCCGGCCACTCGAAATGGAGCACGATCAAGCATAAGAAGGGCGCGGCCGATGCCAAGCGGGGAAAGATTTTCACCAAGCTGATCAAGGAGATCACCGTGTCCGCGCGGACGGGCGGGGGGGACCCGGGGGGGAACCCGCGCCTGCGGAGTGCGATCGCCGCCGCGAAGGCCGAGAACATGCCCAAGGACAATATCGACCGGGCGATCAAAAAAGGAACGGGCGAGCTTCCCGGGGTATCCTATGAAGAGGCCACCTTTGAAGGGTACGGGCCTGGAGGAGTGGCCATTCTGGTAGAAATCCTGTCGGACAACCGCAAACGGACGGTGGCCGACATCCGGCACATCTTCTCGAAGAACGCCGGCAACCTGGGGGAGGCCGGCTGCGTTTCCTGGATGTTCGCCAAGAAGGGGCTGATCGTCTTCGAAAAAGAGAAAGTGGATGAAGAGAAGCTGATGGACGTCGCCCTCGACGCCGGGGCACAGGATGTGCGGGAAACGGAAAAAGAATTCGAGGTGGTCTGCGATGCTCCCGATTTTGAAGAGGTGAAGAAAGCCCTGGAACAGGCCCAGCTGAAACCCCTGCTGGCGGAAATCACCATGGTTCCCCAGTCGACGGTCAAACTGGCGGGGAAAGAGGCCCAGCAGATGCTCCGCCTGATGGAAAGCCTGGAGGATTCGGACGACGTCCAGCACGTCTATGCCAATTTTGACATCCCCGATGCGGAGATGGAGCAGCTCGGTGCGTAGGGCGAGCGCCCCCGGTTCCTGGTCGCCCTCCCCCGGGATCCAGGGCGAAGGCATCCGCATCTTAGGCGTGGACCCGGGAATGATGAGCACGGGTTTCGGCCTGATCGAATTCGAAAAACAAGGTTCCCTCCTGTACCGCGAGAGCGGAGTTCTTCGTCCCCGGGGAACTTCGGTTTCACCGCGTCTCCAGCAGATCTTCCGTGGCCTCACCCGCCTGATTGAAACCATGAAACCCCGGTTCATGGCGGTAGAACGCCCCTTTTTCGGCAAAAACGTGAAAAGTGCTATGCTCCTCGGGCAGGCCCGGGGGGCCGCGCTCCTGGCGGCGGCGGAAATGGGCCTGGAGGTTCATGAGATCAGCCCCCTGGAGGTCAAGCAGGCAGTGGTGGGATACGGCCGGGCGGACAAGGGACAGATCCAGGCCATGGTCCGGTCCCTCCTGGGAATCCGCCAGGTTTTACCCGCCGACGCCGCCGACGCGCTGGCCGTAGCCCTCTGCCTGGCCCATTCTTTACCGTTGAAGACCTCCCTGCAAGAAGCCCTGCTGATGCATTCCCGGAAGGAACGGCGCCGCTCCGCGAGGTGGACGGAGAAAGACCTGGGAGGCGCTCGATGATCGCTCATGTCCGCGGACGGCTCATCCAGAAAGAACCCGGGTCGGTGGTGGTGGAGACCAACGGCCTGGGCTACCGGATCTTCGTCTCCCTGAGCACTTTTTACGATATCCCGGACCTGGACCAGACCGTGATTCTTTACACGTATACTTATGTGCGGGAAGACGCCATCCAGCTCTTCGGGTTTTCCACCCCCCTGGAAAAGGAAATGTTCCAGATCCTGATTGGAGTAACGGGCATCGGTCCCAAGCTGGCCCTGAACATCCTTTCGGGCATCACCCCGGGCGAACTCCTTCAGTCTCTGGACCGGCGGGACATGAACCGCCTCCAGTCCGTACCCGGGATCGGACGGAAGATGGCCGAGCGGATGGTGGTGGACCTTCAAGAGAAGGCCCGGAAGATCGGGGCCCGAATCGCCCTGCAGCCCGCCGGACCTCGGCCGACGGACGGGTTGGCAGAAGATGTCCTTTCCGCTCTGCTGAATTTGGGGTATAAAAAGGCGCAGGCGGAGAAGGCGGTGAAAATCGTATTCCGCCAGGGCCCGGATTTCACCCTGGAAGAGGCCTTAAAGGAAAGTCTGAAGATCCTGGCCTCCGTATGAAAAAAACTTAACCGCAGAGGAATAAAAAAATGGAAGAATGGAATATTGGAATGTTGGACAAAAAATTGAACCACCCAAACCCATTATTCCATCATTCCATTATTCCAATATTCCAGTGGCTTTGATATTCCAACATTCTAAATTCTTTGCATAGAAATATGACCAGCCGGAAAAAACCTCCCAAGTTCACCCCCCAGGAAGAAGAGAAAAATACCCCAACCGTGCGTCGGGTGCAGCCCGAGGTGAGCGAGGAAGACCTCCGCATCGAGGTCAACCTGCGGCCCCGCACGCTGGAGGAATACGTGGGGCAGGAGGAGGTGAAGAGCAACCTGCGGGTCTTCGTGGAAGCGGCCAAGAACCGCGGGGAGGCGCTGGACCACGTCCTCTTCAGCGGCCCCCCCGGGCTGGGAAAGACCACCCTGGCCTACATCATCGCTTCCGAACTGCGGGTCAATGTCAAGGCCACCTCCGGGCCGGTCATCGAACGCCCGGGGGACTTGGCCGCCATCCTGAGCAACCTGAAGGAGCACGACATCCTCTTCATCGACGAGATCCACCGCCTGAACCACGTGGTGGAAGAGATCCTCTACCCGGCCATGGAGGACTTTCAGATCGACATCCTCATCGGCCAGGGGCCCAGCGCCCGCTCCATCAAATTGAACATTCCTCCCTTCACCCTGGTGGGGGCGACCACCCGGGCCGGTCTTCTGACCTTTCCCCTGCGGGACCGTTTCGGAATCAGCTTCCGCCTGGAATTCTACTCTCCCGCGGAGCTGGAAAAGATCCTCATGCGCTCCGCCCGGATCCTGAGCGTGGAGCTGAATCCTTCCGGCGCCCAGGAGATTGCCAAGCGGTCGCGGGGAACGCCCCGGGTGGCCAACCGGCTGCTCAGGCGGGTGCGGGATTTCGCCCAGGTTATGGCCGAAGGAAAGATCGACCAGGCCATGGCCGACC
>LJUR01000212.1 GCA_001304105.1 Deltaproteobacteria bacterium SM23_61
ATGCCCCACAGCCTGGCGGTGGCAATCCTCGATGACCGGATCACCCTCCGTAGCTTCTCCGACGAGCGGGTAAAGAACCCGGACGCCCGCGAACTGCGCCAGAGGGGGAAGATGATCGTACACGAGGAGTGGCAGTACGGAGCCCCAACCGGACCCTACCCGCTCACAGTGATTCTGAAGGACGGTACGCGGCTGAGCAAAGACTGCATGAAGGTCAACGGGCAGCCGCCAGATCTCCTATCGGTGGAGCAGGTGATCCAAAAGTATCGGCTGTGCACGGAGGATTCATTGGCCGAGAAAAGGATCCAGGAGTCGATTCGGATGACCCTTAGTTTGGAGGAATTGGACAACACTGCCAAGCTGATGGACGCCGTGGCGAATCCGAAGGACTGATATGCTTCCGCCCATTTATTACCCCTGGGCCATCAGCTATGAACAATGAGCCTTGTTTTCTCCCTGTCCCCGCGCCCTTTTTGTTTTACCCTTCCCCTGTTTTGTGCTATGATTCTCGCGCCTTTATCATAAAGAGCCTATCCCACTCAAAAGGAGGAGCAATATGGATTACGAATTTCCGGAAAACTTAAGATTGATGCGGGACACAGCCCGCCGGTTTGTGAAGAATGAGCTGGAACCTATCTCGCAACAAGTGGAAGAAGAGGGAAAGATGCCGGAGAGCGTGGTGCAGAAGATGCGGGAGATGGGTTTTTTCGGCCTGTCGATCCCCGAAGAATACGGGGGAATGGGGCTGGGAACGCTGGGCGAATGCGTCATGAATGAGGAATTCGGGAAGACCAACGTTTGCTTCCGTTCCCGGTTCGGGACCAACAACGGAATCGGCTCCCAGGGCATTCTGATCGATGGGACGCCGGAGCAGAAGGAAAAATACCTTCCCCGGATCGCCAGCGGGGAGTGGACGGCGGCCTTCGCCCTCACCGAACCGAACGCCGGTTCGGATGCGGCCAGCATCCAGACCAAGGCGGAAAGAAAGGGGGATGTGTACCTTCTCAACGGGATGAAGCACTTCATCACCAACGGCGACATTGCCGACGTGGTCACGGTCATGGCGGTGACGGACAAGACCAAGGGCCCGAGGGGGGTGACGGCCTTCATCGTGGAGAAGACCTTTCCGGGATACTCGGTGGGCAAGATCGACAGGAAGATGGGAATTCACGGGAACAACACCGCCGAAATCGTCTTTGAGGACTGCCAGGTGCCGGCGAAAAACATCATCGGTCTGGAAGAAGGCCGGGGGTTCGTCACGGCGATGAAAGTCCTGGAAAAAGGGAGAATCACCATCGCGGCAGTTTGCGTGGGGGTCGCCCAGTATTGCCTGGATGCGAGCATCGCTTATTCCAAACAGAGAGTGCAGTTCAAGAAACCCATCTGCGCCAACCAGGCCATCCAGTGGATGCTGGCGGATATGGCCATTTCCATCTACACCGCGAGGCAGATCGTCTATCATGCCGCCTGGTGCCGGGACCAGAAGCAAAGAGTAACCCAGCAGGCGGCCATGGTCAAGGTTTACTGCACGGAAATGGTTAACCGGGTAGTGGATTCGGCCCTGCAGATCCACGGGGGCATGGGATACATGAAGGAGTCTCCCATCGAGCGCATCTACCGGGATATGAGATTGTTCCGGATTTTTGAGGGAACCTCGGAAGTTCAGCGAATGGTCATTTCCAGGGAACTGCTTAAGGATTAAAAGAAGGGTACAGGGTGCAGGGGGGAGGGTGCAGTAGGTGCCCGGGTGTTAACCCTATGCGCTCTTCTCCATGCACTATGCTTTTTAGAGGGGAGATAGAATGGCAAAAGGAAAAGACGCCGGCAAAAGAATAAAGGGCCCGGTTACGGTGAACATCGACAACACTGCCCAGGCTTACCTGGAGATCCTCCGGGACAGGGGGGTGAAATATTTCTTCGGCAATGCGGGCACGGACTTCGCCCCGCTTATCGACGGTTTTGCCCGGTTCGCAGGAGAGGGCAAAGAATATCCGAAACCGGTTTTGGTCCCCCATGAATTTGTAGCGGTGAGCATGGCCCACGGGTACGCCATGATCACCGGGGAACCCCAAGTGGTCATGGTCCACGTGAACGTGGGAACCGCCAACGGCGTAACCGGAGTGATGAACGCCTCCCGCGCCAATATTCCCCTGATCTTCACTGCGGGCAGAACGCCGATTACCGAGGGGGAAGTCAAGGGAGGGCGAAACCTGCAAATTCACTGGGCCCAGGAGTCCTTCGACCAGGCTTCCATGCTGCGGGAATATGTGAAGTGGGATTACGAATTGCGCTGCTTCGCCCAGGTGGAGAAAGTCGTGGACCGGGCGTTGAACATCGCCCTGTCCGAGCCCAAGGGCCCGGTGTACCTGAGCCTTCCCCGGGAGGTCCTGGCCGAAGAACATCAGGAGTTTACCTACACGCCTGCCGGCCCCAAACTGTACCCGAAGCCAGGACCGGACGCCGAAGCCGTCCGCCAGGCGGCGGGGCTGCTTAAAGAAGCCAAGAACCCCCTGGTAATTACTTCCATGGCGGGGAAAAACCCCGCGGCAGTGGGGGAACTGGTGAAACTCTGCGAAGCTTTTGCCCTGCCCGTAACCATTGCCATGAGTAACCTGTACCTGAATTTTCCCACCGAACACCCCATGCACCTCGGGTTCGACCCCATGCGCTTTCTTCCGGAGGCGGATGTCATCCTGGTGATCGAAGCGGATGTCCCCTGGTTCCCCATCCGCTCCAAACCAAAACCAGGGGCCCGGGTCATCCAATTGGGGGTCGATCCGCTCTTTTCCCGATATCCCATGCGTACCTTCCCGGCGGACGTTCCGCTGGCCTGCGATCCGGAAGCGGGACTAAAAGCTCTCCAGCAAGCGCTGGCCCCCCATCGTCCGGCAAAGCGAAAGATCATCCAGAGCCGCTACCAAAGGCTGGCCCGGGAGCACGCCGCCCAGCGGGAGGCCTGGAAGGCCGCGGCGGAAAAGCTGCGCAAAGCGTATCCGATCGACATGGAGTGGGTATCCTACTGTGTGGGGCGAGTAAGGGATTCCCGTACCATTTTAATCAACGAATATGACCTGCGAGCTCATCAGGTTTCCATCAATGAACCCGGTTCCTTTTTCGCTTCGCCCATGTCCAGCGGGCTGGGCTGGTGTTTTGGGGCGGCCCTGGGGGTCAAACTGGCCAGGCCGAACTCCGTTCCCGTCATCTGCATGGGCGACGGGGCATACCATTTCACCGGGGCCACCGCCTGCCATTTCATGGCCCAAAAGCTGCCGGTGGTGGCTGTCGTTTTCAACAACCAGTGTTGGAACGCGGTGAAAGGATCGGTCACGGATCTCTACCCGCAAGGGTGGGCGGTCCGGCAGGGGCACTTCTCTCTCTGTGACCTTGAACCCTCGCCGGCTTACGAGAAGATCGCCGAGGCTTTCGGAGGGTACGGAGAAAGGGTGGAGGACCCGGACAAAATCATCCCCGCCTTGAAACGGGCTGTAAAGGCCGTCCGGCAGGAGAAACGCCAGGCCCTGCTGAACGTTATCTGCAAACATCCTTAATTTTATCGGGACGCAGATGAACGCAGATTTTCAGGATTTTTGACGGCAAAAAACAGTTACCCATAAAAATTAATGAAAAATTTTATTCCTTTCCTTTTTCTATCGATTCTCTTCGGAGCAGCGCAGGGAGCGGGCGCAGGAGGGAAAGGACAGGTGGGTCCTAAGATCGCCCTGCCCGTTGGGGTGGGGGAGTGGAAGTGGGACGGGAAGGAGAGCACGTACAACTCCAGGACCGTTTTCGATTATATCGACGGTGCGGCGGAACTTTACCTGGCCTACGGCTTCCAGGGTCTGAAGGTCAGGCGTTTTGAAAAGCCAGGGTCTCCTCCGATCAACCTTGAGGTTTATGAAATGGTTTCCCCGGAGGATGCCTACGGAGTTTTTTCCTTTGAATATCAGGACGACCCGGCGGGGATCGGCCAGGGATCCGAATTTGGAGGAGGACTGCTTCGTTTTTGGAAGGGGAAATATTTTGTCAGTGTTTATGCGGAGGGGGAGGGGGAAGGGGTCGAGGCGGCCATTCTTGGCATTGGCAGGGCAGCGGCCCGAGCAATCCCGGTGATGGGGTCAGAGCCGAAACTGATCGGGCTTCTTCCGGGGAAAGAATTCGGGCTCGTGGATAAAAGCATCCGCTACCTCAAGAGCCACGTTCTCTTGAATCAGCGTTTTTTCATCTCCCACCAGAATCTTTTGAACCTCAGCCCGAAGACAGAGGCGGTTCTGGCCGTCTATTCCAGAAGCGGGCAGAGGTCTCAACTTCTTCTCATTCGATATTCGAATGCGGCCGAGGCCGGGTCCGCTCTGAAGACCTTCAAGAAGGCCTACATGCCCGAAGCCGGCGACCGTGACCGGCTAAGGACCGAGGACAAAAAATGGGCCTTCGCCCGGCAGGAGAAGGAATACCTTCTCCTTGTTTTCAGCGCTCCAGCAGAATCCGACGCCGAATCCCTGTTGAAGGCCTCGGAAAGAAAAATATTAACGGGACACAGATGAACACAGATAAACACAGATTTTATAATTTGCAAAAGACTAAAAGAAAAAAGCCTAAAGGGACGCGGATGAACACGGATTAACACGGATAAAGATTCACAAGGAATACCTGCACAAGATTTAAGAACATCACCGCAAGGTAATACAGATTACACAGACACGACAGAAATTGGGTTTTTTGAACTTCAAATATTTTTATCTGTGTGAATCTGTGTTCATCTGTGTCCAATTGAAGGAGTTTCTGGATGAGTGAGAAAGCGGTCACCCGACGGGATTTTTTGCGGGGGGCGGCCGGCACGGCCCTGGCGGCAGCCGTGGGAACGGCCATCCCGGCAGCGGCCAAAGCTGAGCCGAAAGCAAGAGTCGTCCTCATCCGTCATGCCGATGTTTTGGGGAGAAACGGAAAGTTGCAGGAGGAGATCGTTCAATCCATGCTGGATGAGGCCGTAAAGGTACTCCTGGATGAAAAAGCCCCCCTTTCGGCCTGGAGAAAGCTGGTTCAGCCTTCGGATATCGTGGGCATCAAGAGCAATGTCTGGTGGAAACTGCCCACCCCCAGGGAACTGGAGAGGGCGATCCAACGCCGGGTTCTGGATGTGGGGGTCCCAGAGAAAAATATCGCCGTCGATGACCGGGGGGTCCTGGATAACCCGGTTTTTCAGAAGTCCACCGCTTTGATCAACGTGAGGCCCCTGCGGACTCACCACTGGTCAGGGGTGGGAAGCTGCCTGAAGAATTACATCATGTTCGTCCCCGAACCCTCCTCCTACCATGAGGAGGGATGCTCGCCCCTGGGCAAGATCTGGCATTCCCCGGCGGTGAAAGGAAAAACCCGGCTGAATATCCTCGGCGCCTTCACCCCGCAGTTTTACGGAAGGGGGGCGCATTATTTTGACCGGAGGTATGTCTGGCCATACAAGGGATTGATTGTGGGAATGGATCCGGTTGCGGTCGATGCCGTGGGAGCCCACCTTCTGCAAGTCAAAAGAACCGCCTTTTTCGGCGAAGACCGCACCCTCGATGTCCCGCCTGTTCATATCACGGCGGCGGATAAAAAATATCACCTCGGGGTCAGCGAGTTAGAGAAAATTCAGCTGGTCAAGCTGGGCTGGCAGCAGGAGGTCTTAATCTAGCTGGCATTCCCGGAGCTGCCGGGCCCCCCCTGAATCAACCGGTCTTCGACCCTCGAGCGATCCAAGGAGGTTGAGAGGCATGGAAAGCCAGAGGAAGAGTATTCTGATTACTGCGGTTGTGTTGGGGGTTCTGATCATCGGCGCGGGGGTTCTTTACTGGTGGTATTATATGCGTCCCCCGGCTCCCGCCCCTGTCGTCGAACCGCCGAAAGTCCAAGAACCCTCCCCGCCGCCTCCTCCCGCAGAACCCAAGCCGGCGGAAGAAAAGGAACCTGCCCCCGAGCCGGCGGTTACCCTCCCGGCCATCGATCAGAGCGATGATTTCGTAAAGCAGACGATCAAAGGCCTGTCCCCACACGGGAAAATAGCCGACTGGATGAAAATCAAAAATCTCATTCGGGTCATCACCGCAGCGGTGGACAACATCGCCCGCGGCGAAAGCCCGAGGGCCCACCTAGGGTTCCTATTCTACGGACAGGTGTTTTCGGTGGGCGAGAAAGGCGGCAAACTCTATCTTCATCCCAAGAGCTATGGACGGTATGACCTCCTTGCCGATGCCTTTGTTTCTCTGAACACCGGCAGGACGGTCCAGGCTTACCAAAAGCTGAAGCCTCTCTTTCAGGAAGCCTACCGGGAGCTAGGGTACCCCGAGAAGGATTTCCATGCAACCTTGATCCAGGCGATTC
>LJUR01000023.1 GCA_001304105.1 Deltaproteobacteria bacterium SM23_61
CCGCGCCCCCACCCTCTGGTCCTTCGACATGAGTTATATGATGGGGGGCTCTCTCTATGTCCTGGGCTTCGCCTGGGTGCTTCGGGAGGATGGCAACGTCCGGGTCGATATCCTCTCTTCCCGCCTTTCTCAGAAAACGCAGCTTTACATTAATCTCACCTTTACCATTCTCCTTTTCTTCCCCATGGCCGTTATGCTACTGGTCACCTCCTTGGAGCGGACCATTCATTCCTGGAGAATCCTGGAGAAAGCCTCTTACACCATATGGTACCCCCCCATCTACCCGCTCCGGACCATCCTTTCCTTTGCCCTGCTCATCTGGTTCCTCCAGGGAATCGTCACTTTCTACCGGACGATTCAGAAATTAACCGGAGAAAAAACATGATTGATGTAAGCCCGGAGATCATCACCCTCCTCATGTTTATCCCCCTTCTGGTCTGCATCCTGCTGGGGTATCCCCTGGCGCTCGCCCTCGGCGGGATCGGGATGGCCGTCAGCCTAATCTTCCAGCCCCCCGAGCAAACCTTCGCCGTTTTTTACAATCGAATCTGGGGGGTCATGATCGACTACACTTTTCTTGCAGTTCCCTTATTTATTTTCATGGGTTTGATGCTGGAGCAGTCGGGAGTCTCCGAGCGTCTCTTTGGGGCCATTTATCTTTGGATGGGCCCTATTCCCGGGGGGCTGGCCGTCGCCACGGTGCTTCTGGGCACGATTCTGGCGGCTGCCGTGGGGATCATCGGTGCTTCCGTGGTGATGCTGGGGCTCATTGCCCTGCCGGCCATGCACGCCCGGGGCTACAAGAAGGAGCTGGCCTGCGGGTCGATCTGCGCCGGCGGGACTTTGGGGATTCTCATTCCCCCCAGCGTGATGCTCGTCATTTACGGGCCGGTGGCGGATATCGGGGTAGGGCTGCTTTTCATGGCGGCCTTTATCCCGGGTTTTCTGCTCTCCGCTCTTTACATCGGCTATATCCTGACCGCCTGCCTCACCCATCCCGACTGGGGGCCGGCCGCTCCGCCCGAGGAAAGACAAGTGCCCCTTTCCCATAAATTGAATGTTCTCATCAAATCTCTCCTCCCCACCCTATCCATCATTTTTGCAGTTCTGGGCACAATCTTCCTCGGGATCGCCGCTCCCACGGAGGCTGCTTCCGTAGGAGCGATCGCCACCGCGGTCCTTTGTGCAGCTTACCGACGTCTCGACCTGCAGGTTTTGAAGGGAACCCTCTACCAGACGATTAAGGTGACCAGCATGGTGATGATCATCGCCATGTGCGCCGGCATGTTCACCAGCACCTTTCTGGGACTGGGATGCGGCAAGGTGGTGGAAAATGCTGTTCTTTCCATTCCTTTTGGGCGGTGGGGCAGTTTTATCGTGATTCAACTCATCGTCTTTACGCTGGGTATGTTCATCGACTGGATCGGCATCATCTTTATCATGATCCCCCTGGTGACTCCCATCGGGGAGGCTTTGGGCTTCAACAAACTCTGGTTTGCCATGATGATTATCATCAATCTGCAGATGTCCTTTATGACCCCCCCCTTCGCCTATGCCCTGTTTTACCTGCGGGGAATCACCAAAGAAGAGTGGGGGATCGAAACCAACCATATTGTTCGGGGAGTCATTCCCTTTGTCCTTCTGGTTATGGCGGGGCTGATTTTATGCATTCTCTTTCCGGATATCATTCTCGGCCTGCCGAAATGGCTGGCCATGAGGTGAGGGGAAGATCGGCGCCGTAGCGGGGACCCCGGGGAAATCTCAAGGATGCGTCGAGGAAGTTGGCTCCGGCAAATGAAAGAAAGCCGGGAGCGCTGGGGCAGCCGGATGCGCTCCGGCATATAAGCGAACCGTGAGGATTCAGGAGGGAGGGCATATGGAATTTCAAGGATACCAGAGGTCCGATGGTTCCGTCGGAACCCGAAATAGGGTTGTGGTCATTCCCGGCGGAAGATGTGCGAATGAATTGGCCACGCGCATCGCCGACGGCGTTCCGGGGGTTTTCGCCCTCGTTCATAATCAACCCTGTATTCACCTCAAATCGGATAACCAGATGGCTCTCCGTGCGCTGACCGGAATGGGCCAAAATCCCAATACCGCCGCGGCCTTGGTGGTGGGCTTGGGCTGCGAGGGCTTATCCCTCGAAGAATTGACCGAAGGGATTCTCCAGACCCGGAAGCGGGTGGAGCTCCTGACCATCGCCAAGGAAGGAAATTACCAGGCGGCGCTGGAAAAAGGGCTGCGGATCGCCAGGGAGATGGTTGCCGAGACCTCCCTGCTTAAAAGACAGCCTTTCGATCTGAGCCACCTGACCCTTGGCCTGAAATGCGGCGGGTCGGATGCCACATCGGCCCTGGCCTGTAACCCCGTTGCCGGTTGGGCAGCGGATAAAATCATTGCCGCGGGAGGAAGGGCTCTCTTCACGGAAACGGCCGAAATCATCGGGGCGGAACACATCCTGGGAAAGCGGGCTGAGGATCAAAAGACGGCGGAGTGTTTGTATGCCATGGTCAATCGTCTGGAAAAGAGAATCCGGGAGGCGGGGGTAGACATCCGGGGTTCCGAGCCGACCCCGGGGAACATCCAGGGAGGCCTTACGACCCTGGAGGAAAAGTCCCTCGGGGCCATAGCCAAATCCGGGAGCGCACCCCTGCGCGGGGTTCTGGAGTGGGCCGAGCGACCCGAAGGGAAGGGCCTCTTCTTTATGGACGGCTCGGCAAATACCCCCCAGGTAACCTTGGGCTTGGCGGCTGCAGGGGCTCAGGTAATGACCTTCGGCTTTGGCGGAGGGCTGCCGGCGCGATTCCGCTACCTGCCGGCGTTAAGTGGAGGCAGCCTGCCCATCCTCCCCACCCTAAAGATTTTGGGAAACCCGATGGATGCCGGAGAAAAAGAGCACTTCGATACATACGTCGGCACCATCATCGAGGGGAAAGAAGGCATCGCCCAAGCTGGAGAAAAGCTCCTCCAGGAGATTTTGGCGGTTGCTTCGGGGAAACCAACCAAGCTGGAAGCTGGAGAATATGGGCAGCCCCTACCGGGAAGTGATGGAAATCTACCAAACGGGCCCGACCTTATGAATGGAGAGAAAGCCCGCCCCAAAAATCACCCCCCCGCAGCCCGGGTTTCTTGGGCTGCACCTTCATCCGGAGGAAGGTAGGATTTCGCTGAAAGGAGGCAATCATGAAAAGATCCATTCGGATGAACCCTTCTGACAACGTGACCACTGCCCTGGCCAATCTCGATGCGGGAGAAACCATTCAAGTGGTTTCGGCATCCCAAGAACCGCTGGAGCAATTAAAAGCTCTCCAGCCAATTTCTTTCGGACATAAAATCGCTTTGAACAAGATAGAAAAAGGAAGCAACATCGTCAAATATGGGGAAGTGATCGGAATCGCCACGCAATCCATCGAAAAAGGAAATCATGTTCACGTCCACAACGTGGAAAGTGCCCGGATACAAATGCCCAAAGCGGTACGCGAAAGGAAGGGGTGAGCTTATGGCCTTCCTGGGATACGAAAGACCGGACGGAACCGCGGGGGTGCGCAATCATCTTCTGGTGATGGCCGTAGGCCAGTGCATCGAGCCTGTCGCCCAAAAGATTGCCGCAGGCACGGAGGGGGCAGTCGCCGTGACCCAGCATTACACCTGCCTCAAAGAGGGGAACGAAACCATTCTCCATACCTTGGTCGGTGTCGGGCAGAACCCCAATGTAGCCGCGGTGCTGGTCGTGGGAATGGGTTGCGAAAGCCTGAACGCCCAGTTGGTGGGTACCGCCATCGCCGAGTCGGGTAAGCCCGTGGAATGGATTGTATGCCAGGATTTGGGCGGGACACGCAGAACCATTACCCGCGGCAAGGAGATCCTTTCCACGATGGCCCACCATGCCCAAAACTTGAAACGGAAGGAATTGGACGACCGCAAGCTCATCGTGGGCATGAAATGCGGCGGTTCAGATACCACCATGGGATTGGCGGCCAACCCCGCCATCGGGGCCGCCGCGGACCTGATTGTGGATGCCGGCGGTTCGGCTTTCCTCATAGAACCCATCGAAGCCGTGGGGGCCGAGCCGGTCCTGGCCCGGAGGGCGGTCAACGAGGAAGTCAGGAAACAGATCTTTCAGATGGTCGCGAACGAGGAAAAGCGATTCCGGGTTCCCGGCTGTGAAATGGAATTCATGTGCCAGGGCAACGTGGACGGCGGCCTCACCTCGATCGAGGAAAAATCCCTGGGGGCCATCCACAAATCGGGAAGCAGGCCGATCCAGGGGGTCCTGGAATTCAGCCAGCGACGGGTGCAAAAAGTCCCCGGACCGGGTTTTTACCTCCAGGACGGTACCCATTATGACAACATGGCTTTTTCCATCATGGCTGCCGCCGGCGCGCAGATCATCGTCTTTTCCACGGGCCGGGGAGCCACGCTGGGTCATGCCATCTTGCCCATGATTCATGTTTGCAGCCATCCGGAAACTTACCAAAAAATGCAGGAGGACATGGACATCAACGCGGGGACCATTGTGGAAGGCAAGGAATCCGTAAAGCAGGTGGGAAGGCGGATTTTTGAGGAGATTCGGGCGGTGGCTTCAGGAAAGCTGACCAAGGCCGAAGCCTTTGGCTATGACAGCTTTTCGGTCTATTTCCGCGACCCCCGGCTTGACAGGCTCCTGGGAATAGGCTGATACCCGACCGATTTGATCCGCTTCGTCTGCTTGACTGGCCCCCCATCTAATGGCCAGGAAGTTCGTTCAGAATTGCAGATTGATTCGAATCTTTAAGAGGAGGCAGCGTTGCCAAAAGACCTGATTACCGGTGGTCTGGGATTCCTGGGGCGGGCTTTGGCCCGAAAGCTCGTTGAGATGGGGAAAGAGGTGGTGGTTTTCGATGTGGTCGAAGAGCCCAAATGGGAAGGCCATGGGAAAGAGAAAGTAAAAACGATTCGTGGAGATATCGTTCATCTTCCCCTTATTCTCGAGGCCCTAAAGGCTCAGGAGATAGAAACGATCTACCACGCGGGCGCGCTCCTCCCCCCGGTCAGCGAACAGAACCTCCATACCGCTTTTGCGGTAAATGTTCAGGGTACGGTCAACGTCCTGGAAGCCGCCCGGTTGGGGAGAGTGCCAAAGGTAATTTTCGTGAGCACGATTGCCACCTACGGCCTTGGCCTTCCTCCGGTGGTGAACGAGGATATCCCCCAGCGGCCCAGAAATATGTATGGGACCACCAAGGTCTGCGGCGAGCGACTGGGGGAGCAGTACCATCGCCGGCACGGGGTGAACTTCCGGGCGGTCCGATTTCCACCCATCCTGGGAGCCGGCCGCAGGGACACTGCCCCCAGTGCCTTCAGTTATTTGGCCATACGAGAGCCGGCACTGGGACGCCCTTATACCATCTATGTCGAAAGGAAGGACAGCATCCCCGTTCTTTATATCCAAGATGCCGTGCAGGGTCTCATTTCCTTGAATGGGGCGGAGGAAAGCCGGCTGAAACGGAGGGTTTACAACATCCACGGCTTCTCCCTCTCAGCGGGAGACCTGGCGGAGATGGTGAAAAAACACATCCCCGCGGCGCAAATCAGTTTCCAGCCCGATCCCGCCATCATGGATATCATCCGCGGTTGGCCGGTCCTCGATGACTCTCGCGCCCGGCAGGAATGGGGGTGGCAGCCCGAATATTTATTGGAAGGCTCAGTTAAAGACTTCCTCTCGGAGGTGCGGGCCAATCCTTCTGCCTACCCATAGTCTGCTAAAAAGTTTCCAATTTGAAACTGTTTCATTTAGAAGTTTCGCTTATGTAACATTACACCTTTTCTCTTTTCCACCCCCCTCCTTCTAATTATTCAACAATTACAAATACTTAGCATCTCTACCCCCTGGACCTTTCCCTGGCACTTTTTTTGCCCTATGAATACATGGGTCTTCTCCCGATCGAGCCGGTGATTTCGGCCGATTTCCCATCTGCCGGGATACGAGCTGCCAATGCAGGAAGGATTCGAGGGGCCCGAGGGCGCGCATCCCTTGGGCGGAGAATATTTCCGCACCCTTTCCACCTACTCGCTTGGAAGAAGAAACAAATGGATTGACATGAAAATCGCCATCGCCCTCTTTGGGAGCAAGGTTTCGCCCCGATTTGACCTATCCCCTGAATTCTTGGTGATTACGGTGGAGAACCGGAAGGTAATCCATCAAGAGAGGATCTCCACCCAAAGGCTCGACATTCCCCAGCGGATGGAACAGCTGTCTTTGAGCGGGGTGAAGAAGCTCATCTGCGGAGGGATCCACGATTTCAGCCTGGAGGAGTTGAGAAATATGGGCATCGATGTCTTTTACAATGTGATCGGCGAAGCGGAGATCGCTCTCACCCTTTGTCTCAACGGAGAGCTCCAGCCTGGTTCGCAATGTGAAAAAAGAAAAAGGATGGCCAATTTGCCAGAAGGGGTTGGTGCCAGGAGGCATAAACGGTCCTCCGGTACCGGCCAGCACAATCGCTGAACCAATGAATGCTTCCCCCAGCGGAAATGCTCTGTTGGTCTTCAAAAAACCACATAAAAGGAGGAGGGAATGCCAGAATTCGCGGAAAAGACTTTGGATCCAGCCAGCGTAAAAATGCTGGAAAAGGCGGTGGCGGAGAAGATCAGCACCGCCTTCGAACGAGCCGAAGAGATGAAACCCTGTCCCATCGGGGCCGAGGGGAACTGCTGCAAGAATTGCGGCATGGGGCCCTGCCGGGTTCCTGCTCCGAAGAAAAAAGCCGAAAGCGCCGCGGAAAAAGCCAAGCGGCGGGGAGTCTGCGGGGCAACCGCGGAAACCATCTCGGCGCGCAATTTTATCCGCATGATTGCCGGCGGCGCGGCGGCTCATTCGGACCACGGGAGAGGAGTGGCCGAAACCTTCCTGGCCGCGGCCCGGGGGAACGCGCCGGGGTACGAAATCAAGGATGAGCAGAAACTCTACCAGCTCGCCATGGATTTTGGGGTGGAAGTAGGGGATCGGCCCATCCGGGAGATCGCGGTGGAAGTGGGCGAGAAGGCTTTGGCCGAATTCGGCCGGCAGGAAGGGGAGGTTATTTTTTTGAAAAGAGCGCCGCTGAAGCGTCAGGATCTGTGGCGGAAGTTGGGAGTCGCTCCCCGCGGAGTGGACCGGGAAGTCGTGGAAATCATGCACCGAACCCACATCGGGGTTGACCAGGATTACAAAAACCTTCTTTTGCAAGGGACCCGGACGGCCCTCGCAGACGGGTGGGGCGGATCTATGATCGCCACCGAGCTTCAGGATATCCTTTTTGGGACGCCCGTCCCGATCCTGGGGAAAGTGAACCTGGGCGTCTTGAAGAAGGATGAAGTGAATATCATCATCCATGGTCATGAACCCCTGCTTTCGGAGATGATCGTCGTCGCTTCCCAGGATCCCGAAATATTGAAGCTGGCCAAAGCCAAGGGTGCCAAGGGAATCAACTTGTCCGGGATTTGTTGCACGGCCAACGAAATCCTCATGCGCCACGGGGTTCCTCTGGCCGGGAATTTTCTCCAGCAGGAACTGGCGATCGTCACCGGAGCCGTGGACGCCATGGTGGTGGATATCCAGTGCATCATGCAGTCGATTGCCGATGTGGCCCAATGCTACCACACCAAAATTATCACCACCGCCCCGAAGGCCAAAATACCGGGGGCCGAGCACATCGAGTTCAGCGAGCATCATGCCATGGAATCGGCGAAAAAGATCGTTCGAGCGGCGGTGGAGAATTTTCCCCGCCGGGGAAAGAATATCGATATTCCCGAAGAAAAAACCGACCTCGTCGCGGGCTTCAGCCACGAGACGATCAATTACCTGCTCGGCGGTCTCTTCCGGGCTTCCTACCGTCCCCTGAATGACAACATCATCAACGGGAGAATCCGGGGAATCGCCGGGGTCGTGGGATGCAACAATGCCCGGGTAAAACACGATGAAGCCCACGTAACCATGGTGAAAGAACTGATCAAAAACGATGTCATCGTCCTCCAGACCGGTTGCAGCGCCATGGCCTGCGCCAAAGCCGGCCTGCTGGCTCCGGAAGCGGCCCGTCTCTATGCCGGGGGTGGATTGGCCGAGGTCTGCGAGGCGGTCGGGATTCCCCCGGTCTTGCACCTGGGTTCCTGCGTGGACAATTCCCGGATCCTCATGGCCGCCACGGCGGTGGTCAAAGACGGAGGGTTGGGAGACGACATCAGCGACCTTCCGGCCGCCGGCGCCGCCCCGGAGTGGATGAGCGAAAAGGCCATCTCCATCGGGCACTATTTCGTCTCTTCCGGGGTTTTCACGGTATTCGGGGTCACCTGGCCGACCCTGGGAAGCGAAGAGCTCACCCGCCACCTCTTCAAGGATTTCGAAGAGATGCTGGGTGGGATGTGGGCCTTCGAGCCCGATCCGGTAAAAGCCGCCCAGCTCATGATCGCCCATATCGATAAGAAGCGCCGGGCCCTGGGCCTGGACAAGAAGCGGGAGCGGGTTCTTTACGATATGGCCATGCGGCGGGAGCTCGAGGCCGTTTAGATGGCCAGAAGAACGATTTTCATTTCCGAGGATAATCCCGTTTCCCAGGTGATCGCCTGCTGCCCGCTCGCGATTCGTATCCTAGAAAGGCATCTGGGCGAGGAAATTTTTAAGAGGGATGATCTGGACCGGATCTCCCTGAAAGCGGCGGTGACCTTATGTAACAAAAAAATGCAGCCCCTCTTGATGGAGCTGAACCGGATCTGTATTTGAAGAAAAGGAAGAAGGCCGCCCGGCAGATCCCGGAAAGGAATCGGGTGCGGGCGGCCTGGGTTGTTAAAAAAATGGAACCGGGCAAACTAAAAAATAGGAGATCAACCGATGGCTGACGATCCAGCAAAAAGGAATCCCTCTTCTGGATGCGTTTTTGGGCCAGTCCCCTCACGACGCTTGGGAAGGTCCCTGGGAATCGACATGGTCCCCCTCAAGACCTGCACCTTCAACTGCATCTATTGCCAGCTCGGGCGGACTCCCTGCCAGACCTTGGACCGGAAGGAGTACGTGCCGGGAAGGCAGATCATAGGGGAATTGGAGGAAAAGCTGTCCAGCCTCTCCCCACCCCCCGACTATGTCACTTTTTCCGGCTCCGGCGAGCCCACCCTGAATTCAGAGATCGGCTGGGTCATACGGGAAATCAGCCGCCTTACAAAAATTCCCATCGCCGTATTGACCAACGGGTCCCTCCTTCACCTCGAAACGGTCCGCAATGCTTTGCAGGAAGCGGACTTGGTCATCCCAACCCTGGACGCCGCCAGTCCTCAGCTCTTTAAATTCATCAACCGGCCTCATCATTCCCTGCGTTTCAGCCAGATCCTGAGCGGGTTGAAGGATTTCCGCAGAGAATTCGGGGGGCAGGTCTGGTTGCAAGTCATGCTGTGTTCAGGAATCAATGATGACCCCAAAGAAATCTCGAGGCTTCGGGAGATTCTTGATTCCGTCGGGCCTGACCGAATCCAGTTAAATACGGTGATCCGCCCCCCTGCGGAAGAATTTGTTTCTCCCCTCTCTCCCGGCCAGATGGAGAAAGTGAGGGACTTGTGGGGAAAGGGGGCCGAGATCATTCCCGATTTCCCGCAGCTGGGGGAATCCCCTGCCAGCCGCGTGCGGGATGCGGAAATCATCGACCTGCTGAAAAGAAGGCCCCGCACCGCGGAAGAGATTTCCCGCGCCCTCGGATACAAACTGGAATCCGTTTCCCAATGCTTGGGTGAACTCTACCGGAGACACACAATCCACTACCGCATGTTTCAGAACCGCTGCTACTACGAAAAAAAGCCGGCCTGAGAAGAGTATTCCCATGCGCTGGAGGGGTTTCTCACGAATGAGCCGATCGGAGTCCCTTCCATTTGTAGTGAAAAAGAGTCTCCTCTCATTTCTTGAATCGGAAAAGCTTTTTTCAGCAGAACCAACCCAAGAGGTGGCAGCTTAGAATATGTAAGCCCGCGGCTATCCGGCAAAGAGCGGGAAGGCTGCAGAAGTGGATTCGACATTCGAGGTCCAAGGAATGGGCGGAAGGGAAAAGGAATTCGGTGAAAATGTGCTGAAAGGGATTGCCGCTTCTCCGGGAGTGGCCATGGGGAAAGTCTGCATTCATAAAGATATTTTTTCTCACATCACGGTTTTGCCCATTGAGGATCAGGAGATCGGGAATGAGATTCGTAGGGTCCAAAGGGCAGTCGAAGATATTGAAGAAGCGATCCGGAATGACCAGGAGATGATCCGAAAGAAGATCGGCCCGAAGGAAGCCGAAATCTTCTCCGCTCATCTATCCATCATCGAAGATTCCCATTATCTGGCCGAGATTTTTGAAAGGATCGCCACCCAAAAGATCAAGGCCGAGGCGGCCGTGCTACTTCAAATTCGGAAATATGAGGAAGTATTTTCCAAAGTAGAGAATCCCTACCTGAAGGATCGCATTCTGGACATCCGGGATATTGGAACCCGATTATTGGAGTCCTTGATGGGCCCCCTGGATTTTGATTGCCCGTTCCAAGAGCCGGTGATCATAGCCGGTCTGGAATTGACGGCAAAAGATACCCTTCGTTTGAAAAAAGATCGGGTTTGGGCGTTTATTACCGAACAGGGGGGAAAGGAATCCCACGCCGCCATTCTGGCCCGCGCCATGGGAATCCCGGCCGTCTTGGGGATGGAAGGTTTATTGTCCCGGATCGAGAAGGGGGACTTTTTGATTGTGGACGGAAACCTGGGTTTGATCGTGGTGAATCCCCCGGAAGAGATGATCCAGGAATATCATCAGGTCCAGGAAAAGATCAAAATCCGCCGGGAGAATTTGCATCTTCTGATTTCCTCTCCGGCGGCGACCCTCGACGGCTGCCCTTTTAAACTCATGGCCAATATCGGCAATCTCCTTGACCTGGAATATGCCCTTCGTTACCAGGCGGATGGGATCGGCCTTTTTCGGACCGAGCTCCCTTTTATCATGGGCGAGCGATTTTTATCCGAAGAGGAGCAATTCGATCTTTATCGGACGGTCGTAGAAAAGATGAATCCCAAGGAAGTCACCATCCGGACGCTGGATTTGGGGGGGGATAAATTTCTGAAAATTCCTCATCCGGAAAGAAACCCCTTTTTGGGATACCGCTCCACACGTTTTTTCTTGAAAGAAAAAAGTCTCCTGCGGAGCCAATTGATGGCCATCATGAAAGCCAGCCGGTACGGGAAAGTGAAAATCCTTTTTCCCATGGTCTGCGACATGGATGAAGTCAGGAACCTGGTCATATTGGCCAAAGAAACGGAAAGGGAGCTGCGGGCTCGAGGGGAAGATTTTCAAAAAGACATTCCCCTGGGGGTCATGGTGGAGGTTCCCTCCCTGGCGATCCTGGCTCACAAATTGATGAAAGAGGTGGATTTCGTGAGCATTGGGACCAACGACCTGGTTCAATTCACCCTGGCAGTGGACCGGGATAACGATTTGGTGAGCCATCTGTACCAGCCCCTTCATCTCTCTGTGCTTTACCTTATAAGAAATGTAGTTGACGCCGGAAGGGCCCATGGGAAAAGCGTTTCCATCTGCGGAGAGATGGCCGGGAATCCGATTTTTTTCCCCCTCCTATTCGGGCTGGGTCTCCGGGAATTCAGCGTGTCCCCTATGGCCATCCTGGAGGTCAAAGAAGCGGCCAAGAAGGTAAGTGAGAAAAAGGCTTGCGAGGTGGCCCGGAAAGCCTTGGATATGGATTCTCCGCGAGAAATCGCGCAGTTTTTAGAGGCCTCCTCTCTTTCCGAACGCATCTAATCGTTTTTTAGGGAAGGAGAAATCGATGGGAAATAAAGAAGAACATGAAAAGAAACTTGTGGCCCCGGGGGGGAGAAATCATATCCCTGGGATAGACGGTACGGCAACGGAGGATTCCCTGTGAGGATTACAGGAGGAAACCGGGCACTCGGAGAAGTTGGACGGTAATCTGCTCTGATCCAGAACCCGGGTTATTCAAGGAAGGAAGATGAAAATTTCAATCTGCGGAAAAGGAGGCAGTGGAAAGAGTGTCGTCACCGCGCTTTTGGCTTTGGGCTTGAAAAGCAAAGGGTACCGCGTTCTGGTTGTCGATTCAGATGAGTCCAACTCCGGACTCTTCCGTCTCCTGGGCTTCCATAGCCCCCCCACCCCGATCATACAGATGGTAGGGGGCAAAAAAAGCCTCAAGGAAAGAATGGCGGTTAAAAATTCAGGCCCAGAGGCGGAATCCAAGAGGGAAATTCTGAAAGAGGACCGCATCGGCCTAAACGACCTCCCGCTCCGGTATAGGATGGGGAACGACAATCTCCTCCTGGTGAGTATCGGGAAAATCCTTCAATCCCTCGAAGGTTGCGCTTGTCCCATGGGGATTCTATGCCGGGAGTTTCTGAAAAAAATTGATCTCGGCACGAAAGAGGTGGCCCTCATAGATATGGAGGCGGGAGTGGAGCATTTTGGCCGGGGAATTGAGACCAGTATCGACGGGGTGCTGGTGGTGGTTGAACCTTCTCTGGAATCTTTGGAGCTGGCTGCGAGGGTCAAGACCTTGGCCGATGAGGCAGGAGTAAAGAAGGCCTGGACCCTTCTCAATAAGATAACCTCGGAAGATTTAGCCTTGACCTTGAAGGGGGAACTCAAGAAAAGAGGGCTGACAGCGATAGGTCAAGTCCCCTATGATCCAGAAATTTTTAAGGCCTGTCTGGAGGGCTCTGGATTACGCGGGGAGATGGCTGCCAAAGAAATGGATGGGGTAATCGATCAGTTGATCGCCCGCTAAGGGCCGGGAGGTGCAGATGTGTTTAGCCGTCGTGTATGTGGATCGCGGGGACGGAAAAAAGGAAGCCATGCAGGACGTCATCCGCATGGAAGCAGAAAATAGCGGCTATCGATTGGTGAGCCTATTGGGGGAAGAAAAATTTGTCGAAGGTCAGCTAAAGGTCGTTGATTTTTTTAAAGAACATTTTGTGCTGATTGAAGCAGAATAATTCCGGAAACAATCATGGCATCGGAGATGGATCAGCTCGCCGAAGAGCTTGAGAAAGAGGTCTGGGCGTCTTATACGGAAGCAGTCAGGGACCATGCGAAGAATCCGCGCAACGCGGGGAGTATGCCGAATGCCGACGGCTTCGCCGTGGTTACGGGACCGTGCGGCGATACGATGAAAATCTGGCTTCGGGTGAAAGAGAAAGTGATCAGGCAGGCCACTTTCTGGACGGATGGGTGCGGCCCCTCGATCGCTTCCGGAAGTATGGTTACCGAACTGGCCAAAGGGAAAAGCATCCCGGGGGTCATGAGAATCGCCCACAAGGATGTGCTGGAGGCATTGGGAGGGCTGCCGGAAGAGAGCCGGCATTGCGCCCTGCTGGCGGCCGACACCTTGAAGGAGGCGGTGAAAGACTACCTCGCCTATCAGAACGAACCCTGGAAGCAAGCCTACAGGAAGCGTGGAACCGGTTAAGAATGAAGGATCCATTGAGTTTTTTTGCCATTCCTCCGAAACCAGGAAGCCGGTGGCTTAGAAAGCAATTCTCATGACGAATCGCTCAATTTAAGGAAAATGGGGAGGGTTGAGGATGCATGCAACAATTCAGAAACCGATCGAGGAAATCTTAACCTGTTTCAAGAAGGGGGAAAGGGTATTTGTTGTGGGATGTGGCAATTGTGCAGAGAAATGCCATTCGGGCGGGGTCCCGGAGACCAAAGGGATGGCCGAGCGACTCATGCGCAGAGGGGTTCAGGTAGCCGGATGGGCATGCACAAACAGCGGGGTGAGTCTATGCAAGCTGGTCGTTACCCGGAAGATGTTGATGGAGGAGCATAAATCGGAAGTTGCGCAGACAGATTCCTTCCTGGTGCTTGCCTGCGGTCAAGGGATCCATACGGTAATCGATGCCACCGATGGCGGAACGGTTCACGTGGGCTGCGACACCATTTTTGGGGGGGAAACCATTTCCGATGATTTTATTACCGAGTATTGCTCCCTCTGCGGGGAATGCATCGTTGAATCCACGGGGGGACTATGCCCGGTCACCCTTTGCGCCAAGAGCCTGCTGAACGGACCCTGCGGGGGTGCGAAAAACGGGAAATGCGAAGTGGATAAAAATCGAGACTGTGGATGGCAGCTGATCTATGATCGGCTCAACGCATTGGGGCGAGTCGATCAGATGAAAAAGTACCTGGCCCCCAAAAGGAATTCCAAGTGGAGCCGTCCCCGTTCGCTCAGCGTCCAAAGCGAGGTGGCGACGTTTAAATCCTTGGCCGGCGAATGCAAGGTTTTCAATACGGACCTTCCCAATCCACCCACGGGAAAGGAGTGAACGATGAGCAAACTCGCGCAGGCCCTGGAAAGCCGAAAATTCGTCGTCACGGGAGAGATCGGCCCCCCGAAAGGAGTGGATTTGGGGAAATGCCTCACGGATGCCGATCATTTGCGGAATAAGGTGACGGCCATCAATGTCACGGATTTGCAGAGCGCCGTGATGCGGGTTGGCTCCATGGCCGTCTGCGCAAAGTTAATCGAGAAAGGTTTGGAGCCAATTTATCAGCTTACTTGTCGCGACCGGAATCGGCTCGCGCTCCAGTCAGACCTGCTCAGCGCATGGGTGCTGGGGATTCAAAATGTGCTTTGCCTCTCCGGAGACCACCCCAGCCTGGGGGATCACATCGATGCCAAGGCCGTTTTCGACCTGGATTCCGTGCAACTTCTCAAAGCCGTCGCCCTCCTCAAAGACGGGAAGGATATGGCGGATCATGAACTGGAAGGAAAGCCAGATTTCTTTTCCGGCGCGGTGGTGAACCCAGGCACAGACGCGTTGGAGCCTCAGCTGATCAAAATGGAAAAGAAAATTGAGGCCGGAGCCAAATTCTTCCAGACCCAGGCCATTTATGAACCGGAGAAATTTGAGCATTTTATGAATCGGGTGCAGAAATATGGGGTGCCGGTGATGGCTGGAATCGTAGTGCTCAAGAGCGCGGGAATGGCGCGATTTATGAACGCCAATGTGGCCGGGATTACAGTTCCTGAAAGCATGATCGAAGAGATGGCAAAAACAAAAGTGGAGAACCGGAAGGAAAAGGCCGTAGAAATCGCTGCCCGAATTATAAGACAGATAAAACCGTTCTGCCAGGGAGTTCATATTATGCCCCTGGGGTGGGACGAGCTTGTACCCAAGATCATTGAAGAAGCCGATCTTGATTGATCAAATTACAGGTCTCAAGGAAAGGGGCCGCTTTGCTTCGGACCGCTTTGCGAGGTGAAGAGCGAAGATGAAAAACTATTACCAGGTTCTCGGAATTGATCAAGGCGCCAGCCAGGAAGAAATTAAAAAAGCCTTTCGCCGATTGGCTTCTCTCTATCACCCCGACCATAACCCGCAGAACCCCGGGGAAGCGGAAGAAAAATTCAAGGGGATCAACCAGGCCTATGAAGTGCTCAGCGATGGAGCCAGGCGGCGGCAGTATGATCGTCTAATCCAGCAGCGCAGACAACGGGGCAGAGAAGTACCCAGGGGGGATTTCCGGGATTGGGGTTTTGCCCATGGCGATATCCTGGAAGAGCTGCTGAGAGCCTTTGCCGCCCGGAGCACGACCGCTGATGGAGTTCCGAAGTCAAGGCCCTGGGGATGCGGCCGGGGACGCGGCCGCCGCTGCCGCCGGTTTTATTCCGATGGTGAAACCTGATGCGGGATTTCCTGCGCTTATCGTTCCAGCGAAGGAATGATGCCCATGCCGATTCGAATCAACAAGCAGTCTTTCCTGAAGAGCATTATTTTGGCCGCGATGGTGTTTTGTCCGGAAGGAAGCGGGCTTTTTTCATCCGGGATGGAGGGTCAAACCAGGCAGGTGTTTGCCCGCATGAGAAGCGATCAAGCAATGAGAATAACCATCGTTTACGATAACAACCCCTATGATCCCAGGCTTCGGTCTGATTGGGGCTTTTCCTGCGTAATAAATCTCGGCGAGAGGACCCTTCTATTCGATACGGGGGGCGATGGGGAAATTCTCCTTGAAAATATGAAGAGGCTGGGGATAAACCCGAAAAAAATTTCTGCGGTGTTTCTGTCCCACATTCACGGCGATCATGTGGGTGGGCTGCCGGCATTTTTGGGGCAGAACAGCAAAGTGGCGGTCTACGTGCCTGCCTCCTTTCCCTCCCGTTTAAAAGAGGAAATCCGGTATCGGGGGGCCACGCTGGAAGAAGTACGCCAGGCCGGGGAGGTTTTCCCCGGAGTTTTCACCACCGGAGAGCTCGATGGAGGCATTAAAGAACAGTCGTTAGTCCTGCGATCTCCCCGCGGCCTGGTGGTGATAACTGGCTGCGCGCACCCCGGAATCGTCAACGTTGTTCGCAAAGCCAAAGAGATTGGCCAAGACAGGCTGCACCTGGTCCTGGGAGGGTTCCATCTGGGCGGGGCAACGAATTCGGCCGTAGAGGGGATCATAGAAATTTTTCTGAAATTGGGAGTAAAAAAAGTTGCCCCTTGCCATTGCAGTGGAGACCGAGCGAGAAAATTGTTTGAAAAGCACTTCGGCTCTTCTTACATTCCCTCCGGAGTAGGCAAAGAGTTCAGAATTGTGGAGTAGAGCCAGACCATACTGAGGCGGCCTGCGGCGGTATTGCCCGGGAACCCGTGCGGAGGAGGAGAAATGGCGATGATGACCGGAAAACAATACATCGAGTCACTCCGGGCCCTGAAACCGGAGGTTTACTTCTTGGGCCAAAAGATCAGGAGTATCGTTGACGAGCCCATGTTTCAGCCTCATCTTTATGGGGCGGCAATGACCTACGAGCTGGCCCATCATCCTGAATATGAAGAGATCATGACCGCCACCTCTCATTTAACCGGTGAAAGGATCAACCGATTCACCCACGTCCACCAAAGGATCGATGATCTGGTTAAAAAAGTGAGGATGATGAGGCTCCTCGGCCAGAAGACCGGCACGTGCTTCCAGAGATGTGTCGGCTTGGACGGCCTGAACGCCATCTACGTGATTACTTATGACCTGGACCGGAAATACGGGACGGATTACCATGAACGATTCAAGAAATACCTGCGGGAGGTGCAAGAGAACGATTGGATGCCTGCCGGGGCCATGACGGATGCCAGGGGCGATCGCAGTCTTCGCCCCAGCAAGCAGAAACATCCCGGTGTCTACCTCCACATAAAGGAAAGGGTGAAGGATGGGATCATCGTTTCTGGCACGAAGGCGCATATTACGGGTGCCATTAACAGCCATGAGATACTTACCATGCCCACCAGGACCATGACCGAAGAGGACCGGGATTACGCCCTCGCCTTCGCGATTCCCGTCGATACCAAGGGGGTGACGTTGGTCTTCAGCAGGCAGACGAACGATACGAGGCGCTTGGACGGGGTGCTGGATGCCGGAAATCCAAAGTATGGCATCGTAGGCGGAGAGGCGGTGATCCTCTTCAAGGATGTGTTCGTCCCCTGGCAAAGGGTGTTCATGGCCGGTGAGGCTGATTTTACAACCCCGCTCGTAGAGACCTTTGCCGGATACCACCGGAGTAACTACGGGGGTTGCAAGGTGGGATTGGCCGATGTGGTCATCGGCGGATCGAGCTGGATCGCGGAGGCCCATGGTATCGGCAATGCTTCCCACATCGTTGACAAACTCACGGAAATGATCGCCATGGCGGAGACCTGCTGGTCCTGCACCCTGGCTTGTTCTTATGAAGGATACCAAACTCCTTCCGGGGCATACCACATCCATCCCCTTCTAGCCAATGTAACCAAACTGAATATAACCAGGATGGTCTATGAATGGATGAGGTTGGGCCAGGATATCGCCGGTGGAAAGATCATTACCTTGCCATCGGAGAAGGACTTGAACAGCCCTGCATCGGGCCCAATGTTGGAGGAATGTTTTTCGGGAAAGGACGGGTTTCCGCCCCGGGATATCATCAAGATGTTGAGACTGATCGAGAACATGTCTGTCGGGGCCGGCCTGCCCGAGGCCATGCATGGGGCGGGGTCTCCTGCGGCTCAGAAGATCATGATCGCAAGAAGAAGCGGGATCGAAAAAAAGACCGAACTTGCCCAGTCCGTGGCGGGGATAAGAAGGGATGGATACTTCGAAGCCATCGTAGGGAAGGAGGAGAAGGCGCATTGGAATGAGGTCAGGAAAAAGATAGAAGAGCGCAAGGTGCAGATTTATTGATAACTCCCCGGTCGATAAGGCCTTTCAGGGTCTATGTTCACAATCGGCGTATGCTACTGCGGTGGATGTAATCCGCAGATAGACAGGTCCAGGATCGTGATGGAGCTGAGAGAGGGGCTTAATAAGATGGGGTTAAAGGTTGATTTCACCAGCCTAAGAGATAGGCCTGTTGACATGGCTCTTCTGGTGAATGGATGTAAACACGCCTGCCTGGAGGCAAAAAGCCTCAAAGCAGGTCGGGGTCGCCTGAAAATATCAGTAAGGGGTGAGATGGTGGATGATCAGTACGTTGGAGAGGGGGATTTACCAAAAATTTTAATCCAAAGGATAAGCTCCTTTCTTTAGTCCATTTCCCGGGTTTGCCTGCTGCGCCCGTTTTCGATGCCGGATGCGCCTGCAGGTTCCCGGTTGATCAAAGATTCGCGTAAGGGTAGGCGAAAGAAACGTTCAATAGGCACAAAAAAAGAAAAATCTTTTATTTAAAGGAGCGATGCCTATGGTGCTGGAAATCACAGATCAGGATTTCGATGAACAGGTGCTGAAATCAAATATTCCCGTCGTGGTGGACTTCTGGGCGCCCTGGTGCGGTCCGTGCCATATGATCGCCCCGCTAACCGAGAAGTTTTCTCAGGAATACGAGAACAGACTCAAATTCTGTAAGCTGAACGTGGATGAGAACCCCCAGATGGCCGAGAAATACAGGGTGATGAGCATACCCTTGCTGCTTTTTTTCAAAGATGGCAAGAAGGTCGACGAAAGCCTTGGGGCGGTCCCGGAGCGCGTTCTCCGGCCCAAAATCGAGGGGTTGGCACAGTAGGGCGGCCTACGGAGAAGCGAAGGTCACAAACATGGCGAATTTCCGAGAGATCGACGAGGCCCGGAGAACGTTGGGGTTATCAGAGGCGGCGACCCTAAAAGAGATCAAGCGGGCGTACAGGAACATGGCTTTTCGCTGCCATCCAGATAGGGCCTGGAATGACGCGGCATCCGGGGAGAGGATGAAGAAGCTGAACAGGGCCTATCAGATCCTCATGCACTACTGTGCCCGTTTCCACTACACCTTCCGGGAGGAAGATGTGGCCAGGGCATACCCCGAAGAAGAGTATCTGAGAAGATGGCGCGATTATGGCCCATAAACCGGAGGCTGGAGTTGCCCGGTGAAAACATCAAGGAACTTGCGGAAAAGATAGGGGGGAAAATACTTCCGAATCAACGGATAAATAATAAGAGGGTGGACACATTGGAGGATAGAAAAGCAGGGGAATCAGATTCGATAAAGCGATATCGAGATCTTCTCGAAATGGCCCATCTGGTGAGTTGGTGCACGGAACGGGATTATCTCATCAAGAATTGTCTGGAACATATAAACCAGAGACTGGGAAAACGCGCCCGGTGTGCCCTTATGGAGGGAGAAGATCTGAAAATTTGCTGCTGGGTTGGCAGATATGATTATCCAACAGAACGAGTTATCGTTCGCCGCGAAAGCATCGTTTGGAAAGCGGTAAAAGACGGAAACCCGATAAACTTGACCGATCCTCAAGCGTGTGAGGGGTACCCACATAGCTTACCGGAGGAAGTCAGAATTAAATCCATCATCCCCCTCTGGTATGTAGACTCATTAAGCCAAGAAGAAAAAATGGTCGGGGCTCTCATCGTAGATTCCGGAAAGGAAGGAACTCCGATTTCGAGCGAGGAGTTTGAATATCTAAAGGACGTGGGTGCGTTAATTGGATCGGCCATCGGCAAAGCGGACCTCATCGGGAAATTGGGAGACTGCTACCGGGGAAAGGAAGAAATGGTCCTGGATACGGTTGATGCTTTCCGAAACCGGGTTGCAGCCATTGGGACGATCTGCCGGCGCATGGAACGGATGGCCAATAATGCAGTTGTGGCGCAGGAAGTTCGGTCTTTAATCAATGAAGTCGAGTTACTCGAAATGCACCTGGAACGATTTGAAAACTATTTGAAGAATGAAGTTTGAATCGTGGGAGAAGGAAATCAAGAAAAAAGCTGCGGCAGAAGAGACCACGGCGGGTCTTGACCTGCCCGAGAATGAATGGGAGCGGGAATTAGCCGTTTTAGGGCACATGGAGATCCTGGGCGCCAAAAAAAAGAAGGGAAGATTCTCTACACGCTTTTTCCGGAAGGCAAATAGGGAATTCATCTCATTCAAAAGAAGAAGGATCGGGAAACATGGCCGGAGATATATTGAAGGTTAAAAATTTGAATGTGGTGCTCGATGGGGAGGAAATCATCAAAGATTTATCCTTTGAGGTTAAAGAGAGAGAAACCCTGATCATTTTGGGGCCGAATGGAGCGGGAAAGACAACCCTCTTACGGACCCTCCTGGGCCTCAATCCCTATTCCGGAGAGATCACCTGGAACACGAAGAGTATCAGTTACCTCCCCCCCCAGGAGCTATTCCAGAGAAAGGAGGTGACGCCCTTAAGCATCGGAGAATTCTTCGGGTTCAAGAAGGTCTCTTCCGAAACGGTTTTACGCATCTTTTCCGCCGTAGGATTGGATTCCTCCCTGCTCCGAAGAAGATTCGGTGCGGTTTCCACCGGCCAGTTTCAAAGGATGCTGATCGCCTGGGCCCTCGTGGATCAACCCAAAGTGCTCCTTTTTGACGAGCCCGCTTCCGGCATTGATATCGGAGGCCAGGAAACCGTCTATTCTCTTCTGCATCAATTTTGGCAAGACTGGAATCTTACGATTTTGCTGGTGACCCACGATACGAGCACAGACATAATTAGGTGAACAGCCCATGGAGTTTCTTTTTGCCCTGATCATCGGCTTTTTTTTAGGCGGCGCGGCCGGCTACCTGGGAACCCTGATGTTGTCCCAGAGAATGGCTTTGGTGGCCGGCCCCTTGGGCCACCTGACCCTTCCCGGAATTGCCCTGGCCCTGATCTTCAATTTTGATGTTTCCCTGGGGGCCTTCCCCTTCGTGATTCTGGGAATCTTCTTTATCTGGCTGTTTGAAATGAACACCAAGCTCCCCATGGAGGCGCTGACGGCGATTGTTTTTGCCACGGGGGTGGCCATTACTTTTTTGTTCCTTCCGGAAGAAAAAACGGTGCCCGCTCTGATCGGGGACATCTCGCAGATCCAATTTCTCGCCACCTTCCTTTCGGTCATGCTTTCCCTGCTCGTCCTTTTTGTGACCAAAAAAATCTACTCCCCCATGATCCTGGCAGGAATTTCGGAAGATCTGGCCAAGACGCAAAGAATCCCCATAAAAAAATATCATTTCCTGTACCTGCTTTGTATCGCCCTTACCGTCGCCCTGGGGGTGAGAATCGTGGGCGGGCTGATGACCGCGGCCCTGGTGGCCATCCCGGCCTGCGCCGCGAGAAATGTATCCACGAATCTGATTCAGTATTCCTACAGCGGATTTTTCTTTGGAAGCCTTTCGTGTATTTTGGGCATGGTTGCCTTTCAGTTCACGAATCTTCCGATCGGGCCATTGATCGTGATTGTGAGTACTCTATTCTTCCTCCTCTCCTTATTTTTCAAAAAGTGATTCTTTTTCCGGAACCTTTTCCACCGGTCCCGGATAGGAGAAAGGAGTTGCCCATGGAAAGGATGTTCGCAGGATTCAAACTCGGCACAGTTCAGCTGGTGAACCGATTCGTGTTTCCGCCCGTTAAACTTGCCTACGGGAATCCCGACGGCACCGTAACGAACCGGCAGCTGGAATTCTACCGGCAGATCGCCAAAAACGGCCCTGCCGTCTTAATCCTGGAGCCCGTTTCTGTGACCGTAGAAGGGAAAGAGCATCCCCGACAGCTCTGTATCCATCCCCCCCAAAGCGCAACCGAACTCAAGAAGATTGTCGAGGGGATCCAAAATGAGGGCCGCCTGGCCTGCCTTCATCTGAACCATGCGGGCGCAGCCGCCAATCCCAAGGCGACGGGCGCGAAACCCAGGGCCCCATCCGTCATAACCTGCCCGGCGAGCGGCCAGGAGTCGGAGCCCCTGAGCGAAGAAGAGATCCAAAAGATCCTTGCCGCCTATCAGTCAGCAGCCCAAAAGGCAGTCGAGGCGGGCTTCAACCTCATCGAGATCCAGGCGGGGCATGGCTACCTGCTGTCACAATTTCTGAACGGCAAAGTCAACAAGAGAACCGATCGTTACGGTCAAAACCGGTTGCTCTTTGCTAAAGAGGTCCTCTCCGTTGTGCGGGAGAGCGCTCCGGACATCCGCTGCATTGCCAGAATTTCGGGCCATGAGATGTCACCCGAGTTCGGCCTCCCCCAGGAAGATCTGCTGCCTTTCCTGAAACTGGCAGAGGAGATGGGAATGAGTGCCCTGCATGTGGGTATGGGAAATGCCTGCTTCAGTCCTCCCTGGTATTTTCACCATGGCAGTCTGCCGGAAAAACCCCAGATGGATGCCCTTTCCTGGCTTCGCGCCAAGACTTCACTCCCCATCATCGCCGCCGGCAGGATGGGGAGAAAGGAAAGGATTGAGGAAATCCTGGCCAAGGGGCTGGCGGATCTTGTGGCCCTCGGAAGACCGTTGATTGCCGATCCGGAATTGATCGAAAAATGGCAAAAGGGGGAGAATGAAAAGGTCATGCCCTGTGGTTATTGCCTCCAGGGGTGCCTCCACCGGGTGAGGAGTGGAGAGCCTCTGGGCTGTAACTTGAACCCGCAGATCGGTTTGCCCCCCCTGCAGCGGGCCCCTCAAGCGAGGAGGGTTCTGATCGCCGGGGGAGGCCCAGCCGGCATGAGCGCGGCTCTTTATATGACCCGGCGCGGACACCGAGTGACCCTGGCCGAGAAGGCAGACCATCTTGGGGGGCAATTCACTTTTGCCTGGCAGGCTCCGGGCAAGAAAGCCATGAAAGAAGGGTTGGAACGTTTGAAAGGCGCTGTGAAGGAGAGTGGGGTCTCGATCCTTTTGGAAAGGACCGCCGACGCGGCCCTTGTGCAGGAGCTTAAGCCGGATCTTCTGGTATGGGCGACAGGTACTTTCCAGAATATCCCGGAAATCCCGGGGCTCGAGCATCAGCACACCATTGCCGCTTTGGATTTTTTCACGGGGGAAAGGAAAGTTCAGGGCCCGAGAGTCCTGGTCATTGGTGCCGGAAGAACGGGCATCGAAATCGCCGAAAGATTGGGCCAGGACGGCTATGAGGTGGTGGCTACCAAACGGACCGATCCCATCGGGGGAATGATGGAAATGATCACCAGAAACCTGACTTTGAAGAGGATCGGGCAGATGCCGAAGGTGGTCCTGATGCCTCATACCACCGTCAAGAACTTTTTCCCCCGCACGGTGGACGTAGAACAGGAGGGGAAAAGGATGTCCCTCGAGCCTTTCCAAACGGTGATTCTTGCGTCCGGCATGGTATCGGCTCCGGAACCGGATGAAGAAATCCGTAAGCGCGTTCCCAAGATAGAAAGGATCGGCGATGCCAGGGATGTCCAAGACATCTTTGCCGCTATCCAGGCAGGCTACCAGCTGGCCGTAAAGTATTAGGAAAGAACAAAATGGATCGGGAGAAAGAGTTCCAAACGCTCAGAGGAAGGGCCCGGGCACTGGAAGCCCGGCTTTCCTGGCTGGAGAGGCGGCTTCGGCAAATGGAAACCGGGTCTGCACCTTCTTTTCGTAGGGCTACGGTGAACCCGGGGAAATGTGTGGGGTGCGGCTTATGTCAAGCCAGTTGCCCTTCTGGGGCGATGGTTGTTGAAAAGACCGCCTGGGTTCTTGCCGATCGTTGCATCGGGTGTGGTCGCTGCGTTGAAGTGTGTCCTGAGGGAGCAATCTCATTGCGCGCCCCGCGATCCAGCCATCAGGGACAAGCAGGAAGGCCTTTCTAAAAAGGGAGAGCGAGAATGGACCCCATTTCCTTTTCCGATATCACCATCGTTTCTTGCGGAACCTTGAGCCTGGAGCTGAATTATCTGAAGAAAACGGGTTTCCTGAATGCCCGTCAGATTTTGTACACCACGCCGGGCCTCCACGAAAGCCCCCGGGAGCTGGAAAGACAGCTCCTCAGACAGATCGCCAAGGCCAAGGATACGGCAGGCAAGATCCTTGTGGTCTACGGGGGGAAGTTCTGCTATGTGAACGCTGACGAGCCAACCCGAACCATGAAGACGATGGTTGAAGAACAGGGGCCAAGCGTCAGGAGGATCCGGGCGACCCACTGTGCGGATATGCTGGCGAGCGAAGCAGAACGCGAAAGAATCGCCCAAGAGATGGCGGGCGGTGAAAAGGTCTGGTGGATGACTCCGGGCTGGATCCAGTTTCGTCACCATGTGTTTAAGGATTGGGATAAGGGGCTGGCCAATGAAAACTTTCCTCGACATACAGGTGGGGCGATCGTCCTGGATGGCATCGGCTACGTGGACCGTTATATGGCCGACCATCCGGAAGAGTTCCTGGAATATTCCGACTGGATGGGAATCCCCATTCAGCCGTTCCCCATTTCCCTGGATCGCTTAAAGACCCTGCTCCTGGAGGAAGCGACCGCATTCTGAAGACTGGGGCCGGGCAGAACTTATTCCGTTTCATCCTGCTCAACAGAGGCAAGGCGATTGCTGGACAATCATCATCGCATCGTGAATTACCTCCGTCTTTCGGTTACCGACCGTTGCAACCTGCGCTGTGTATATTGTATTCCGGAAGAGGGCATTCCATTCATGCCCCACCGCGAGATTCTTACCTATGAGGAGATGCTCCGCCTGGTGGAGCTTTGCATTCTGCAGGGAATTCGCAAGGTGAGGCTCACGGGGGGTGAACCCCTGGTCCGAAAAGGGTTCATCGCTTTCGTTCAGAGACTTTGCAAGACCGAAGGCCTGGAGGAGATCACCCTGACCACCAACGGTGTTTTCCTCAAAGATTTTGCCAGAGCCCTCAGGGACTGCGGAATCTGTCGTATCAACGTAAGCATGGATACCCTCAAGCCGGACCGATTCCGCCTAATTACCCGGCGCGATGATTATGACCGGGTCCACGAGGGAATTGAAGAGGCTGAGAGGGTCGGTTTCAACCCCATCAAGCTGAATGTGGTGGCCATGAGGGGAATCAACGATGACGAGATCCTGGATTTTGCCCGTCTGACTCGGGAAAAGCCTTATCATGTCCGTTTTATCGAGCTTATGCCCGTTGGCAGCGAGAATGGCTTCTGGACAGCCGAGAGATTCATCCCCTCAAAGGAGGTCTTTGACCGAATCCAGAGGCTGGGCAGCCTCACCCCGATCGGGCGCACCCCCCTGGATGGCCCGTCTGAAAGATACACCCTTGATGGAGCCAGAGGAGAGATCGGCTTCATCGGCGCTTTGAGCCATCATTTCTGCGCGAATTGCAACCGTTTGCGATTGACCGCCGACGGCCATCTGCGGGGATGCCTGTTTTCCGAAGAAGAAACCGACCTAAAGACCCCTCTGCGGGAGGGGCGGGACGACGGGTATATCCTGGACCTCATCAGGCATAGCCTGGAGGAAAAACCGGCGAACCACGGCCTTATGGAGCTTCAGCCCCGCAAGTGCACCCGCTCGATGAATGGGATTGGAGGATGAGATTTGGAAAGGCAAGGGCAAGGGGGGATCGATGGCCGGACGGGTAAACGGAACATCGGGGCAACGCTTTTCGGCACGGCTTTTCGTGAAGGCCAGAATAAATCATGAAAGGGAGGGAAAAACATGGGATTGAACCGGAGGGATTTCATAAAATTAGGCGGGGCGGGGACCGGGGGTCTTCTGCTTTTTGGAATTGTGGAAACAGACAAGACTCTTGGGTTCCCCGCGCCCATAGCCTTGAAGAAGAAGATAGGGGAAAGAACCACCGTCTGTCCCTACTGTGGAGTTGGCTGTAGTGTGATCATGGCCGTCGAGAACGGCAGGATCACCAACATGGAAGGGGATCCTGACTCTCCGATAAACGAAGGCTCTCTCTGTAGCAAGGGGGCCTCCTTATTCCAGGTAACCAAAAGCAAGGATCGACTGACCAGACCCAGGTGGCGGCGAGGGGGAACGTCCCAGTGGAAAGAGGCGGGTTGGGACGAAGTCATACCCGCCCTGGCTTCTCGGATCAAGAAAACCCGGGATGCCACCTTTGCGGTGAAGGATCAGGAGGGAAATATTGTCAATCGGACTGAGGCCATCGCTTCGCTGGGGAGTGTTTTCCCCAATAGCGAGGAAGCCTATCTGATGAGCAAGATGTTGCGAGCCCTGGGTATCGTCTACATCGAAAACGAGGCCCGGATATGCGTCTCATCGGCGGTCGCTGCGGATGGTGAAACGGTAGGCCGGGGGCCCATGTCCAACCACTGGATTGACCTGGGCAACACGGACTGCGTCATGATCATCGGTGGCAACATTGCGGAATCGTTTCCGGTAGCCTTCAAATGGGTAACCCGGGCCAGATGCAAGGGGGCAAAGATGATCCATGTCGATCCCCGGTTCACCCGAACCTCTGCCAAGTCCGATCTCTATGCCCGGATCCGACCGGGTACGGATATTGCCTTTGTCGGCGGGATCATCCGGTACGTCCTGGAGGACATGGAGGCCCATCCCGGCAACTATAACCTGACCTATGTGAAGGAATACACCAACGCCTCTTTTTTGGTCCATCCCGATTTCGCCGGTCCTTCCGATACGCTGAACGGGCTGTTTTCAGGGTGGAAGGGGGGTGGGTATGATAAAAAGTCCTGGGCCTACCAGGCGGACCCGGCCCAGCCGGACAAAATAAAAAAAGACCCCACCCTCACCGACCGACACTGTGTTTTCCAGCTCCTGAAAAAGCATTTCGCCCGCTATGACCATGACAAGGTGGTGGAAATCACCGGTGTGGACCGGGGAACCTATCAGGAGGTGTGCCGCACCTATGCGGCCACCGGCCAAAAAGGAAAGGCAGGGGCCATCGTCTTCTCCTCCAGCGCCTGTCAGCGCAGCACGGGAACGCAGACGGTCCGGTCCTTCGGCATCCTGCAGCTTCTTCTGGGGAATATGGGCGTCGCCGGCGGAGGATTGAACGGGATCACCGGGGCCGTCAATGGACTCGGCTGCACACTCCAGGGACTCGTGAACCACTGGCTTCCGGGCGCGGGCAGCGTTCGGCCGCCCGCCGGCAAAGAGCAAGCCCTTTCTGCTTACGGCGCGAATAAAGCAAGGCTGGCCAGCCTGCTCAAGGCATGGTACGGGGACGCAGACCCAAAGATCAGCTATCATTACATACCCAAACGCGGGGGCGATTATTCCTGGCAGCCCCTGTTCAAAGGGATAAGAGATGGGAAGATCAAAGGGCTGATCTGCTGGGGGATCAATCCTGTGGTGAGCGGGCCCCACAGCGGATCGATCCAGAAGGATCTGCAAAAACTCGATTGGATGGTGGTGATCGACCTCTGGGAGACGGAGACCGCTGCCTTCTGGAAGCCAGAGGCGGGGGCGAATCCCAAAGAGATCCAGACAGAGGTGTTTCTCCTGCCGGCAGCCCACTCGCTGGAAAAAGAAGGGAGTGTCTGCAACAGCAGCCGCTGGAACCAGTGGCGCTACGCGGGAGCCGCGCCTCCGGGAGACGCCCGCAGCGACCTCTGGATCATAAACAAGCTGGCGCTGAAGCTCAAAGAGCTTTACGCCGGGGAGACGGACCTGAATTCCGCTGCAGTTGCCCACCTGACCTGGGACTATGGAGACCCTCCCGACGTATATGCAGTGACGAAAGAAATGAATGGCTATGATTTGAAGAACGGGAGCTTACTCAATGGTCCGGGGAGCCTGAAGGACGACGGCACAACCAGTTGCGGCAACTGGCTCTGGTGCGGGATGTTCACCGAGGCGGGCAATAAGGCCAAAAAGCGGGAAACGGAGGACCCTTCTGGGATTGGCCTCTTCCCGGGATGGGGCTGGGCGTGGCCGGTGAACCGGAGGATTATGTACAACCGGGCTTCGGTTGATCTAGACGGCGCTCCCTGGGATCCGCAGCATCCGGTCATCGGCTGGCGGGACGGAAAGTGGGTAGGGGATGTGCCCGATGGCAACTGGCCGCCGACCCGCACCAGTGGGAAATATCCGTTTATCATGAAGCCACAGGGTCGGGCGCACCTCTTCGGCCCGGGGAGGCCCGACGGCCCCTTCCCCGAGCATTACGAGCCATGGGAAAGCTCTCTGTCCAACCTCCTGTCGCCGCAGCAGAATAACCCATTGCTGAAAAGCTGGGAAGCCGCTGGCAGGGGAAGACCCTCGGAGTATCCCATCATAGCGACGACCCATCGGGTCGTGGAGCACCTGCACACAGGGGCCATCACCAGGCGGCTACCCTGGATGGTGGAGATGATGCCAGAGATGTTCATTGAACTGAGCAGGGAGCTGGCCGGGGAGAAAGGAATCAAAGGGGGCGATCCCGTTATCATTGAATCTGCACGGGGCCGCATAAGGGCAAAGGCGATCGTCACCGCCCGGCTGAAGCCCTACCGCACGAATGGCACCATGGTGCATTGCGTCAGTCTTCCATGGAATTGGGGATACATGGGACTGTCCAAAGGGGACAGCACGAACCAGCTGACGGCCCGGATTGGGGATCCCAACACCGGAATTCCGGAATTTCGGGCATTCCTCTGCAATGTGCGCAGGGGATAAAAAAGACGTTCACTCACTCATCCTTGGAGGCCAGCAAAATGGAAAAAGCAATTCTTTTCGACCCGGCGCTGTGTACGGCTTGCCGTGCTTGTCAGGTGGCATGCAAACAGTGGAATGCCAACGGAGCGGTCCAAACGACCAGCCGCGGCAGCTATGAGAACCCTTCCGACCTCACCCCCGAGACCTGGCTCAAGATCGAGTTCAGGGAGGTGGAGAGAAACGGGAATTTCGATTGGCTCTTTACCCGCAGGGCCTGCATGCACTGCACCGATGCTGCCTGCGTTCGCGTTTGTCCTACCGGTGCCCTCAGGCACCACGAGCTTGGCTTCGTTACCTACCATAAGGACCTTTGCAGCGGCTGCGGTTATTGCCGGGATTTCTGCCCTTTCGACACGCCCCGCAGCGAGCGCGATTTCTTAACCGGTTTGGCCAAGATGGAAAAGTGCACCTTGTGTATGACTCCCGGCCTTGACCGGGTGGCTGCCGGTTACGAGCCGGCTTGTGTCAAAAGCTGCCCGACGGATGCCCTGAAATACGGCGGTCGTGGGGAGCTATCGGCGGAGGGAAGGAAGCGGATTCAGGCCCTTCAGGCCCGGGGCTATACGAATGCTTACCTGTACGGGGAAAAGGAGCTCGGAGGTCTGCATGTAATGTATGTGCTGGGAGATTCGCCGGAAGTCTATGGTCTTCCGACGGATCCGAAAGTTCCCCCGGCAACCTTCGCCTGGAAGGACGTCCTCCAGCCGCTGGGATGGGCGGTGGGTGCATTAACCCTCGTCGGACTGGGGCTGAATTATCTCGTGGCACGGAAAACCAAGCTGAGCCGAGAACGCACCGATAAAAAGGAGGAAGGAAATGCAGCAAGAGGTTGAAAAATATTCAAAGTCGACCCGGATTCTCCATTGGGTCCACGCGGGCTCCTTCGCCGTTTTGTTTCTCACGGGTCTGGTACTTTTTATTCCCCCCTTGGGTACATTGGCACAGGACGGCTGGAGTCGCCTGCTCCATCGCGTCGCCGCGGTGATTTTCGTGGTGGCGCCCCTGATCTACCTGGGCATGTACTGGGAAAAAAGCATGACCGCCATCAGGGAGGCCTTTACCTGGGGAAAGGAAGACTTCGGCTGGATGAAAGCGGGGTACCGGTACTATTTCCAGTGCGATGAAGAGGCTATGCCGCCCCAGGGGCACATGAACACCGGCCAGAAGATGTGGTGGCTTCTGGTGATGGTTTCCTGGGCAGGGTTTCTGATCACCGGGGCGGTCATGTGGTTTGCCAAGACGCTGGCTCCCCCGGTTTTCCTTCAGTGGGCGGTTTTCCTCCATGACCTGGTCTTCATCGGGACCGGGGTCATGTTTTTTGTTCACATTTACATGTCCGTAGGGCATCCCCTGGTGCATCCGCTTCGGGAAGGGGCCTGGAATTCAATGTTTCGTGGAAAGGTATCGGTCCATTACGCCAGGACACATCATGGCAAGTGGTTCGAAGAAATTGTCCGAAGCCAGGGAAAAAATTCCTAATGATGAAAAGCACCGTTCGGGAGAATGTAGAACGGATGAGGAAAGAGGGCGAAGAAAGGGGGCTCCCCTCGAGAGCGGTAGAATTTTATCTCCGGCTGTTTCAACTCCAATCGGAAATGGAGCAGCGCATAGGAGCGGTAAAACCGGCTTTAGACAAGAAGGGAGCAGAAGATCGCATGGAGAGCGGGGTTCCTCTGATAAAACCAGGGGAACTCCAGCCGGACGGATCCCTGTTGAAAGACGCCTTTTCCAGGACGCTGAAAGCCTATGGCGACTTTGCCGATTTGTTCGGTAAAAACTTCGTGGGGAAGAAAGGAAAGGAACGCCATTCAGCGCTTAAACGCTGGATCGGGGAATGCCTGGACCTAGCGGATTCCCCCCATGCTTCCGCGATCCAGGGTACCCCGGAGGATCTCTTGGCAAAAGCCATCCTCTGTGCCGCGCTCAAGCCCTTTTGGGTCGTCCATTCCAAAGTGGTGCTTGGGTTGGTGGACCGGAAGCGATGGAGGAGCGGAACTTGTCCTGTTTGCGGAGGCAGAGCGGACCTTGCTTTTTTGGACAGGGAAAACGGGTCGCGATGGCTGGTGTGCGGCTGTTGCGATGCGCAATGGCTTTTCCAGCGGCTCCAATGCCCGTACTGTGACAACCAGAATGAGGATTCCCTGTCTTATTTTACCGATCAAGGGGAAATCTACCGGCTATACGTATGCGAGCGATGCGGCAGCTACCTGAAGGCGGTCGACTTGAGGCACATGGACCGGGACCTGTTTTTGCCGCTGGAGCGGCTGCTCACGCTTAGCCTGGATTTCCAGGCTCGGGAAAAGGGGTACACCCCCGGTTACCTTGACGGCCCCTGGTACGGCCATCCGGATCTTCAAGCCTTGCGCCTTCAGGTTCAGGCATTTCTGAAAGATCTGTAACCGCTTGCGTTCGAGCTGCGTAAACCAGGGCGAAAGCAAAGCACTGGAAGCCAAAGGGTATTGGTGGTATAGTTCCGTCGAACCTCAGCCTACTCTTCCCAAATCCTTGGTGCTCTCTGGAGGCTCTGGTATCCTTTCCATCAGGAGGAAAAAAATGTGGGATGCTTCAAAATGCAACCTTTGCGGTGACTGTTTGGTGAAATGCCTGTATGTCGATTACGACAAAGACAAAGCCGTGGCTGAAATCAAGGCCCTCACGGAGGGGAAAAAGGCGGAGATTCTGAGCAGGTGCGTCACCTGTTGTGCCTGCCGGGAATATTGTCCTACGGGAGCCGACCCTTATGACCTTATCTTAAGGGCGCAGGAGAAGTTTCATGCCTTTCCGATCGGGGAGAAGGACGCCGCCGGCATGGACCTGGCTTCCATGATCCCGAACGAAATCGTGCCCGGAGATCCAGACAAACCCGTCCTTTCCCTCTGCGCCCTGGAGAGGCAGATCCCCGAAGGTGCCCTCGAGGGACAGCTATTCCAGGGAATGACCGTGGTCAAGGGGGGGGAATTCTTTTGCCTCATCGGCTACGTGCACATCGGCAAGGAGGCGCCCGTTGCAAGGGGTGCCCAAAAGTTCATCGACAGGATGGCCGGCCTGGGCAAGGACATCATATTCCTCCACGACGACTGCTATGCCATGGTACATGCCAAGGTCAGGGACTACGGAATCCCCGTCCCCTTCAAGTACATGCACCTCTTCGAATACCTGCGCAACTACCTGAGAGACCACCAGAGCAGAGTCACCCCATTGGGAATAAAGGTTGCTTACCAGCGTCCCTGCGCCTCCCGCTACACCCCGGGAAAAGATATCTTCCTGGACGAGATTTTTAATCTCATCGGCGTGGAGCGACCGACGAGGAAATACGAGCGCGAGACGGCTTTATGCTGCACGGCCCCGATCATCCGCGTCTTCCCCGAGCTGGCCCAGGAGGTGCAGGCAAAGAATGTCGATGATGCCATCGCCTGCGGCGCCCAGGCCATGGTCACCCTTTGTCCGATTTGTGACCGGATCCTGAGGCGCCCGACCGCCGCCCGCGGCCTGAAAAAGATCTACATCACCGACCTCTGCCGGATGGCCCTGGGGGAAAAAGCTCTTGCAGGATAAATTCAGGTAAGTCTTAGTTTGGGGGCGAAAAGTAGAGGGGTATCTCCAAATTCGTAGACCGAATATTTTATGAAAACCTGCCGAGGGCCCGGGAGGAAAGTCAGATTGCGCCGCAAGCATCGGCGGGATAGGGATTTCTATACCCTTCCCATCTGCCTTCCGCAAAGCGGAGCGGGGGCGAGAAAAGATATCCTTGATGAGGAGAATGAACCCCCCCGCCACAGCTGAAAGGGGATAGATGCTCATGATTGCAAGCAATATGACTTTTCTTTCGGGACCCTGAAATCACCTGACATTTCGAAAAAACCAGGGCTTTAGCTCTTAACGAATTTGGAGATGATCCAAAATTTGATGAAAAGTCCCCACCTATGGAGGAATGAAAAAATTTGGCCCTTCGGAAAAATTGGAAGGCCCCAAAAGATGCTTTTTCCCAAACCGGCCGGGCTTTCCGAAAAAGCCTCCCCATTCTGGTAAGTGTGTTGATGCTTTTGGCCCTGGCAGATACCCTGATTCCCAAACAGGCGTACAGGCGGATTTTTACGGGAAACGAACTCCTGGATCCATTGATGGGAGCGGTGATCGGGAGTTTTTCCGGGGGCAACCCGATTACCAGCTACATTATCGGGGGGGAGCTGCGGCAGCAGGGAATCGGTATGCTGGCGATCACCGCTTTCCTCGTTGCCTGGGTAACCGTGGGAATCATTCAGCTGCCCGCCGAAGCGCTCATGCTGGGGAAAAGATTCGCCATCGCCCGGAATGCGGTCAGTTTTTGCCTCTCCATTGTAATTGCGGTTTTAACGGTATTGACCCTTGGAATGACCGGATGAAGAAAATTCTTGAAAAAATGGGATTCGAAGGGGCGCTCTCATTACTGGTTTTAATCGCCTATGGGATTCTTGCCGTTTACGATTCGAACCGATTGGAAAATGCTCTTTCCACCCTGGCCGGGTTAACCGCCCGAATCGTACCCATCCTTCTGCTCGTCTTCGGGGTCATGTTCCTGACCAACCTGTTTTTCGAAAGCAACGCGCTCGTCCGGTTCTTGGGAAAAGAATCGGGGTACCGAGGCTGGATGCTGGCCATTGCGGGGGGCATCGTGTCATCGGGCCCCATTTACATGTGGTACCCGCTGCTCAGTGATTTAAAGGAAAGAGGAATGAAGGACTCCCTCATTGCCGCGTTCTTATACAATCGGGCCGTAAAAATTCCCCTTCTCCCCATGATGGTCTATTATTTCGGGTGGAACTTCGCCCTGGTGCTGTCCATCTATATGGTACTTTTTTCAGTGGCCGACGGAATCCTGGTTCAAAGCTTGATGCGAAAAGGAACGGAAGGATGAAAATCGCAGTGGCGGCTGTGGGCAAAGACCCAATTTCCGAGATCAGTCCCCGGTCGGGACGATCGAAATTTTACTTGATATTCGATGACCGGGTTAACTTGCTGGAAGTTCTGTCCAATCCCTTCAGCCGGGGAGGAGGCGGCGCAGGGTTCGGAGTGGCGAAGATGCTAGCGGACAAAAAAGTGGATATCGTCATCGGCAACCAAAAAGGCGAACACTTCGAAGAAGCTCTGCAGGCAAGAGGAATCGAATATTACCAGATGACCGGAGCGGCCAAAGATGCAGTTGCCCTCATCCTTGGCACCGAAAAGAAGAAAGAAGCGTAGCGGATAGCCAAAGCCCCGAGGGATCCGGGGCTTCTTTCGATATCGGCGGCCTCGATAAACGGGCGCCGAAACTCAAACCGACCTTCCTGTATATATTCCGCCCTCTCCGAAAATCGGTCCAATCACTCTATCGATTCGGCTCCCTTCTCCCTCCCTTCATTCGTTTCCCCATTAAAAATTTTGGCCCTTCTTCCCATCGAGTGGATGGAAAGCAAAGGGAGTCATTATTACATATAGTTACTTTTTATTACAAAAAATATCCAAAATATCTTGACAACCCTTTATAATTCTGTTAGTTTGGCACCAACATGAAAACCTCCGAGCCCACGCTCCTGGAGCCAACGGCATGGTCGTGGGCCGACAGGGTTTATCTGGAAACGGATGAGCCTCCCATTCTGGAAAGGAGGTCATTGATGTAGGTCCAATCTTCCTCAGACCCATCTCCTCACACGCCCAGATGGGTTTTTTTATGGGGGCGAGCAGCAACGCATCGATCATTGAAGCTGGGGGAGTTAGACGCGATTCCTGAAGAATGGGTGCCCCTCTTCCGCAACAGGATCATAAGGTCCTTATATGACCAAAAGGATGCCGAAGGTCATGACCTAAATCGTGGCAAGAAGGAGGAACGACGACGAAAAAGGTAGGAAACGTTCAAAGATGGATTTTGGTATTCATTCTTTTCCTGTCCTTGGCCAGCTTCACATGGGCTGGCAGTGACTGTACGGAAGTATATGGGACGGGATCGAATAGGTTCACGCTGGCAACCGGAAGCCCTGGAGAACTGGGGCTTCTAAAGGAGTTCGCGGATTTTTTCAACCAAGAGCACAACACGACCATTTGCTGGAAAAAAGCCGGCTCAGGCGCGTCCTTGAAGCTTCTCCAAACGAAAAAGGCTGACCTGATCATGGTTCATGCGCCCGCCGCTGAGAAAAAGGCCATACAAAGCGGTTGGGCGACCAAACGCACGCTGATCGGGTCCAATGAATTTTACATCGTAGGGCCAAAGAACGATCCTGCACAAATTGCCAAGGCTAAAAGTGCTGCCGACGCATACGCAAGAATTGCCAAGGCCCAGGCCCCGTTCTTGTCCCGGGGGGACAACTCGGGTACCCACAAAAAAGAAATGGCCATCTGGGGAAAGGCCGGTATAAAGCCATCGGGGCAGTGGTACATCATCACAAAGGAATTCATGCTGGCCACGCTGAAGAAGGCAAACCGAATCAAGGGCTATTTCATGACCGATAGCAGCACATGGGTGGTAGGGAAAAAAGAATTATCCAATCTTTCGGTTCTTTTCCGTGGCGACCGGTTCCTGATCAATGTCTACCATGCCCTTTGTCAGCCCGGGGGCGCCACACCGGGACAGAAGTATGCGTCCCTGTTCGTGGATTTCGTGGGCTCCGAAGATGGACAAAAAATCATCCGGACCTACGGCCAAGATCTTTACGGCGAAGCCATGTATAACGACGCGGCCTATGCACGGAAGTACGAATGAGTCGTTGTGAATGAGGAATCCATTACCGACTAATTTTCGAGCAAGACCCGTCGCCGGACCCCAAAATCATATAGGGATCACAATGATCTTGAACCGGAAAGAATTGAACAAGACAATGAAAAAGGAAAGGAGCAAAGAGATGAAAAAAACTAAATTTTTCTCGTGGGCTATCGTAGTCTTAATGGCCGCGGGTCTGCTCTCCGCAGCGCAAGCCTTTGGCGAACCGCAGGGGAAGCTCACCATGTTTCACGCCGGAAGCCTCTCCGTCCCCTTTAAAGCGATGGAGAAGACCTTCGAGGCAAAATACCCGAAGGTTGATCTGCAGCGGGAAGCTGCGGGAAGCCAGGCGTGCGCCAGAAAAGTCACGGATTTGAAAAAGCCCTGTGATATCATGGCCTCGGCCGACTACAAGGTCATCGATAAACTTCTGATCCCCAACTATGCGGACTGGAACGTCCGGTTCGCCACCAACCAGCTGGTCCTTTGTTATACGGAAAAGAGCAAGGATGCCAACCAGGTCAATAAAGATAACTGGTTCCAAATCCTGGCCAAGAAGGGCATCGTATGGGGCCATTCCGATCCTAACCTGGATCCCTGCGGCTACCGGGCGCTCATGGTCCTCCAGCTGGCCGAGAAGCACTACAAGCAGCCGGGGCTTTACGAAAAATTGCTGGCCAACCGTCCCAAAGCCAACATTCGGCCCAAATCCGTGGAGCTGGTCTCCCTTTTACAGACCGGAAATATGGACTACGCCTGGGAATATCTCTCCGTGGCCGTACAGCATGGATTGAAATACATCCTTCTTCCCGACGAGATCAACCTGGGGAATTACCAGTTTGATAAGTTCTATTCCCAGGCGGTGGTGAAAGTTACGGGCAAGAAGCCCGGCACGTTCATGGAAATGAAAGGGGGCTCAGTGACCTACGGAATCACAATGATCAAGAATGCCCCGAACCGGGAGGCGGCCGTTGCTTTCCTTAAGTACATGCTCGACCCGCAGGGCGGCCTCAAAGTCCTGAAAGACCAGGGACAGCCCCCCTTCGTTCCCTGCCGGATCCCGTCGGCTAAGATGAAGGCCCTGATTCCCGGGGAACTGCAGGGGCTGGTAGAAGTGAAGAATTAGGAAACCGGGCCATGAGAAGGAACGAGCTTTTTTTTTGGATGACGGTTTCGTTCAGCCTGTTGATCATGGCGTTCATCCTGATCCCTCTGATCCGGATGATGACTGCTCCTTCCTTCTCCGGACTCCAGGAGGCCTTCCGGGATGAAGAGGTGATGCGGTCCATCTGGCTGAGTATTTATACCGCCGGATGGGCCGCGCTGATTTCTTTCGTTCTGGGAACTCCCCTGGCCTACCTGCTGGCCCGGGTGGATTTTGCGGGGAAAAGGCTGGTCGAAAGCATCATTGACCTCCCCATCGTCATTCCTCATCCTGTCGTGGGCATCGCCATCCTGGGCGTGGCGGGCAGAGGTAGCTGGGTTGGGGAAATCCTGGCGGACCTTGGCATCCGCATCATGGGCAGCGTAACCGGAATCGTAACCGTCCTCACCTTCGTGGGGCTTCCCTTTTATGTGAAGGCGGCCAAGGAGGGCTTCGAAAGCATTTCGCCCAGGCTGGAGAGGGTTTCCCGGAATCTGGGGGCCTCCATGTTCCACACCTTCTTCCGGATCACCTTTCCCCTGGCCTGGCGAAGCCTGTTCATCGGTCTTATCATGTGTGCCGCCCGGGCCATCAGCGAATTCGGGGCGGTCGTCGTCGTCGCTTACCACCCCATGATCGCTCCGGTCATGATCTATGAACGCTTCGAAGCCTACGGGCTCAAGTATTCCCAGCCGGTGGCCGTTTGGTTGGTCAGCATCTGCCTCCTTCTCTTCCTTTTGCTTCGTTTTCTGACCCTGCGGCGGAAGATCGAGATATGATCCGAACCGAAAATCTCCATGTCGACTTGGACCCCTTTCATCTCCGGGACATAACCCTCGCGGTGGAGAAAAATGACTTTTTTGTACTCATGGGCCCGACCGGAGCGGGCAAAACCGTCCTCCTCGAGGCCCTGGCCGGATTGACTCCCATCCAGAGCGGCCGGATATGGATCGGAGGTAGGGACGTGACCAAGATTCCTCCGGAGAAACGGGCGGTGAGCATCGTCTACCAGGACTATGCCCTGTTCCCCCACCTGACGGTCCGCGAAAACATCCTGTATGGCCTCCACTTTCACAAAATGGATCCCGGGAAAGCCCATGCGCGATATCAGGAACTCCTGGAAGCCCTGAACCTTTCCCCCCTTCAGGGCCGGTTTCCAACTTACCTTAGCGGCGGGGAAAAGCAGCGGGTTGCCCTGGCCAGAGCCCTGATTGTAAACCCGGGCTTGATTCTGCTGGATGAGCCCCTTTCCGCCCTGGACCCCGGATTCCGCCAGGAGATTCGGGGAATCATGAAAAAACTCCACGAATCTTCCGGCGTAACCTTCCTGATGGTCACCCATCATTTTGCCGAGGCCATCTCCTTGGCCAATCGGGGAGCCGTCATGAGCAATGGAAGAATCGAGCAGGTGGGAACCATCGAGGATATTTTTCAAAGGCCCGCCTCGACCTTTGTGGCTGATTTCGTCGGTATGAAAAATCTCTTTACCGCCCGCTTCAACGGAACGAGGGCGTTCATCGGTAACCTGGAGATCGAATCGGCAGGCCCCCTGCCGAAGGGGTACGGCCACATCGCCATCCGGCCTGAGGACATTGTTCTCAGCACGGAGCGAATTGCTTCGAGCATGCGGAATCAATTTTTGGGCCGGGTGACCGGGATTTTCGACCAGGGGTTCTACTATGAAGTACATGTGCTGGCCGATGCTTTCACTTTTAAATCCTTGTTAACCAAACGGTCGCTTTTTGAAATGGGAATCCGGGAAGGAATGGAAATATTCCTTTCCTTTAAAGCCTCGGCCCTCCATACCCTTTGACCGAGCCCTCCCTTGGGCCCCGCCCCGGCGCCCCGCAGCCATTCCCCGATGCCGGGGCTGCCATAAGACGATCCCAAGAATATTCCTTTTCCCCTTTCTGGTTTTATGATAGATGTGAATCATCCGGCGGCGAGCCGGCGGGGGAAGCCTTTCAAGTCCGCTCCAATGATGGCGCTGAAAGAGAGAAAGCTGTGATTGCCTTCGGGCCGGTACCCTCCAGGCGTTTGGGACGGAGCCTGGGGATCAACAATATCCCGCCCAAAATTTGCACCTATGCCTGCGTCTATTGTCAGTTGGGGCGCACCCTCAAGATGCAGGCGGAACGGAAATTTTTCTACCCGCCGGAAGAAATCTTTCAGGCGGTACAGGAAAAAGCGGAAAAAGCGAAGCGGGGCGGGGAATCGATCGACTATTTGACCTTTGTCCCGGATGGGGAGCCCACCCTGGACTTGAACCTCGGTCGGGCCATCGATCTTCTGAAGAAGGTGGACATTCCCATTGCCGTCATCACCAACAGTTCTCTCATCGGGCAACCGGACGTGAGGAAGGACCTCATGGCGGCGGACTGGGTATCTTTAAAGATGGATGCCATCGACGAAAAGGTCTGGCGCCGTATCCTCCGCCCTCATGGAAAAGTGAAACTGGCCTCCCTTATCGAGGGCGCCCTGGAATTTTCCAGGGCTTTCCAAGGCCAGCTGGCCACCGAGACCATGCTGGTAGAAGGGATCAACGACAGCCCTCCCCTCCTCGAGGAAGTGGCCGACTTCGTGGCCCGGCTGAAGCCCTCCGTGGCCTATCTGGCCGTGCCCACCCGCCCCCCGGCGGAGTCCTGGGTTCGGCCGCCCGGGGAGGACGTCCTCAATCGGGCTTTCCAGGTCTTCCGTAAAAAAATCGATCGGGTGGAATACCTGATCGGTTACGAGGGCAATGCCTTTTCTTCCACGGGCAATGTGGAAGAGGATCTTCTCAGCATCACCTCTGTCCATCCCATGCGGGAGAAAGCCGTAAGCGAGTTCCTGGCACGGGCTGGGTCGGATTGGTCCTCCGTGCAACGGTTGATCTCCCAGGGTCAGCTCGTGGAGGCCGAATACGGCGGTCACAAATTTTTCCTGCGAAAGCTGCGAAAGCCGGACGGTGGGAAGAGTCTTTCCTCCGCAGGAAGGCCGGGCGGATAGTCACCGGAAAATCCATTCCCCTCTAACGGTGCCCTCTTTTAATGGACCCAAATCCTTCCCCTGGGTTCGGCCATAACCCTGCCGATGATGGCTGCCTGGTCAGACCCTTTCTCTCTTAGCCTTTCCAGAAGGACCTCGGCGGCTTCCTCGGCCACGCAAATGAGGAGCCCGCCGGAGGTCTGGGGGTCAAAGAGGATGTCCCGGAAAAGGTTATCCAGGGAAGGAGAAAAATCGACGATTCCCCCGCGGAAATCCCGGTTCTTGTGGGCCCCACCGGGAACCAAGCCCATGGCGGCGAATTCAAAAGTCGCGGGGATGATCGGGGTCTTGCCCGCCCAAATCTCCAGCCCGGCCGTCGATTCCGAAATCATCTCCGCCAAATGCCCCAAAAGCCCGAATCCGGTGATATCGGTGCAGGCGTGAACCGGGTAATTCCCCATGACCTCTGCCGCATCCCGGTTCAGGGTGGCCATGAGCCGGGTGACGGCCTCCACGACTTCCCCCTTGGCGAGTCCACCTTTGATGGCCGTGTTGATAATCCCGGTGCCCAGGGGTTTGGTCAGGATTAAACGATCTCCCGCCGTCAAACTCCTCTTGGTTAGAACCTTTTGGGGGTGTATGAATCCGGTAACCGCCAAGCCGTATTTCAGTTCTTTATCCTCCACGCTGTGGCCTCCGACCAGAACAACCCCCGCTTCCTCCATTTTATCCAACCCGCCCTGCAGGATCCGCCGCAAGACCGATAAATCCATGTCCTTGAGCGGGAAGGCCACCAGGTTCATGGCCGTTTTGGGCACCCCCCCCATGGCGTAAATATCGCTCAGGGCGTTGGCCGCCGCAATCTGGCCGAACCAGTAGGGATCATCCACGACCGGGGTGAAGAAATCCACCGTCTGTACAAGGGCAAGATCTTCCGAGATTTTATACACTCCCGCATCGTCGGCCCGCTCCAGCCCGACCATGACGTTGGAATCCGTGGGGATTTCCAAACCGCACAGGGCCTTCTCCAGGTCCCCTGGAGGCAGCTTGGAAGCTCACCCGGCTCCCCGAACCGTTTCCGTCAATCGCAAAACCTTTTTTTCATCCATGTTCTGTTTCCCCTTACGATCGGATCCCCCCGAATCCATTCTTCTGAACGAAAGCCCGGCTTTTCTTAACCGGCTTCCCCCCAGAGCCTGCCCAGAAAAAGGGTCTGCCTAATCGGAACCCAGGGCGCGATGGAGATCATCCAGGAGAGTTTCCAGGTTCAGATGATACCTTTCGGCCATTTCACCGAGAGGTTCAAAAAGAGCCTGACAGCAAAGACACACCCCTGCCTGTTGATCATATTTTCTGAAGACCGCTTCGGTCTGGGGGTGCCGCTCGATGACCTCCAGGATCGTCATTTCGGATCGAATCCTGCACCTTCCCCGTTGATCCACATCGCTCATTTTCTCATCCGATCCATTCCCCGGGAAATTTCCTTCCATCAGGATCAACCACTTGGCCATCTCCATGATAGCCAATAAAACGCGGTTATGTCCACCGATGTCTGGCTGAAGGTAGTAGAAGACCCATGCGGAGAAATCGACCTTTCCCAGATGCTTTCTCAGATTTTCATAGAGCCTTCGGCTACCCTCTCCCAGCCCAATATCGGCCACCAGGTCGCAAGCGCTCCGGATTTCCCATTTTCGGCAACCGAGCGGCAAAGATTCCGCTAAAAATTCCCGCAGAGACGATTCCCCGGCGGGAGGCGAAAAAAGATAGAAAGGTGGGCATTCCTGTTCCTCCTCGAGCAAACGGGTTGGTATTTTTATTCGGGTGGTTGTTTCGGTCAAGAACGAAGGAGGGAGAATCGGGCAGGGTTACTCTGGCGCGAATAGAAAAGGGATCAGCCTCATCCTCCTCTTCCTTCGAATTTGCTTGAGACCTAACCTAGGCCCCTTCAGGCCAGAAAATGGCCCTCAGACAAGAGAAAGAGGCGTCTGAAGCTTCCCCATTTTTATCACCTCCTTTGCATTTCTTGGTAGCAGGCTAACATTTTTTCCTTAGACAAGCAATATCTTTCTTGCCTTGCCCACCTTCGCTTTTGAGACTTGCCTTTCTGCGAAAACGAAGGCTTGTGGCCCAGAAGTCCCGCCTCTGTCGGCATTGCCCGAAAAAAGCTTCGATGCGAAAAGAAGGGATATTCGGCGGATCAACCCTCGAACCTGATGTAATACTCAAGAATATCCCGGATGGATCCTTTGCAATTGGAGCAGGGAGCGCAGACGTACTTGGGAATCTCCAGGGGTTCATTTTTGAAAGCGTCCAGGATCTGGAGGAACTTCTTCCGGCTGCTCACCAGGGTGCGCCACTCGGCGAAATTGTAACCGGACATGATGGCAAAGCCGGAGCCACCCCCGCAGCAGTAATTGTCAACGCCGTGGGGGGTCATCTCCCGGAACTTTGGCGCAATTTTCCGCAGAATGCGCCGCTGCGGTTCCACGATTCCCATGGCCCGCACCACATTGCAGGGATCGTGGAGGGTTACGGGGAAATCGTTCCGGGAAGGATCGAATTTAAGTTTTCCGCTCCCTACGATTTCATCCAGAAGAACCAGGGCCGATTCCCGGGGAATGTTCAGGTCCCCGG
>LJUR01000213.1 GCA_001304105.1 Deltaproteobacteria bacterium SM23_61
GAATGAGTTCCTTATACACAGCCACGGTTCGTTCCGCCACCCTTCTCCAGGAAAAGAGGCGCTCCGCCCGTTCCCGCCCGCTTCTTCCCATCTTCTCTCCCTGCTCCGGGTCTTCGAGGACCTGCCGGATTCCTTCGGCCAGTGCTTGGGGGTCCCGCGGGGGAACGAGCACCCCGGCTCCGTCTTCTCCCACAACCTCCGGCAGCGCCCCCGCCCTGGTGGTTACGACCGGCGTTCCGCAGGCCATGGCTTCAGCCGCAGGAAGTCCGAAACCTTCATAGAGGGAGGGAACCACGGCCACCTGGGCCGACCGGTACTCTTCCCGGAGGGCTTCGGCGGAGAGTTTTCCCGTGAAAGCCACTCTCCGGCCCAGCCCCAGCTGTTTCACCAGGCCCGGGGCAAAGGATTTGACCGGGGCCCCGTCGTCCACAATTCTCAGGGTGATTTTGTCCGGCAGGTAGGCCATGGAATGCAGCAGGTAGGGGACCCCCTTTTTAGGATCGTCCGTGTTACCCACGAAGAGAAGCCGATTGTTTTGCCTCGAGATTCCTTTCCCGGGGCAGAAAAAATCCGTGTCCAGCCCGTTGGCCACGTTGCGGATCCGGTCCGCGGGAACCCGAAAGGCCCGCTCGATCTCCCGGGCCGTTTCCCGGGACGAAGTCAGGACCCGATCGCAGCGGCGGATAACCCTTCCCTGCATACCCAGGGGATAAAAGACGACGGTGTAGTATTTTTCCTTGAAGTCTTGGTCCCGGTCCAAGCTGTGGTGGAAATCGATGGTCAGCGGGTGATGCACCATGGTGATCAGGGGACGGCGGAACTGCTTGATCAGCATAAGCCCGTAGCCCAGGGACTGGATGTCGTGAAATACATCGAATCTCTGCCGGGGGAAGATCTCCCCCAGCATCCGGAGGGCCCGCAAGCTGAAGATGAGCATCTCCGGAAAAAACCCCAGGCGGGTGGCCGCGAACTCGAAGAAATTCAGGGGGCGAAAAATGCTCCAGGGTGCGGAGGAGGGTAAGAAATTGTGGCGCACCCCCCAGAGATTCAGGCTCTCCACCCGGATGGTGCGGGCCCAGGGCATGGGCCAGGGGTCGGGGGGGCCGACCAGAAGGGTCAGGGAATGCCCCATTTTGGCCAGCTCCCGCGATAGAAAGTAGAGATAAACCCCCTGCCCGCCGCAATAGGGGTTTCCGCGGTAAGAGAGAAGGCAGATGTTCATCCCTTTCCCCCGGGGAATAGCCGCCGCCCTCGGACTGGAAGCCCTCCCCCCATGGTCCGGTGTCCCCCGAAGAGCCGGCCCCGGTAATGCCCGAAACCTGGGCGGAAGGATTGGACCATGAATTTAAGTCGGTTTCTTTTCTTCGCCGGAGGAGTCCGGGGAAGAAGGTTTCACCGTCCCGCTGGCTGAAGGAATGGAAGGCTCGGCTGCGGGAGGGGCGGTCTTGATGGTCAGGATCGTCCATCCGATCCAGAAGCCCATGGCCAGAACCCCCAGGAATCCGGCCATCACCGGAAGGGCCAAAGCCCAATAACTCCGGGCCCAAATTCCCCAGAGAAAAACCAGGGCGGCGATGACGATGGCCACGCAGAGGAGCCCGCCCCAAATGCGTGAGGTATCCGCCATTTCAAGAACTCCTTTCCTTTCTCGGAAACTGATTTTTGGGCCGGCCCACGAGGATGAGCACATCGCTCCAGTCCGGGAGACCTGTGGCGATTTTATCCAGAGAGGATAGAAGAATCAAGGCCAAAGGCCGGGGAAGGCGTCGCAGAAAATTCGACCACCGGGGAAAACCCCAGAGCAGCGAGACTCCTCGCACGGATTCGACCCGCAGGTATTTTCCGGCCAGGCCCAGGGTCGAGGGGTAGTCAAACTTATGGGTGTGGTCCTTGGGGATTTCCCAGATATGGGGAGAGGGGAGGTCCCTTTTCCAGATCCTGCACACGAAGCGGTTGAGAGTCCGCGAAAGAAAGCAGCTCAGGCTCTCGAAATTGGCCACGGAAATGATCACTTTTCCCCCCGCACAGGCCACCCGGCCCATCTCGTCCACCGCCCGCTCAGGGCTGAAGAAGTGGTCGATGGCCCCTTTGCAGACCACCCGGTGAAACGATTGGCCGGCAAAGGGAAGGGTCTCGGCCAGGCTTCCCACCAGCCGTACGGTTTCGCCGGATTTCCGCAGGCCCTCTCTGGCCTTTTGCAGCATGATTCGGGAGGCTTCACAACCAAAGAGCACGTCTCCCTTCCTGGCCAGGGCCGCGGCATCAATCCCCCGGCCGCAGCCTACATCCAGGATGCGTGAAGAATTCGCCGCGCCGGCAGCCTTCAGCGTCTCTTCGGTCATCCGCCGGAAGACATATTCCGTGTCCGGGGACAGGACGGGAGGAAGGACTCCCTCGTCGTCCCAGTTCAGGTCGGCCCGGGGATTGAATTCTTCTCCATTATTCATGGGGTTTACTCTCGGCGGCACCCCGGAAGCGCTGGCTGCGGGAAAAGGCCAGCTCCGCAATTCGGTCGATCAACTGCGGGTAAGACAATCCGGCGGCGGCGGCCGAGCGGGGCATGCCCGCATCCGGAGATATGTCCGGGTTGGCGTTGATTTCCAGAACATAAGGGGTCCCGTCCGGGCTGAGCCGGATGTCCACCCGGGCGTAGTCACGGCAATCCATGAGCCGATAGGAAAGGAGGGCGACTTCCCGGACCCATTTTTCCAGTCTGGGAAGCAGGAGAGCCGGGCAGAGGGGAACAGTATGGTTGAATTCCGGGGTGGTCTCCACCCACTTGGCATCGTATCCGCAGATCCGGGGCAGATGCGGGGGCAACGTGGAGAAGTCAATCTCCGAGATGGGCAGGATCTGGGGATCTTCGTTCCCCAGAATAGATACGTTCAATTCCCGTCCCTCGATGTATTCCTCCACCAGGGCGGGCTGGTGGAGGGACTGGTGAATTTTCTCGGCCTGCCGGAGAAGGGAGGCCGAATTCTTCACCAGGGCGTCGTTGTCGATCCCCAGGCTGGCGTCTTCCTTAAGAGGTTTGACGATCAGGGGAAACTTCAGATGGGTGACTGAAGGGGATTCCCCGGGAGACCAAACCACGTAGGCGGGAGTGGGCACTCCGTAATGGGCCAGGATGGACTTGGTCTTGGCCTTATCCTGGGAAAGGCCCAGGACCAGGGAGGAAGACCCGCTGAAGGGAACGTTCAAGAGTTCCAGAAGGGCGGCCACATTCATCTCCAGCCGGCTCTGGCCGCGGAATTCTTCACAGAGGTTGAAAATAAGTTCCGCCTTGGACCGAAGGATCCGGCCCACCATGGGGGATACATTCTCTTTCATCTCCATGACCTTCACCCTGTGGCCCCGGGAGGCGAGCGCTTTCTTTACCGCCTGGAGGCGGCCCAGGACCGATTTGGGGCTGGACACATCCACCGAACCGTCGGGCAGCAAGAAGTGGGGAAGGCTGTAAAGGATCAGGATCGTTCTGGGGGTCATGGCTTCAATCCAACCCTTCGGCAGGCCGTATCCAGGACCCGGTTGACCAGCTCGTCGTAAGACATCCCGGCGGTGCGGGCGGCCTTGGGGAAGCAAGAGTTGGCATCGGGGTTGGGAAGAATTCCGGGCAAAGGGTTCAGCTCCAGGATGTGGGGCTCCCCGGCCTCATCCAGGCGGACGTCGATTCGGCACCAATCGCGCACGCCGAGGGCCGTATAGGCGGCCCGGCAGACGCTTTGTATTTTTTTCTTCAGGGAAGCGGAGATCTTCGCCGGGCAGGTGAAGATCTCCAGGGGTTTTTCCACCGTGTCCCAGATCCATTTGGCCTCGTAGGAATAAATGGGGTTGATGTGATCCGGTAGCTCCTCGAACCGGATTTCCACGATGGGCAGGACTTCCACCGCATTCCCGTTTCCCAGAAGGGCCACGGTAAACTCTCGCCCGGGAAGAAACTTCTCCACCAGGGCGGGCTGCCGGTATTGCGTGAGGACCCGGTGAATCTCTTCCTTCAGCTGCCGGGCGTTCCGGACCAGGGACCTGTTTTGAATTCCCCTGCTGGAGCCTTCCCGGAGGGGCTTGACGATGAGGGGAAAGGGGGGAAAACGGGTTTTTACCCGGGGATCCAGGACCACGACGAAAGGGGCCGTGGGCACCCGGTAATAGCTGAGAGCCACTTTGGCCGCGGCCTTGTCCAGGCAGACCGCCAGGGTGAGCGGGTCCGAGCCGGTATAGGGAATACGGAGCATCTCCAGCATGGCCGGGATCTGGGACTCTCGGCTCGTCCCGTGCATCCCTTCGGCCATGTTGAAGACGATGTCCGGGCGGTATTTCCTGAAGTTCTCAAAAGCGTCTTCGTCGCCCTCGATGGGAATCACCTCATGCTTGCGCGCCAGAGCCGAATGGACCGCCCCGATCGTCTCCTCGTCGTCCCACTCGGCGTACAGGTCCGCGGGGGTGGATTCGTCGGCGGGTTTTTTCAGGTTGTAACAGAACCCAACTTTCATGCTTCTTCGCCTTCGGACTCCCCTCTAAACTGAAATGCTGGAATATTGGAAAAATGGAATATTGGAAAATTGGGTTTCAGAGGTATTTCTATATTCGCCATTATTCCAGTATTCCATCATTCCATTATTCCAAATTCTAATTTTCTTCTCCCTAGAAAAGAAAGACGGCAGTGGCCAGCACGGTGGCCCAGCCGCTCTTCACGATGCTGGACTGGGTGATGTTGGTGGTCCGCACGATCTTATCGCTGATGCGGTAAATCTCTTTCCGTTCGTCCCAGCTCTTGTCCTCATCGAACTCGATCCCCAGGGTGGAGGCCAGCATGGCAGCGGCCAGATCCTCGGCGTAATCGCCGGCTTCCTTTTCGGTCTGCCCGTAGGCGTGGTGTTCGCTCAGGTAGCCGTACAGGTTGCGGTCCGAGGGAATGGCGCAGCCGATGGAGGCGGCGATCAGGCGCCGGGGCTCGTTGGTGCTGCATTTGGCCATTACGCAGAAGGTGATTCCTCCGGGGGTCAATTCCTTCAGCCCCTGGGTGCGGGATATGATCTTGCAGCGGGGGGGCAGGATGCTCGATACGTGGACGAGATTGCACTTCTCGATCCCCGCGTCCCGCAGGGATAACTCGTAAGAGCGAAGTTCCTCCTTGTGCACGCCCACGCCTTTGGTAAAAAAAAGTCTTCGAGGAACCAAGGATTCCAATTCATTTCTCCTTTGCGCCGACGGGTTTTCTTTTCGGGCGAAGCAGCGGAGCGAAGATTTCTCCCAGAAACCGGTAGATCAATTTGGCCGCCAGGAAGTCGGGGGCGATGAGGCCGGGGATGGGGGTGAGCTCGACCACATCGAATCCCACCACTTTTTTCTCCCGGGCCACCCGGCCCAGGAGACGGGTCAGGGTCCTCCAGTTCAAGCCTCCCGGTTCGGGCGTGCCCGTGGCGGGCATAATGGCCGGGTCAAGGACGTCGAGATCGATCGTCACGTAGACTTCGGGGGAAAGGCAACGGAGGACCTCATCCTCCCAGTTCGGCGTTTCCGCCAGACGGTGCCAGAAGAAAGTTTTCACCTCCCCCTTCTGCAGGTAAAGGCTCTCTTCCCGGGTGAGGCTTCGAATTCCTACCTGGACCAGCGGGCCGATCTCGGCCAGCCGGCGACCGATGCAGGCGTGACTGAAAGGAGTCCCTTCGTAGGACGGCCGCAGGTCCGCGTGGGCATCCAGCTGGAGAAAAGAAACCCGGGGGCATTTTTTTTTCAGCGCGCGGGCGGTTCCCAGGGTGATCGAATGTTCCCCTCCCAGGAGCACGGGGAATTTCTTTTCGTTGACCACCCGCCGGGTAAACTCCTCCACCAGCGCGACCATCTCTTCGGGACCGGCAGCCACCGCCTCCAGAGGGTCCAGGGTGTGAAAACCCACCCGGTAGGTTTCCTGGTCCAGCTCCTCGTCATAGAGCTCCAGGTGAGTGGAAGCTTCCAGGATGGCCAGCGGCCCCCTGCGGGAACCGGCAAGATAGCTGCTGGTGAGGTCGTAGGGAACGGGGAGGAAAACCACCCGGGAGTTCTCCCACCGGCATTGGGCGCGGGGGAGACCGCCGAAATTCAAAGGGACGGTGGTGAATCTTTCGGCCATTTTTCCAGAAGGCTCCTCTGGTTTTTTCCCTGGCGGCGGATGGGGCCATGCAATCGGCCTTGCCGATTCTTTTTTATCCGGCAAAAAGAATTTTCCGCTATTCAAATTAAAAATTAACGAAAAAAAATTTTTTCGTCAAGAAATTTCATTGTATTCTCTTTCATTTTTTTATTTCCACCAGGTGTTCGTATTCCGGAATTCCGTGAATCCTGAGGCGGTTATTCTTTCATCGGGTCGGTCCTGTCCCGGGGAGATCCACCAGAGAAGATATTTTGCTCAGTCTTACCTTCGGAGCTATTTCCTCGCAGGCCTCTCTATGCGGATGAAAAGCGGAAAGGGGATTAGAAAACGTTGATCCCTCCCGCCGCAGGCGGGACTGATGATCCGAATCCCTCCAGCCCGAACCACAACAAGCACAAAAAATGGGGAAGGAGAATGATTTTCTGCGCCTTGACTTTGGAAGGCGAAGCTGTTACCTTTTCCGAAAAACAAGCGAGGCGAGAAATGATTTCGCGGTAT
>LJUR01000214.1 GCA_001304105.1 Deltaproteobacteria bacterium SM23_61
TTGACCACATTGCGCAGGATGAGAAAAACCAGGAGGAGAAGAAGGATGATGTTGAGCCCGATGAGAGAGATCACCAGGATGTTGCTGGTCACCGGGATCTGGTCGGTCAGCTGGGAGACATGGGTCTGGAAAAAAAAGATCAGCCAGACCATGCCCAGGAGGAGGACAATCAGGGTGATCTCCCGTCTCTTCCTTTTTGCGGCCTTATCCTTTGCCGCGTCTTCCGCCATGTTTGGATTAGGGTTCACTCCCTCACCCTTCTCCTTCCGGCCTTCATCCCGTTCTTCAAGAGTTTCAATATCTTACCTGATACCGAGGGAAAAAGCAAGGCCCCATCTGGACTTGTTTACCTTCAACTTCCGCTAAGTCGTTGGAAATCCCATTGAGTTTCGGCCGTTGCCCGGCCCGGAAGTTCCGCCATTGGCGGGACTTTCGGGTCACAGGCCTGCTTTTTCGCAGAAAAGGCAACCGCAAAGTGAACGGGGAAAACCGATCTGGAAAGAGGAGACCGGAGCCTTAAAGGTACTTTCCCTCTGGGGGCCTCTCTTTGCCCGGGAAACGCCCTTGGCCATGGAAAAAACGGTGGCAGGGTCTCTCGAAAGGAGACCTGAAATTAGTGGGTTGGAGGGTTGATCTGCAGGCGTCGAACCTCTTCCTCGCTCGAAAATTCTCGGAGATCGAACCATTCTTCATGGGAAAGAAGTTTGCGTATCAGCCTGTGATTCAGGGTATGGCCGGACTTATACCCGATGAAGTGGCCGATGACCTGCGCCCCCATGAGCCACAGGTCCCCGATAGAATCCAATATTTTGTGCCGTACAAATTCATCGGCAAAGCGGAGCCCGTCTTCGTTCAGGACCCCCGAATCGCCGACAACCACCGCGTTTTCCAGGGATCCTCCCCTGGCGAATCCCCTGGACTTCAGGGTTTCGTATTCCCGGAGGAACCCAAAGGTCCGGGCCCGACAGATTTCCCTTTCAAAGTTCCCGTTGGAGATCTGGATGAGGTAGAACTGATTGGAAATGAGAGGGTGACGGAAATCGATGGTGTAGGACAATTTGAAATCATTGCTGGGCAGAAAGGTGGCCTGCCGGTCCCCGTCGGTAACCGTTACCGGATGCTTGACGATGATGAACTTCTTCAATCGATCCTGGACCCGTACGCCGGCGTTTTTCAGGAGCGCATGAAAGGGCCCGGAGCTCCCGTCCATGATCGGAACTTCGGGGGCATCCAACTCCACTTCCGCGTTGTCCACTCCCACCCCGGCAAAGGCCGCCATCAGGTGTTCCACGGTGGAAACTTTCACCCCATCTTGAGAGATGGTGGTGGCCAAGGTGGCATCGGTGACGTTGTCGATGTGCGCGCGAATCCTGACTTTTTTCTCTACATCCCGGCGGGTGAAAACGATTCCCGTATCGGGAACGGCGGGACGGACGGTCATGCGAGTCGGCAGGCCAGTATGTAGACCGACTCCCGAGCAAAGGACTGGTTCTTCCAACGTGGTTTGAAATATCATCAAGGGGGCTCCTCTTCAAATTTAATGAATTTAATCATTTTTTAGCAATTTTAATGCCATACCCTGCAAAAGGCTTTAATTTTTTACGGGAAGGCGCAAAGGGCATAAGACGTTCTAATGATGGAAGTTTTATCTCCTGCGATAATCCCCTCCGGCGATCTTCAGGCCTAAATCGAAAAAAATTGCAAAAAATGTGGCAAACCTGACACAATCTTCTTGGGGGTTATTGTTTTTTTGCAACCTTCCACTCTGTAATGTGAAAAAAGCAGGTTGGTTCAGCCGTTTTTCCCGCTCCTCTCAGGTAGATTCCCGCCTGAGGCAGGGCTCTGGTCTCCCCTTCCCGTTTCTTTCAGGATCCGGTGAAGGTAGAGGGAAAGGCCCAGAGCGATGAGAACAACGGCCACCTGTAAGAGAATTTTCCAGGGGACTTTTTTCTTTTCCCGCGGAGGAATCCAACCCGCCCATTCGGGTTCAGGCTCCTTCAAATCCTCGGCGGGCTCGTCCGGCCCCGGAAAGAGGGGCATCTGCTGGAATTTTTCCTTCCGTCCGGCCAGCTCGGACTGGATGCGGTAGCGCCGCAACACATCCTCCGGGTCCAGCCCCAGGTGGCGGGCATATCCTCGAAGGAAACCCGGGATGAATTCGCGCTGGGGAATGAATCCCAAATCACCCCGTTCCAGCGCCTCCAGAATGGGGGGGCTGATGCGGGTGCCTTTGGAAAGCTCCTCCAGGGAAACACTCCTGGATTCCCGTTCCCGCTTCAGGTACTGGCCCAATGTTTCCGCATAGCGCCCAGCCATGGTCAACCGGATGATGAAGGACTTGGCGATTCCCTCGATGATTCTTGGGGTGATTCTTTAGGGATCAATCGTTTATAACACAGACCCTCTCCCTGCGCCAACAAAATCTTGACAAAAGGGAATGATCTTGATATTCATCCTAATCGGAGTCCAATCTGGAGGAACGCCGATGGCGATTCGACCTGAGATAGAAAAATTGCTGAAGGAACTGGATGAGCGCAAGAAGAAAATCGAGCTCGCCGGGGGAGAGGACAAGCTCGAAAAACAGCACCAACTGGGAAAGCTGACCGCCCGGGAGCGAATCCTGAAGCTTCTGGACCCCGGCAGTTATGTGGAAACGGACATGTTTGTCCACCACCGGTGCGATAATTTCGGGATGCTCAAAGTGGAAGCACCCGATGACGGGGTCGTAACCGGCTACGGAACCATTGACGGCCGGCAGGTGTTCATCTTCTCCCAGGACTTCACCGTTCTGGGGGGCTCCCTGGGGGAGGCCCATGCCTCCAAGATCGTCAAGGTCATGGACCTGGCCGCCAAAGTGGGAGCACCTCTGATCGGGATCAACGACTCGGGGGGCGGCCGGATCCAGGAAGGAATCGACGCCCAGTACGGGTACACCCGCATCTTTTACCGGAACTCCATTTACTCCGGAGTCATCCCCCAGCTTTCGGCCATTCTAGGCCCCTGCGCGGGGGGGGCCGTCTATTCCCCGGCCATTACCGATTTCATCTTCATGGTCTCCGGAATCAGCCGCATGTTCTTGACCGGGCCCAACGTCATCAAAGAAGTGACCGGAGAATCTATCACCGACGAAGAGCTGGGCGGGGCGAAGGTCCACAATTCGATCAGCGGTGTGGCCCATTTCTATTCCGAAAGCGAGGAGGGATGCTTCACCCAGATACGCCGCCTCCTGACCTTCGTGCCCAACAGCAACCGGGAAAACCCGCCCGTCCATTATTCCGGCGACCCGCTCGACCGTAAGAACGAAAAGCTTCTGGAAATCGTTCCCGCCGACGGGAAGCGGCCCTACAACGTGGTCAAAGTGATCGAGGAGATCGTGGACGATCACGACTTCTTCGAAGTCATGTACATGTGGGCCCGGAACATGGTCATCGGCTTTGCCCGCATCCACGGCCATCCCATCGGCATCATCGCCAACAATCCCATGGTTCTGGCCGGGACCCTGGACATCAACGCTTCCGACAAGGCGGCCCGGTTCATCCGCTTCTGCGACTGCTTCAACATCCCCCTCCTGACCCTGGTGGACACACCTGCTTTCCTCCCCGGAAAGTTTCAGGAGTTCGGCGGCATCATCCGCCATGGGGCCAAGATCCTCTTTGCCTACGCCGAGGCGACGGTCCCCAAGGTGACCCTGGTTTTGCGTAAGGGGTATGGAGGCGGTTACGTGGCCATGTGCCATCGGGAGCTGGGAGCGGATGCGGTCTTTGCCTGGCCCATGGCCGAGATTGCCATGATGGGGGCCGAGGGAGCGGCCAACATCGTCTTCCGCCGGGAGATTGAGAAAGCCCCCGACCCGGAAAAGAAACGGCAGGAGAAGATCCAGGAATACCGGGACCAGTTCTCCAATCCTTACGCCTCCGGGCGAAGGGGGTACATCGATTACATCATCCGTCCTGACGAAACCCGCGCCATGATCTGCCGGGCCTTTGAAATGCTCTGGACCAAAGAGGAGGAACGTCCCCGGAAAAAGCACGGGTCGATCCCGTTGTAAAGACAGCGAAGAGCGGGGAGCAGAGAGCGTGGAGTAAAAAACTCGCTTTTTCCTTTTCTTCCTGGCCCCTCGAGGGTTGAAAAATCTAAGCAGAAAAGATTTTAGCTCTCTGCTCTCAGCTCCAAGCTCCACGCTTTCTTATGCGTAGTATCGATAAATGGCTTCCGCCACGCAAGCCGGTTTGTCCTTCCCCTCCACCTCAAACTGCAGGTTGAAAGTCGCCTGAACACCCCCCTTAATTTCTTCGATAGAGGCCAGCGTGGCCCGCACCCTGACCTTCGAAGGGACGGGGACGGGAGAGGTGAAACGGAGTTTATTCAACCCGTAGTTTACCCCCATCTTCTTCTCTTTCACATCCATGACATTGGCCAGCAGGTAAGGGGCCAGGCTCAGGGTGTAATATCCGTGGGCGATGGGCCCCCCGAAAGGCGACTCCCGTTTGGCCCGCTCCACGTCGATGTGGATCCACTGGTGATCCAGCGTGGCATCGGCAAACAGATTGATGGCTTGCTGGGTCACCGGATGCCAGTCGCTCACCCCGATCTCCTGCCCCACCATATTTTTTAGCTCTTCCAGGTTCTGAATCATTCTCTTGGGCATAGGATCCTCCTTTTTCATTGCTGGGGAAATAATAATAGCCTCTGCGCCCTCCAGAAGGAAGAAAAAATCAACCGCAGAGGACGCAGAGATCGCAGAGCTTTTTCTGGGTAAAGACCAAAGGCAAAAATCTTTTTATGAGCATGGACTGCTCTTTTTGTTTCGATCCTCCGGGGATGTAGACAAGAGGATGAACGAAGAGGAGGCGGAGAACGCAAAGGGAGCAAATTGAAAAGCTGGAATGCTGGGATAATGGGTTTAGGCCTTTTGGCAGGCCCACCATTCCAATATTCTTTTATTCCTTTTTTTGATACTCTGCGTTCTCCGCAATCTCTGCGGTCAAGTTTTTATGATAATTTTTTTCAGCCCATCCTCAAGTAACGGGGATTTCGGGGTTGGTTGACCACGTCCGGGGGCCGCTCGCCCCGCAGGGCGCAGGCCACCCGCTCGGAAGCCCCCAAAGACATGCGATACCGGGCTTCGTCGCTAAGACCGGCAATGTGGGGAGTGGATATGATTTTCGGATGAGATCTGAGCGCTGGATCAAGAGGGGGTTCCGTTTCAAAAACATCGATCCCTGCCCCGGCCAGGACTCCGACATCCAATGCTTTGACCAGCGCCCCATCGTCCACAATGCCCCCACGGGCAGTGTTGATCAGCAGGGCCGTACTCTTCATCATGGAAAGCTCGCGGCTGCCGATCATCCCCCGGGTCTCCTCGGTGAGAGGAGTGTGGAGGGTTAAAAAATCAGCCCGGGAAATCGCTTCCTCCCGAGAAACCGGTTTCGCCCCGGCTTCCTGGAAAGCCCGGTCCGAAATGTAGGGATCACAGGCCAAGACTTCCATTCCAAAGGCAACTCCCAGCCTTCCTACCCGGCTTCCGATCCGGCCCAGCCCGATGATGGAAAGGGTTTTCCCGCGCAGATCAAACCCCCAGAATTCAGGCAGCCTCCACCCTCCCCTTCTCATCTCCTCCCAGGCATGGGGGATGCGGCGAATCAGGGCCAGGATGAGACCAAAAGTAAATTCAGCCACGGCGTCGGCATTCACCCCGGGGATATTCGTCACCAGGATTCCCATATCCTCGGCCGCCTGGAGGTCGATGTTGTTGTATCCTACCCCGTGGGCGGCCACGATCACCAGGCGGGGGGCTTTCTCCATGACCCGGGGCGTAACCATGGTCAACCCCGGAATGAGGCCATGGGCGGTCTCGATCGCGGATAGGAACTGATCGTCGGCCCGATCCGGCAGAAATTGAACCTCAACGCCCATCTCTTCCAGAAGCTTCACCTTCGCCCCATAGAAGGAATTGGTGGTGACAACGACTTTTTTCTTCCCCTCACCCATGGAGAGATTCCTTTACCCCTCGGGAATCAAAAAATATCCACAGAGAGCCCAGAGGACACAGGGACAGATCGTTTGGAATTTGAGGTCTGAAAGTTTATTCTCATCTCGGCGTTCTCTGCGTACGCTGCGGTTCATTCTTTCGTCTCTAACGCCTTCCCCAGCTCGAATCCCCGCCTCAGGGCCGCTTGACTGGTATCCAGGGCTCTGGCGGACATCCGCCTGCTCAAAGTCTCTTCCAGCGCTTTCAGGCTTACCCAGCCGGTTACGGCA
>LJUR01000215.1 GCA_001304105.1 Deltaproteobacteria bacterium SM23_61
CCCACGGGAATCTCCGCTTCGCCGAGGAGCTGAAGCCACGCCCCGGAATCCTTGCGCAGGAAGACTTCCTGGAGGAGGGGAACGAGTTTTTTTCGATTTTCCACCCGTTTGGGGTTGGTGGCGTACTGGGGATCGTCCATGAGATGTTCGATCTGGGCGATCTTGCAGAACTTCTTCCACTGGTTGTCATTCCCCACCCCCAGGGCGATGTAGATCCCGTCTCTGGCTTTGAAGGTCTCGTAAGGAACGATGTTGGGGTGGGCATTTCCCATGCGGCGGGGAACTCGGCCCGAGACCAGGTAGTTGCTGGCCTGGTTGGCCAGCCAGGCCACCTGGGCATCCAGAAGGCCCATGTCGATCCGCTGGCCCTGACCGGTCTTTTCCCGGTAATGGACCGCGGCCAGGATGGCCGAGGAGACGAAGAGTCCCGCGGTGATGTCCACGATGGCCACCCCCACCTTCATGGGCGGACCGTCCTCCTCCCCGATGATGGACATGAGCCCGCCCTGGGCCTGGAGGATGAAGTCAAAGCCGGGCTGATCCCGGTAGGGGCCGGTCTGCCCGTACCCGGTGATGGAAGCATAGATGATTTTGGGGTTGATGGCCTTGATGTCCTCGTATCCCAGGTTCATCCTGGCCAGGTCCCCGGGAAGGAAGTTCTCCAGGAGAATGTCACTCCGCCGGGCCAGCTGGCGGATGATCTCCTGTCCTTCTTTCTTCTTGAGATCCACGGTGATGGCTTTCTTGTTCCGGTTGGTGCACAGGTAATAGGCGCTCAGTTCCCCAACCCAGGGAGGGCCCCAATGGCGGGTTTCGTCCCCCAAGCCGGGGCGCTCCACGCGAATGATTTCCGCGCCCAGGTCGCCCAGCATCATGCTGCAGTAAGGCATGGCCAGGACCCGGGAGAGGTCCAAGACTTTGAGGTCGGCTAGGGCTTGGGGCATAAGGGTCTCCTTAAAAAAATCCCCTCACCGATCCCCCGGATTCGAGCCGAAGAGGAAAGGTAAGGGGGAGGTCATGGGGACGCTGCAGGTCGATGGGGGAACATCTCCTCCAGGAACCGCGCTTCCATGGGCTGAGGCCCGCTCGTACTCTTTTCGACGATCCCCAGCTTGGCAATCCCATCAGGAGGCTTCAAAACCCCTGGCCAGGAATCCAGAGCGATGCCCGGGTCTCACCGATTGGCTTTGCGGTACCCCAGCTGGTCCATGGCGATGATGGTCTTCTGGATATTGGTCGTCCCTTCCACGATGGAGATGGATTTGGCGTCCCGGTAATAGCGGGCCACCGGATATTCGGTGGAATAGCCGTAGGCGCTGAGAATCCGCATGGCGAAGTCCGCCGCCCTCCCGGCCACTTCGGCGGCGAAGTACTTGGCCATGGAGGTCTCCAGGACGTTGTTGAGCATGCCTTCGTCCTTTTGCACGGCAGACCGGTACACCAGGAAGCGGGCGGCCTCGATCTCCGTGGCCATGATGGCGATCATGTCCTGATTCATCTGGTATTGGCCGATCTGCTGCCCGAACTGGCTGCGCTCGGTGCAGTATTTGACCGCCGCCTCGAAGCAGGCCTGGGCGATCCCCACTCCCCCCGCGGCGCAGGAGAGGCGGGTCTGGTTCAGGGAGCCGAATACGTGTTTGACCCCTTCGCCCAGCTGGCCCAGGAGGGCGTCTTTGGGAACCTTTACGTCTTCCAGGACGATCTCCCCCGTGGGGGCGGAATGAAGGCCCAGCTTGTCCAGGGGCCGGGTGGAGATTCCGGAGAGGTGCATATCCAAAAGAAAAGTGGAAAGCCCCTTGCTCTTGGCCGCCGGATCGGAATAGGCGTAGAGGACGCACAGGTCGGCCACCTGGGCGTTGGAGATCCAGGTCTTGGAACCGTTGACCAGGAAATAGTCCCCCTTGGGGATGGCCGTGGTCTTCAGGGCCATGACGTCTGAGCCGGCGTTGGGTTCAGTGATGGCGAAGCAGCTGATGCTTTCCGTGGAGACCAGTTTGGGGATGTATTTTTTCTTCTGCTCCTCGGTTCCGTGCCGGTAGACGGAGAGGGCGGGGCCGAAGGTCTGCATGTTGAAGGTGACCCGGAGAGAGGCGCTGGCCCGGGCGATCTCCTCGGTGATGATCGTCCCGGCCAGGAACCCCATCCCGTTGCCGCCGTATTCTTCGGGGACCAGGGTCCCGTAGAAGCCCAGGTCGGCCATCTTCTTGATGACTTCCCGGGGGAAGTAGCCCTCGTTATCCCATTTATCCGCAAAAGGAATGATCTCCTTCTCGGCAAAGTCACGGGCCGTCTCGCGGATGGCCTGCAATTCCTCGCTCAACTTGAAGTCCATATTTTCCTCCCAGGGCAGCTCATAGCAATTCAGCTCATAGCAAAAACCACGGGCTTTGAGCCAATTTGCTACGAGCTATGAGCTATGAGCTTAGGGCTATTCTATGACCGCTAGAATCATGTCGGTTTCGCAGGTCTGGCCCACGGAGACCTTGATTTCCTTCACCACGCCGTCTGCGGGAGCCACGATGGGCATCTCCATCTTCATGGCTTCCAGCACGGCAATTTCATCGTCTTCTTTGACCTTGTCGCCCACTTTTACTTTAATGTCCACGATCTTCCCCACCATGGGGGCGGTAACATTATGAGCCATACAGGATCTCCTTTCCCTTTCCTAGTCTTTTAGATTTTAAACCGCAGGAAGTGCAACCCACTGGTTTGCTTGACGGTTTCTTCCCCGGAGGAATCTTCAGGGAGGAACACCATGACCAAATATTAAACGTATAACCTATGGTTTTTATTTTGTCAACATCAATACGATCCTCGTCCACCGCCAGTTTTTGAGGAAGGAACCCAGCCCGAGAAAAACCCTGAGAAGAGAGGGGGTTGGCATGAACCCCAGCAGGCAAGAAACTGGAGATGGACAAGGAATAGGCTGATAAAAAGGCTGCCCTGATGCAGGGCCGCTGTGGTGCAATCGTGCATTCTTTAGAGGTTGCCGCGTCAAAAGGCAGCGCCGGTTGATCATTTTGGGGTTGACTTTTCTCTCCCGGGATATTTAAATTGACCCGGTACGGAAAATCAGGCCGGGTCGTTGCTGGTTCCATCTTCCCGGGAAGGGAATGACTCTCTGCCATGACGCGCTCCCAGGCTTTCCGGAAATCTGCCAGGAAATTCAACTCCCGGGTCGCCTACTTCGTTCCCCACTCTTTTCTCTTCGCCATCCTGCTCACTTTTTTGGCTTATTTTCTGGGGATCCTGGAGACCCACCAAGGGCCTTTTGACATGGTCAAATACTGGGTCCAAGGGGTGTGGGACCTCCTTTCCTTCGCCATGCAGATGGTGCTCCTGGTGGCCGCCGGGTTCAGCGTGGCCACCGCTCCCGCCAGCCAGAGGGTTCTTCGCTTTCTGGCCGCGATTCCTTCCACCCCCCGGGGAAGGGTGATCTTCCTCACGGCGTTCACCGCCCTCTGTTCCCTGCTGCACTGGGGCCTGGGGATTATCGGCGGCGCGTTTCTCGCCCGGGAGATGGGGAGGAGGATTTCCGGGGTGGATTATCCCCTGCTGGTGGCCGGCGCTTTTATCGGGTTGTGCGCGGGGAACCTGGGAGCTTTTGCCGCCGACCCGCTGGTCCTTCGAAAGGCAGCCCCCTTTGTGGAGAAAGCCGCGGGAATGTCCCTGAACGCCGAGCCCCCCTGGGGTTTTATCCCCCTGGCGGGATTCCTGGTCGGGGTGACCGGGGTGGTTGGAATGCTGGGGTTCCTCTCCCCGGAGGAGAAGGAAGCCACCCCACCTTCTTCCGGCCTGCTGGCGCGGTTCGAAAGGGAAGACCGGGCCGAGGAGATATCCATTGCCTTGGAGCGGGAGATCCATCAGAAGGGAAAGCTGCCTTTCGGTGTTTGGCTGGAACACAGCCGCTGGCCGGTCTGGTTGATCTCCATTATGGGATTTTCCTACATCATCTTTTGGTTCTACGGCAAAGGGTTCACCCTGAACCTCAACATGCTCATCTTCGTCCTCTTCACTTTGGCCCTCTCCCTGCATGATACCCCCATGCATTTTTTGCGGTCCCTGGAAAGTTCGGCCCGGGCCGCCCACGGGATCATCGTCCAGTTTCCGTTTTATGCCGGCACCCAGGGAATGCTCGCTTCCTCCGGCCTGGCCGCCCTGGCCACGGGGTGGGTCCTGTCGGCGGCCGGGGCGGCGACCTACCCGACCCTGCTTTATCTCCATGCGGTCGTGCTGAATCTTTTCGCGCCCACCTCCGGGAGCGCGTGGGAGATCCAAGGGCCGCTGCTGTTCAGCGCCGCCCAGACCCTGGAAATCAACCTTGCCCGGGCCGTGCAGGCGATCTCGGCGGGGGAGCTGGTGGGTAACGTGATCCACCCTTTCTGGACCATTCCCCTCATGGGCATCTGCGGTCTATCGGTGAGGGATATCATGGGCTACTGCCTGATGGCCTTTGTTCTCCTGACCGGCGTTTGGATTTTATGCGTGAACTTCTTGCCAGTCTAACCGACGGCAATGACGCATGGAGCAGAGAGCTTAGGGCATAGAGTAAAAAAATCCATGTCTAGGGTGGGAAATCGAGAAATCTGGCAGTTGGTTGAAAGTCTTTTCCGCTCTGCGCTATGCTCTATGCCCTCTGCGCCTTAGGAGGTTTTTATGATCACCGGACGAGACCGGATCCGGGCGGCGATGAAGCGGACCTGTGCGGACCGCATCCCCTACAGCTTGATTCTCGGGCCTTTCCGGGCCAGAATTCTGGGGTGTTCCCCGCGGGAATATCATCAGGATGGGGGGAAGCTGGCGACTTCCACTTTGCTCGCTCATGAAATGTTCCAGCATGACAGCGAAGCCGTGGCCTGGGACATCTTCCTGGAGGCTGAAGCAGCGGGGGCCGAACTGGAATTCCCGGAGGACGGGGTTCCCCAGGTGAGGAAGCATGTGCTCTCCCAAAAAACAGCCCTTTCCGCGCTCCAACTTCCCCGCCCTGAATCCAGCGGGAGATACCCCCTCTTTCTGGAAGCCTGCAGGGCCGTGGCAAATTCCCTCCGGAGTGTCGCCCTGTCGGGAACGGTCACCGGCCCGTGGACCATAGCCGCCGGTTTAAGGGGGACCCAGGATTTGATCTACGACACTGTGGACGACCCCGTCTTTGTCGCAGAGCTCCTGAAGTTCACCACGGAAGTAGCCGAGGTTCTAGGGACCGGGGTGCTCGAGACCGGTCTCAGCCTGACCCTGGGGGAGGCCGCTTCTTCCTGCAGCCTCATCTCCCCGGCGATTTACCGCCGGTTCATCAAACCCCGCCATCAAGAGATCGTCCGGTTCTTCCGGGAGAAGAAGGCCAACCTTTCCATGCACATCTGCGGGTACATCGATCCCCTCATGGAAGACCTGATGGACCTGGGGATCGTGGCCCTGAGCGTGGACAGCCCGTCGTCCCTGAAAAGGATGGTGGAGATCTCCCAGAAGAGGATTGTCGTTTTAGGCAACGTGGCCCCTTCCCTCTTTGTCAGCGGAAGCCGGGAGGAGATCGGGAACTCGGTGAAAGAATGCATTCGCACGGCGGCTCACGGGGGGGCTTTCATCCTATGCTCCGGGTGCGAACTGCCCTACGATGCCACGACGGAGCGGGCCCAATTCTTCGTCGAGGCGGCCAGGAATTACGGGAGACCCGAATGGTTCCTGGCCCCATAGTCGGGCGCCCGCATGGGCGGATGGTTGTTTTTTTCGCCCGGCCCCCTCTCCGCAGCGGTCGTCCGCAGGGTGCGAACCGAAGATCTGGCGACAGTATGACTATTGGACCATGAGAGGATTTGAAATCGCCTTCTCATTTTTCTCCTTGACAATCGTATTGCCCATTTTATAATTTCACTGAAATTTTTGGTCTTCCTTATTCCGTCGGGTGAAACATGTATACGTGGTTTTACGGTTTTTCCGAAGAGCCCTTTCACGTCAATCCGGATCCCCGTTTCCTCTATTTGACGGAGACCCACCGGCAAGCCCTGAACTCCATGACCCGGGGCATTCTGGATCGAAACGGCTTTATCCTCATCCTGGGTGAACTGGGAAGCGGCAAAACCACCCTCATCCAGCATCTGCTGAACACGATCGACCGGAAGGTCAAGGCCGTGGCGATCTTCCGTCACCAACACACTTATGAGGAGTTGCTGGAAGATGTCCTCCGGGAGCTGAAAGTCCCCTCGGCCCCGCAGAACAAAGTATCCCTGGTGAGACAGCTGAATGA
>LJUR01000216.1 GCA_001304105.1 Deltaproteobacteria bacterium SM23_61
CTCCTGCCGCGTAGAGTCCCGGCACGCTGGTTTCACATTTCGGGTTGATGATCACGCCGCCCATGAAGTGATGCGCGCCGGGGGCCCATTGGTAGGGTTGCCACGATGGGTCGAAATGCTCGGCAGCACAAGTCTGCAAGAACTTCTTGAACTTGGCCAACTCTTCGGGGGCGACACCCGACAAATCCCCGTACACCCCCCCCTCGGGAGTCCCCCGCCCCGCATGGATCTCTTTCTGAGCGCAGATGGACATCTGCGCCCGAGTTACGATTTCCATTTTATCGGGAAAATATTTCTTCATGTAGCGCTCGCCCAGCGCGTTGTAGAACCTCCCTCCCAGGGTCACCAGCCCGTCTCCGGGAGGCGGAATCCCGCGCATCCCTTGGGGATGAATCATGCACACCCGCCCCTGGATGAATTCCATATCCGCCAGCTCAGCCCCGGCCTTAAAGGCCAGGGCATAACCGTCTCCCGTGGTCCCTGGGGGATTGGTGGTGAGGCGATACAGGTCCCCTCCCCCTCCAGTGGCCAGCACGACGGCTCGGGCGCCGATGATGATCACCCCATCTCCATCCAACTCCACCCCCACGGCGCCGATGACGGTTCCCCCATCCTTGAGGAAGTCCGTTATCATCACCTGCTCGAGCGTATGGATTCCCAGCCTCTTTACTTCGTTAACCAGTCCTCTAATGTAGCCGCCTTGATATGGATCCTCTGCCAAGACCCCCCGGGGGATGGAACTTCCCGTGTAGGGAAAAAGCTTAAAGCGGCCTCCTTCTTTCTCAAAATGGGTACCATACCGTTCAAGGTCCTGGGCCCTCTCACAGGCACGATCCACCAGCAGCCGGACAAGCTTCCAATCGCTGAGATGATGGCCGCCGTCAATGGTATCCTTGAAATGCCGGTCCACACTATCTCGTTCATCAAATGAAGCCGACATACCCCCCATGGCCCGGGTGGTACAGCCGGAGGGGAAACCTCCTTTGGAGACTACGGTAACGTCAACCCCCCTATTCTTAGCCTCAATGGCTGCTCGCAAACCCGCACCCCCGGCACCCACAATCAGAAGGTCGGTTTCCAGAAATCTTTTTCTGAAATCCGTTCCTCTTTTTACCATGGCGTTACCCTCGACCTCGCGATTCACCCCCGGCGATTATTTGAACATCGTTCCCGGCAACCATAAACAGAGGGGCGGATAGGCCACGAAAATTGCCAAACAAACCAGCTCGATGGCGATAAAAGGGACGACCCCCCGGAGAATATCTGCCATCGTGACCTCCGGAGGGGCAATTCCTTTGATGGTATAGAGGTTCAGCCCTACCGGTGGGGTAATCACCGCCATCTCCAGCGTAATCCCCATAACGATCCCAAACCATAAAGTGCTATACCCCAGCATGGTAATGGTTGGAAGCAGCAGAGGCGTGCTGATGGTAATGACCGAAACCGCATCCACAAAACATCCCAGCAAAATGAGCATTGCCATGATGGCCATCAAGGCCACATAAGGAGGCCATCCAGACTCGGTGATAAACAACATAATATATTGGGGGAGCTTGAGCAGGGTTAACACATAGCCGAAGAACATGGCCGACACAAAGATCAGCAGAATCATGCCCGTGGTAAGTATCGTACTCCGGGCGATGTCCCGGAAAATACGCCAGGTCAAACGCTTGTAGACAAAACGGGCGAGGACCAGGCTGCAAACGAAGCCCACGGCTGCCGCCTGGGTCGGCGTGGCGACTCCCAGGTAGATCGTCCCCAGGACGGAGAAGATCAGCAGCAAAGTGGGCCATATTTTGCTCAGGGTGATCAGCCTTAATTTCCAGGTCACCGTTTCTTTGGCCGCTGGAGCCATCTCCGGTCTCAGCAACGCCAGAAGGCCGATATAAGTCATCATCATCAAAGACAATACCAGCCCCGGCACAATCCCCCCGATAAACAGCATCCCCACCGATTCATCGGCCACCTCTCCATAGATGATGAAGCCAACACTGGGGGGAATCAGCAAAGCCAGGGCACCGGCGGCAGCCACAGAACCTACGGCCAGCCGCTTGTCGTATCCCCTCTGGAGCATCTCGGGGATGGCAAAAGAGCCGATCGTGGCTGCACCGGCGATGCTCACCCCGCACATGGCCCCGAAGACGGTGCAGGCGGAAACACTGGCCATGGCCAACCCGCCCGGCATGCGGTTCAGCCAGTGGTGGCTGAGGGTGTACAGGTACTCTCCCATCCCGCTGTAAAAAATGACTTGCCCCATCAGAATGAACAGGGGGACCGCAACCAGGATGAAACTCCTCAGCTTATCGTACATGACCGTGGGAATGACCTGCAGCCCGGCTGGCCCTCTTAAAAGGAGAATCCCCAGGGTCCCTGCCAGTCCCAAACAGGCAAAAATCGGAATCCCCATGGCCAGAAGAAAAAGGAACGCGACAATTACGATGATGGCAATGATATTCGGATCCATGATGATCGATTCGCCCTCTTTTTCCTTTTAATCCCTCTAGGGATTGGAACTAGCTCTCCTTTCTGCCGGCCAGTTCACGAATGACGACGATGTATTGCAGGGTCAGGATCAGGAAGCCAAGGGTAATAATCAGATAGGGAATCCACAGCGGGAGACTTACCAAAGAAGCCGAACGGAACCCTCTCTGGTAGTTCAGAAGCGTGACCCCTGCTGCTTTCCATACCACGAGGGCACAGAAACCCATTGCCAGGATGGAGGCAATGAGTTCCACTCTCCATCGAGACTTGGGAGATAGAAGCTGCACCAGGGCATCCACCCTCACATGTCGGCCTTCCCGCAGAATATACGGGATGGAAACGAAGCAGATAAACACCAAGAGATATTCGCTCATTTCCACGGAGAAAATATCGCTGGACTTAAAGACATAGGTGAGCACGACCCCCCAGATCACCACAACGGCCAACACACAAGTCCCGATCTCGGCCAGGGTCTCGCCCAACCAGCTTAGTTTGTTTATCCCCCGCAGCAGGCCATTCATCAACCTTTCGGTCCCCATGGTCCGTCTCCCGTCTCCCACCCCGGGAATTCGGGGGGAGGAGAACCTCCCCCCCAAAAAATTATCGGTGTTTGTCCACGAAGTCGAGGTATTTTTGCCCCCCGGGAACCTGTTTTTCCAGCCACCACTTATAGACCGGATCCATGGCTTTTCTGAATTTCTTCAATTCGCCCGGGGACAATTTGCTCACCTCCATGCCGCCATCTTTAAGCTTCTGGACCGCCGTCTTTACAAACTCCTGCGCCATTCGGAACCCTTGATCCTCCCACTCGCGTCCCGCCTTCCGCATAATTTCCTGTACGTCTGCAGGCAACTTATTCCACTTATCTTTGTTGACGATCAAGAGATCCCCCCAGGGAGAAAAGCTCGCCAGGGTCAGGTACTTAGATACTTCGTAGAGCTTTCTTCCCACCCCGGTGAGAAGCGGGCGGGTGCAGCCATCGATGGTTCCCGTCTGAAGGGCCAGGTACAGCTCCCCGGAACTCATCATCGTGGGGGACCCCCCGATCTCCTTTATGGCCATGGTGTGCGTCGTTCCGGAGACGGCCCATACCTTGCCCTTTACATCCTCGATGGTGGCGATAGGCTTCTTGCTGTAGAACTGATAGGGGTCAAAGACAATCCAGCCTAATAAAATGCAATTATTCGCTTTCTCCACCTTGGGCCGGACCATATCCTTGAGGCCCGCCCGAAGGATCCGCATGGCCTGGTCCACATCCTCATACAAGAAGGGCAAGCTGGTGATTCCCAGATCGGGAACCTCGCCGGTATGGTAGATATCATGGGGAATCCCAACGTCGATATCGCCTCTCCCTACAGCCGCGAATTCCTCCTTGCCGCCGAAAAGCTGGGCGGAATGGTAGGTATCGAATTTGACTTTTCCGCCACTTCGCGCCTCTACCTTCTTGCAGAAATCAAGGCTCGGGTTGAGGATATAGGTGTATGATTTTGGAAACATAGTGGAAAAAACGAGCTTCACCGCCTGGGCATGCACGGTCGTCGCCAGGCTCAGCGCCACTACCCAACAAAAAGCTACCAGCAGTACTTTTTTCATGATGTCCCCTCCTTTCAAGTGTATTCCTCCTTAAAATAACCCGAGGCGGCCAACTTCGCTGCACGAGACCGGGGGAATATCAGCTTCTTGAGCGCAGGTCTTGGTTGAAACATCGTCGAGACGCAAACCTCCCCGACGCTTGAGGATGAGAAGTACTCTGGAAATGGCGTCCTATGATTGAATGATCGATAAGAACTCGCTTTGGGGTGGGTTGAATATACAAAAAAGGGGAATTGGGTGTCAAGGGAATTGTCGCCGACATTCCGCCATCCTCAATCCGTATTCGAAAAGAGGGCCTCACCAAAGGCTGACCCAACTCCCCAGCTTGCGCGCCAGGGCGGTTTCGTAGACCCGGCGGGCCACGGCCACGTCCAGCGTTCCGACTCCGGTCAGACAGGCCAGCGTCCTTTCCTCCCGGGCTTCCCTGCCCTTCTTTTTTCCGCTCACGATCTCCCCGAGCTCCGCATGGATCATCCCGTCATGGAACTCTCCTCTCTCATACCCCTTCCACAACTCGCCCCGGTAGCGGGCCTGGGTCCGGTCATCCACCACCAGTTTTTCAACCTTTTTCGGTAGGGCCGGATCCAGCTCCGGATAGGACCCCACACTGGCGATGAAGGCCCCGGGTCTGACCCATTCATCCCGGACGAATACCCCTTCCGCGGAGGTAACGGTGACGATGAGGTCGGCTCCGCGAACCGCTTCTTCCCCATGGGAGCAAAGACGGATGGGAAGATTCAGCAGGGGGGACATTTCTTCCCGGTACCTTTCCCCGGCCCGGGAATCGAGGTCGTAGAGACGGATCTCCCGCAGGGCGAAGATCCGGTTGAGGGCCTTGGCCGTAGACCTTCCCTGCGTGCCGCCTCCGATGACCGCCAGAACCCCGGAATCCGGGTTGGCGAGGTATTTGGCGGCCACGGCGGTCATGGCCCCGGTCCGGACCGTGGTCAGGTGGGTGCCGTCAAAAATCGCCAGGGGGTAGCCGTTCTCCGGGTCGGTCAGGATCAGGAGCGCCAGGATGTGGGGCAACCCGAACTTCTCCGGGTTGGCTTTATAACCGGTGACGATCTTCACCCCCACGGCTTTAGCCGAAGGGACGCTTGCCGGCCCGGCAAACATATAATCCCCGTGCCCCTCCCCCGGCAGGTACATGAATAGCTTGGGCGGAAGGATCGTCCGGCCCAAACCGTTTTCCCGAAAGGTTTCTTCCGCCACCCCGAGAGTTTCATCGAGATCCAGGCAGCTCAGGACTTCGGGAGCGGAGAGAATCAGGGTTCTTCTTTCCATGGCCCTCCTTTGAACCAGAGCCCGTAAGTCGCAAGACGCAAGGCGTGAGAGCGAAAATGCTCTTATCGACTTCCGCTCTCGCGACTTGCGACTTGCGGATTTTATTTAAAGACTTTTTCTTCAATCATGGTGTCCAGGCTGTTTCCGAAGGCCCGGATCGTTCTTGCCAGGTCCTCTTTCGAATGGACCGCCGATAGGAAGAGGTCAAAACCCCGGACGGCGGTCTTCACCCCTTGAAGGGCGAAATTCCGGTAAAGGGCCTCGCCCACTTCCGACGGACGTTCTTTTTCGGCATTCACGCAGACCCCCCGGTCGCACTGCCCCTGGAGATCGCATTTCCCCAAATAAACATGGACCACGGAAAAATTGCCGTCGTAGATGCAGCCGGGGATCTCCCTTTCATCCAGTTTTCCCTGCATGCCGTCCCGCAAAGTCCGGGCGTTTCGGTTGGCCTCCTTGGTCGGCTGCCCGGTGGCGATGATGTCCAGGTAGGCGATTCCGGTTGCCGCACAGAGGGGGTTGGCGTTAAAGGTGCCGAAGTGGGAAACCCGGCGGTACCGGTTCCAGTCTTCATCTTGGAAAAGAAACATCTCCATGACCTTTTTCTTCCCCACGATGGCCCCCGCCCCCGGCATGACCCCGGTGATCCCCTTACCCAGGGTGGTTAAATCCGGAGTCACCCCCACCGCTGCCTGAACCCCGCCGGGCGAGTAGCGGAACCCGGTCACGATTTCATCGAACAAGAGCAGGGTCCCGTATTTCTCCGTCAATTCCCGCATGGTTTGATAAAAGGAGGGTTTGATGCCCACGACCCCCGAACTGGCGCCGGCAGCCTCCACCATTACCACCGCCACATCCCGGTTCCGCAGGGCCTCTTCCAGGGCGGCTTCCTCGTTCATGGGCAGCACGATCGTATCTTCCACCGCCGAAGGAAGAACGCCCCCGGAAACAGATACCTGGAAGGGCTTCTTGTAGCCCACCGTAACCGCGTCGTAGGCTCCGGCGAAATGGAATTGAAACCGGATGATTTTCTTCCGTCCGGTGTGGGCCCGTGCCAGACGGACCCCGTACATAATTGCTTCGGTCCCCGAATTCATAAACTCGATCCGCTCCGCCGAAGGAACCAGCCGCTGGATGATCCCCGCCCAACCCAGCATGAGGTCGCAACCGGTCCCCAACTGAACCCCCTTTTCTAGCTGTTCCTGGGCCGCGCGGACCACCACCGGGTGGGCGTGGCCGAGCATCATCCCCCCGTGACCCCCGTAGTAATCGATGAATTCGTTCCCATCCACGTCCCAGATGTGGGAACCCCTGGCTTGTTTCATGAAAAGGGGAAAGGGGGACACCTGCCAGGCATCGTGGGCCACCCCGCGGGGGACCAAATCTTTTGCCTTTTCAAACATCTCTTTTGACCGGGGAAATTTCTCTGCGTACCGCTCCATACTTGTGGGCTTAGCCATTTTCCTTCCTCCAGAGCCATCAAAATAACTTCCGGTCGGTTTTCCAGGCAGGCAGGTTGCGGGCTGCCTCATGGGGCTACTTGGGCTTTCCATACACCCTTCTCAACCTCCCGCTTAATCCGCTCGAATTCCTCTCCGCCCACCGGACGGTAGATGACCCTGTCCCCCGGATGAATCAGCAGCGGAGGGTCCTTTTCCGGGAACCACTGACGCAGGGGGGAGGTCCCAATCCAGTACCAGCCTGTCGGTCCGGGCAATGGTTTGAAAGCACCTCCCAAGCCGCCGGCGATTAAAACCGCCCCCGCGGGAGCCCCCAGGTTGGGGGTTTTTTTTCGGGGCAGGGAATCCAGGGGGGGCGGGACCTTGAAGTGGGCCGACCCGCCGATAAACCCCGTGTCGTAGATGAAATATTCTTTCCCGCTGTGGACCCGGATGATTTCTTCGGAATTCAGGCTGAGCAGTTTCGCCACCTCTTCGAAATCGGGGCCGTATTGCCCGCCGTAGACAATCGGGATCTCGAAAAGACGGGATTCCGGCAAGCCGATGTCGGCCATCCGCCCTTCGATCTCCTGCATCCTCTGGGTCAGTTGCTTCACCCCGATTCGCAGCGGGTCGTAATATACAAGCAGGGATCGGATGGTCGGGTTGGTCTCGATGACCCCCCCAATTGGGGCCTTTTCCAGGGCGTGCCGCATCTTGTGAACCTGGCGGTTGATCTCCTCGTCGAGGGAGTTGCCGAACTCCACGGAAATCCCGCGGTCGCCGACGATCAAGTATCGCGCTCGTTTGTAGCCGGCCATATTCTTTCTTTTGGAACCCCATCCTGTGGAGGCGGCCCGTCGCCGTTTTGCGGGATCGCGCCTACGAAAGCCTGCTCTTCAGCGCCCTCATCTTTTTCTCCATCGCTTTCAGCAAACGGTGGGCTTCGGTAAGGGTCACCCTCTGGAACCGAACCCTGTCCCCCGGCCTAGCCTGGGCCAGCAGGTCCAGGTCCACGGAAATAACCGTCGCGATCTTGGAATATCCGCCGCTCGTCTGTCCGTCGGCCAGGAGAACGATGGGCATCCCGTCTCCGGGGACCTGGATGGAGCCCGGGGGCGTGGCATCGGTGAGGATGTCCGGCCCGCTCTTATGTTCGATCTTCGGCCCTACCCCATCCGGTCCGCCTGGGGGGTAATCCGGTATTCGCCGTCCAGGAAGGTTTCAACCCCCTTTGGGGTGAAGTAGTCATCCTGCGGCCCGAGGACCACCCGAACGTTCCATTGTCTTCCGTAAACAGGAACAAATTCCTCCGGCAACTGACGGGATCCCGATTCCCGGACCCCGGGTCCTGATTCCTGATTGCTGATTCCCGTTTCCTTTATTTGAATGACATCCCCTTTGGCCAGGGCCCGGCCGCTTCCACCCAGGTTGGAGCGGGTATGAACGGAGCGGCTCCCCATGACCACGGGGAAATCGATTCCCCCGGAAACCGCCAGGTAAGCCCGGCACCCGCTCCTTGCCGCCCCAAAAGACAGGACGCTTCCTTCGGCAACATCCAATGCGTGCCACATGGGCGCGGGCTTTCCCTCCACCTCCGGAGAAAGGTCGGCGCCGGTGAAAGCCACCCGCACTCTGCTGAGGATTTTCAATTTGGGGCCGATCACGGTCGCTTCGATGGCCGCCTCCCCCTCCTCATTTCCCACCAGGAGATTTCCCACCCGCAGGGCAAACCGGTCCATGGCCCCGCAGATGGAGACCCCGTATTTCTGGTACCCGTACCTCCCCAGGTCCTGGACCGTGGTGAAAGCTCCCGGCGACATCACTTCAAAGGCGCGCATGACCCTCCAAACACGCAGAGGGCATAGAGCATGGAGAAAAAATCTTGTTTCTAACCCTTTGCTCTATGCTCTCTGCTCTTTGCCTCTTTAAATGAGTTCCTTCATCGGCACGATTTTGACTCCCGCCGCCTCCAGTCGCTTGCGGATGGTCTGGGCCACCTTGACCGCCGTGGGCGTGTCCCCGTGAACCATGATGGTCTGGCCGAAGCAATCAATGTCTTTCCCCTCTACAGTCTTCACTTTGCGTTCCTGGACCATCCTCAGGGTGCGGGCCGCGCATTCTTCGGCGTCGGTGATGACCGACCCGGCTTTCTTCCGGGATACGAGCATCCCGTTGGCTTCCAGGGCCCGGTCGGCGAAGAACTTTCTCACCACCCGGAGTCCGGCTTGGGCCGCCTCCCGGGCCATGAGATCCCCCTTTGGCCCGTAGATCAGGGGTACGATCAGGTTTCTGTCCAGCTGGGCGACGGCGGCGATCCCGGCCCGGGCGATCTCCTCATTGTCGGAATTGAAAGAGGTCCCGGCGCTGCCGTGCCAGGTGAAATGCTGCAGCTCTTCCCCTTCCGCCCGGGCGATGGCCTGGAGGGCGCCTCCCTGGTACAGGGAGTAATTCAGGTATTCCTCTGGCGTGAGGGCCATCAACCTCCGCCCGAATCCCATAAGGTCCGGAAAGCCCACGTGGGTTCCTATCTTCACCCCGTGTTTTTTGCACAGCTTCACCGTGTGGCGCATGACCATGGGGTCCCCGCCATGGAAACCGCAAGCCAGGTTGGCCGAGGAGATGTATTCCATCAGTTCTTCGTCGTATCCCAGCTTCCAGCGCCCGAAGCTCTCCCCCACGTCGGCGCTCATATCGATTTTCATTCTCCACCTCCCCAATTTGGGAACCCTTCAAGACCCGCCGCTATCGCTTCCAGGGAAGGCGATCCCTTTTTGAAACCCGCCGATTTCCCTTAAACCGCCCCCCTCCAAAAGTTTTTGACCCCCGCCCTTTTTTTCTTTCTTGGCCAGGTCCAGGCTGGAGTTCCCGCGAAAACGGAAATGGAAACCCACGATGGCCGGAGCGGGCTAATCGGTAAATAGCAACCGCCAGGCGGGCGGCTGCCCGAATCGGTCACCCCCCGGTCTTCGCGCCTAGGCCCCTTGGGGCACCGCAGAAATGATCAAATCCTTCATCGTTTTCAACCCCGGCGGAACCTCCAGGATCCTTGCCACCGCGTTGGTTAGCATGGCCGCGGTGGCGATATCTCCGTGCGTTCCTCCCTTGACGACGACTTCCATGTCCGGAGTTCCCTTGATCGACACGGAATCGTAGGACTCGCCGGCACCGATGGAGGCTTCGAAGTACAGGGTGATCAGACATTTCCCCCCGATCCATCCCCGCCCCACCTGTCTGACTCCCGCCACGCGACCCGGCTTGACGGTGATGTAGCCGCTCTTCACGGTTTTCCGGTAGCAGATCGGTCCGATGGTCTCGGTCACCTTGTCCAGCTTCCATCCCAGGCCGGCGGCGATCATGGCCACGGACTCCGGCAGCCCCACGTGGCGGATCTTCCTCTCCTTGACCAGTTTCTGAAATTCCTTTCTGGTCCTTCCCGCTCCGATCTTTTCCTGGAAGGGAATCCGGCGGGAGGAGGCATCCTGGATCCGGCTGACCTTCACTTCCTTCACATCCGTACACACCCCCGACATAAAGAGGGGCCAGGCATCCATCAGGAAGCCCGGGTTTACCCCGGTTGCCAGAACCGCAACCCCGCATTTCTTGGCCAGCCGGTCCAGGCGGGCCGCCAGGGCCGGGGCTTTCTGGTGAGGGTAGGAAAGCTCCTCACAGCTGGACACCACATGGACTCCGGCCCTGACCAGCTTCTCCAGCTCCGGAAAGACCTTCTTGAAACTCGAGCTGGTGGTATGAATGGCCACTTGCGGCTTCCGCTGTCTTACCACGTGATTCAAGTCGTTGGATATCCGGATGCCCAGCTTCCGTCCAGCGCCGGCCACTTCCCCCAGATCCTTTCCCACGTTGGCCACATCGATGGCCCCCACGATCTTCATGTCCTTCTTATTGGCCAATACCTTGCTGACTCCGCGCCCGATGACTCCGATGCCAAACTGCAATACCCGAATCTCCTTTTTCATCCCTACCCCCGCAAGGTCCGCTTTTTGAATGGGCTTTTTGAAGTCGCCAGTATATTACCATGCAAATTCCCGGAATTGAACCCGGAAAGAGACCCTCCCCGGTTTCCTGTGCCGGCAGCCTTCCGAGTCCCGCCGCTTATCGATGGGGCATTTCGAAAGCGGTTGCCCTTTGATAGTAAATTCCCATCCCCTTGTCAAGAAAATTGCCGACCCAAACTTCCCCCACCCTTTGCCTTTCCCTTGCTTTCCCGGTGGGATTTTTCTATGATCGAACCATACCGATCACAATTTTTCCCCGGGAACCCTTGGATCCCTGAATCCTCGGACCCTTTGAGGCGATCGTTTATGATGCTGTTCACCCCGATTCATATTGGCCCCCTAGAACTCAAAAACCGAATCGTCCTGGCTCCCATGGCCACTCATTACGCCGATGAAACCGGCGCGGTGACCGACAGGCTCAAGGATTATTATGCTGAGCGTGCGCGGGGGGGAACGGGACTGATCATCGTGGAATCCGGGTATATCCACCCCCTGGGCCGGGGCGGAGCCCGGCGCATGGGCCTCCATGAGGACCGGCTGATCGCCGGCCTCAAAGGACTCGTCGAATCGGTTCACTCCGAAGGGGCCAGGATCTGCTCCCAGATCCATCATGCCGGAAGGCAGATTCGGGTGAATTACACGAACGGCCAGTACCCGGTTTCCGCGTCCAGTATTCCCGCGGCCGCGGAAGCCGTCGTTCCCCGGACGCTGAAGATATTCGAGATCGAAGAACTGGTCGAAGCCTTCGGCCGGGCGGCCCGGCGCTCGCTGGCCGCCGGTTTCGACGCTGTTCTCATCCATGCCGCCCATGGGTACCTGATCCATCAGTTCCTGTCTCCCCTGTCGAACCTCCGCCGGGACCGGTACGGGGGGACCTCCAGCCGTCGCCTGCGGTTCCTCCGGGAGATCGTCCTCCGTTGCCAGGAATCTCTGGGAAAGGATTTCCCCCTCATGGTCCGCATCAGCGCGAGCGAGTTCATCCCTGGAGGGATCACTCTGAAGGAGGGGCAGAAAATCGCCCGTCGCCTGGAAGAATGGGGGGTAAAGGCCGTCCATGTTTCCGGGGGTACCCATGATACCGCGGAGATGGAAATCCAGCCCATGGCCATCCCCCGCGGCTGCCTGGTCCATCTGGCCGAGGGGATCAAAAAGGCAGTCCGCATCCCGGTGGGTGCGGTGGGCAGGATCGTGGACCCCGGGATGGCGGAAGAGATTCTCCAGAAGGGGAAAGCGGACCTCATCGCTATGGGCCGCGCCCTCCTGGCCGACCCCGAGTTCCCCAGGAAAACCCAGGAGGGAAGATGGAAAGACATCCGTCCCTGCATCGGCTGCCTCCAGGGGTGCCGTGACCATCTGTACCGCGGCCTTCCCATCACCTGCCTGGTGAACCCCCGGGCGGGGATGGAGAGGGAGTATCAAATCAAGGCTGCCGAGAAAAAAAAGAGGGTCTTGATTATCGGAGGGGGCCCGGGTGGCATGGAAGCCGCGCGGGTGGTGGCCCTGCGCGGGCACGAAGTCACCCTGGCCGAAAAAAGGAATCATCTGGGCGGACAGTTTCATCTGGCTTCCCTTCCCGACGGCAAGCGGGAAATCCGGGTTTACCTGGATTATCTCACCCGCCAGTTGAAGAAGCTGGGCGTGCAGATTCGGATCAATCATGAGATCACCCCGGAAAACATGCGCGAAGTGAAAGCCGACGTGGTGATCCTGGCTGCCGGAGGTTCCCCCCTGGTGCCGGCAATCCCCGGAATCAACCGGCAATGGGTGATTCCTGCCTGGCAGGCTTTGGAGCAGCCGGAGAAGGTCGGGGAGAAAGCGGCGATTGTGGGGGCCGGTTCCGTGGGGGCGGAGACCGCCGAATTCCTGCTCGATCGGGGCAGAGATGTCACCCTGATCGAAATGCTCTCCCAGATCGCCGGCGATGCGGAAATGATCAACCGGAAAGTTCTTCTGCGCAGCCTGGGGGAGAAAGGGGCCCAGATCCGGGTTTTGACCAAGGTCACTGGAATTCTACCCGGGGGGGTGGAGATGGAGTTCGACGGCAGGAAGGAGATCCTGCCCGTTGATACCATTGTCCTGGCCGTGGGAACCCGGGCCAACGATGAACTGGAGGCAACCCTTCGGGAGGAATCGGTGGAATTCTACAAGATCGGAGATTGCGCGACTCCCCGGAAGGCCATCGACGCGATCCACGAGGGATTCAAAGCAGGCCTACGGATATAGTGAAAATGCGGTCCCAGCGCCCGTGCCGGTGGAATCCGGTCCTTGGCCGGCCCTTTAACGCCCCATCATTCCGGGGAGAAAGAGGGCAATCTGGGGAAACAGGGAAATCAGCACAACCACCGACAGCATGGCGGCAAGGAAGGGAAGCGCTCCCTTGAAGATCTCCTCCAGAGAGGCGTCCTTGGCGATACCCGCCACGGTGAAAACGTTGAGTCCCATGGGCGGGGTGATCAGACCCGCTTCCATCATGATCACGCAGACCACTCCGAACCAGATGGGATCGAACTTCAGAGTGGCCACAATCGGGAGGATCACCGGGAGGGTCAGGACCATCATGGATATGGCGTCCAGAAAGCATCCCAGCATCAGGTAGATCATGACGAGGATCGCCAGGATGAGGTACCGGGACACCCCCAGCCCGACGATCCAGGCGGAGACCTTCATGGGAATCATGGAAAGGGCCAGAAAGTAGCTGAAAACGTTGGCCGCGGCCACCAGGAAGAGGACCATGACCGAGATGCGGACGGTTTCATAAAGGGAGGCCAGGAGTTCTTTGCCGGTCAATTTCCTTTTTAGGATGGCGGTCAAAAAAAGGACCGTCGCTCCCACCCCCGCGGCCTCGTTGGGGGTGAACATACCGAAGTAGATCCCCCCGATCACCAGCAGGAAGACGGCCACGGTCTCCCAGACCGCTTTCAGGGAGGTCCACTTTTCCCGGAAGGAGACCGTTGCCTCGACCCTCGGGGCCCAGTCCGGATGGAGTTTCACCAGGCCGAAGAGAATTCCCATGTAGGCCCCGGCCAGGATCAGTCCGGGGAAGATCCCGGAAATGAGGAGTTTTCCGATGGACTCCTGGGCCAGCATCCCGTAAACCACGAATCCGAGGCTCGGAGGAATGAGAAACGCCAGCGTGCCCCCGGCGGCGACGGTTCCTGAAGCCAGCCTGGGGGAATAGTTGAACCGCCTCATCTCCGGGTAGGCCAAGGTCCCCATGGTGGCCGCGGCGGCCACGGAGGAGCCGGAAATCGCCGCGAA
>LJUR01000024.1 GCA_001304105.1 Deltaproteobacteria bacterium SM23_61
CAACTGGCCAAAGAGCGAAACCTGGCCAGTTACGTGAGCCCCGCCGAAGCCCTGAAGAGGATGGACATCGATGCCGCCACAGTGAAAAACCTGATCGTGACCCATGTCCATTTCGACCACATCAGCGGGATTCAGTTATTCCCCAAGGCCGACATCTACATCCAGGAAAAAGAATTCAATTTCTGGGTGAAGAATCCCGTCGCCCGGCGGGCCCCTTTCCTCTTCGTGACCGACCCCGTTGCCAATCGTTACCTGGCCAGACAGAAAGGGAAGAAAAGACTTCGCCTGATCCGGGGGGACAAAAAGATATTCCCCGGAATCGAACTGCTTCTCACTCCCGGCCATACCATCGGCCTGCAGGCGGTGGCCGTAAATACGGCGCAGGGGACAGCCATTGTCGGCTCAGACCTGGCTCATACCTTCTCCAGCTACAAGACCGATATCCCCAGCGCGATCATCACCGACCTGATCGTCTGGATGAAAAGCTACGATAAAGTCAAAGCCAAGGCCTCTTCCCCCGACCTGCTCTTCCCGGGCCACGATTTGGCGCTCATGGAAAAATACCCCACGGTGGCTGAGGATATCACCCGGTTGGCCTGAAAACCTGTAGGGGCACAATGCCTCGTGCCCCTACCCCCTACAACCCACACCCTACACCCCGCCTTTTCCACCCTGCACCCTATTTCTGTGCCGCTTTTTTCCCCAGCTCGTAGGCTGCCCGCTTGGCCTTTTCGTCCTTGGCAACCTCCCCTTTGGCTGCGGCAGAAGCCATGACCGCCCCGATCCATCTGAGCCTGGTGAAATCCACCGTGGTCTTGAAGCTATGGACGATGGGGTCGGCAGTATGCACGTTGCTGTCCCCGCAGACGGTGATCAATCCGATCTTCTTCCCCTTTATCTTCGGGTAATAATGTTTGTGCCATTTCCATTCGCCGTCGAAGAAGGCGCACCACCGGTCCAGGTAGGCCTTCATCTGTGCGGTCATGGCCCAGAAGTAAACCGGCACGCTGTGGATGATGGCATCCGCTTCGAGAATTTTCGGGTAGAGGTCCTGCATATCATCTTTGATTGCACAGACCCCGGCTTCGTTGCACTTCGTGCAGTCCAGACACCCGGAGATTTTCTTCCGGCAGAGGACGATTTTTTCGACCTCCGCCCCCGCTTCCTTGGCCCCGCCGAGCGCCCGATCCAGCAGAATGTCGCTGTTTCCCCCAATCCTCGGGCTTCCCAAAACTCCCAGAATTTTCATTGTTTCCCCCTTTTTCCCTTCTTGGGAAATTAATAAAGTCTCTGCGGCCTCCGAGGATGACGAAAAAATCAACCGCCGAGCTTTTCCCTGGTAAAGACAAAAACACAAATTATTTTATGAAAATGGACCCCTCTTTGCCTCTCGATCCTCTGGGGATGAAGACCAGAGGATGAACGAAGAGGAGGCAGAGAGCTTAGAAATCGTTATTTGAAAGCCCCCGGGGCCGTATTGACCTTCCGGCAAAGGTGGGGAAGAGCGCCACTTCACCCTGCATCCTGGACTTAAGCATTTGGCCATTTCTACCTCTGCGTGCTCTGCGACCTCCGGGGTGAAGTTTTTTATATCCTGAATGGGTCTTCCCCCCATTTCCCCGGGGTGATTTTCAAAGCCCGATGTCTTCTCCTGCCCAAACGACCGCGGGAATTTTACCAAAAGGAAAGGACAAAGAGAAGAGGGAGGAATGGGTAGGACCGCGTTAAAGATTTTTACCCTCAAATTTCCCGATCCATCTTTTTCCTGAATTTTTTCCCGCTTAGGCGGAACATGGGAAAAAAATTGACTTATTTCTGGATGAACCGCCTAAACTTTGAGTGGAAAGGACCGATAAGTTAAGTAACCAAAAACGCATAAGCCCGTCGCCCGCCCGAAATGACCGAACTGCCTGCCGCATGCAGAGGGAAACGGTTTCGTTTGCTAGCCTTGGATAAGGAAGGGAGATATGGAGTCGTTGGATCCGGCGAATACCCTGGAAATCCTGAAGGCCATTTCCGACCTCGAGTCGGCCATTGCCAACCTCTACCGGTACTGTTCGGAACTCCGGGAAGCGGAAAAAGAATTCTGGCTGGCCCTGGAACGGGACGAGCAGAAACATGCCCAGATGGTTCAGCAAATGGCCCGGATGATGGAAAACCGGAAATTTTTCTGCGTTCCGAGCGGTTCCTTCGATGCCACTGCGGTTAAAAACCTCAAAAATTTCGTCGAGAGGCACCATCGCAAGCTCCAGAAGTCGGAGATTCCCGCGGATTTCAAAAGCCTCCTTTCCATCGCCTGGAACATCGAATATTCGATCGTGGAGATGAACTACAAGAACCTCTTTTCCATTGCCGAAGGGGAATACGAATCCTTGCTGCAGACTATCCTCTCGGAGACCGCGGTCCACCGAAGCATGCTCGGTTCTAAGCTCACCGCCATCCGCAACCAAGCTGCCAAACCCCACAACCGTGTGACCCCCAAGGGACATTCGGGGGTTCAGCGAAAGGTCAACCACAAGGCCGTCCTCCTCAAGCTCAACTGATTCCAGCGGGTCCATCATCCGTACCCTTTCCGCAAGTCGCAGGGCGTAAGGCGTGAAGGCGAACATTTTTTGGTCGCCTTGCGCCTTCGGCCCGAGACTTCGGCGAGCCCCTCGGCCAGAGCTCAGGTCGAAGGCTCAGGCGAGTCGCTCAGGCCGAGGGCCTTCGCGACTTACGACTTGCGATTCCCGTTCCCGCTGATGTTTTTTTGCCTAATGCCGACAAAGGGGGGCTCTCCTTCCACAAAGTTGCCTTCGCACAGGGAAAAGAGCCACAAAAGTGAAGGCAGGCAAGGGGATTCTTCTTTGACACGACGGGGGAAAAATGTTACAAATGGATCGACTCCCCTTCCACACCTTGCATGAGCCGCGGGGAGTTGGGGAAAGGCCGATTTTTTAAGCCCCCTCAATGATCCATCGACGAACCGGAACTCCCTGAAATGGCCTTCAGCCGAAGTCTCTCTTCCAGTAATTCTCTTCCCCTTTTGGCCATTTTCCTGCTGACCTTGCTCTTTTACCTGAATTTTGTCTCCCGGGTCATCATGGCCCCCCTTCTCCCCGTCGTGGAGTCGGAGCTGGGCCTCGGTCACGGGCAGGCGGGGTCCCTCTTCTTCTATATGGCCTTCGGCTACGGCGTGGGTCTACTGGGGTCCGGGGTGGTTTCTCATTTTCTGACTCACCGGCTCACCGTCACCTTTGCGGGCCTGCTGGGAGGGCTTTCGCTCGTTCTCATTTCCCGGTCCTCCTCGATCGGCGCCATCCATACGGGGCTCTTTTTCATCGGGTTCTTCGCCGGGCTCTACCTTCCCTCGGGCATCGCCACCCTGACCGAGCTGGCCAGCAGACAGAACTGGGGAAAAGCCATGGCCATCCATGAGCTGGCCCCCAATATGGCCTTCATCACCGCCCCCCTCCTCGCCGAATTTCTTCTGAGGTTTTTTTCCTGGAGAGACTCCCTGAGTGTATTGGGAGGATGGATGATAGGGATGCCCTTTTTCTTCCTCCTCTTCGGCAAGGGCAGCCGCAAACGGGGAGAGGCGCCCCGGTTTCAGCTTTTCCGGGAAGTGCTAATCAACCGCTCCTGCTGGGTCATGGTCCTCTTCTTCATGATCGCCATCGGGGCCAGCATGGGGGCCTATGCGGTGATGCCCCTCTTCCTGGTGAGCGAGCTGGGGCTGGAGCGTCCCTGGGCCAATACCTTGATCGGTCTATCGCGCAGCTTCGGCATCATCCTGTTATTCGTCTCCGGGGTCTTGATTGACCGGATCGGGCCCATCCGGGCCCTCACCGCTTTCATGACCGCCACGGGCCTCTTCACCCTTTTGCTGGGAGCCGTCCCCGGTGCCGTTCCCGTATCCCTCCTGGTTTTTCTCCAGGCCGCTTCCGTCGCCTGCCTCTTTCCAACGGGGTTCACCCTCGTTTCCCTGATCTTCCCGGAACGCCTCCGGGGAACGGCGGTTTCCCTGGTTATCTTCATGGGTTTTTTATTCGGCGGCGGGATCCTCCCCTCGGCCCTGGGGCACTGGGCCGAAGTTTTCTCCTTCTCCTCCGGCTTCGCCCTTTTCGGGATCGCCACCCTGGTCCTGCTCCCCTTCTTCCGCCGCCCCATCTCCCGCCTGGATCTCTCCGGATAGGGGTACCGCGTTAGAGGTCTAAGGTTCACAAAAAAGGGCCGTTATCCATTTGGATAACGGCCCTTTTCTTTACCCTTTCTTCTTACCTTGAGCTCTATCTTCTACAACCTACCCCCTGCCCCCTGCACCCTGTTACTTGGGAGGCCACGTGGGCCTGGGCGACATGAATCTGTCTTTCAATCCCTCTCTGCTGAACTCCTTTGACTGGCAAAAGTTGATCACCTTCCGTTCCCAGTCTTCCATCATCTGGGCCGCTTTGGGAACATCTTTGGCAATCTCCAGAGGAACCTTGATCACCCCGTGCTTGTCCCCCATCAGCAAGTCGCCGGATTTGACCCAGAGCCCACCCACTTTGACGGGCGCTCCGATTTCCACCAGGTGAACATAGGCATGGGATACGGTCACGCAACTGGAATAAAACTGGAAACCAAGTTCCTTCACCTCATCGAGATCCCTAACCGAACCGTCGGTCACCGTGCCGACACAACCCAAGGCTTTGTGGATGTTGGCGTTCACTTCCCCCCAGAAAGAGCCGACGACCGGCCGGTCCAGGTCGTGAAGGACGGCGATCCTGGGTTCCGGAATTTTCTGTATCAACTCCCACCACTCCGGCGGGGGAATCCGGCGGCCCTCCGAAGTATCCGCGGTGATCACCGCGGTAACCGCGTACCCGATCATGATTCCCAACTCGGGGAACCGGCACCCGATCTCCGGGAGCATAAATCCCACATTCCGGGGTTGGATGTTGAAAAGCTCAATGGCGTTGGAAATGGCCGGCGTCGGCCATTTACGCAGCGCCTCCAGATTCTCTTTGGTGAGTTGAGCGGCCATTCTTGACTCCTTCCTATCTTATGGAAAAATGGGTGTAGGAATTCTTCTCGGGACAGCCACCAAAAGCAGCGCCCCAAAGCAATAAAATCAAAGGTCCCTGCGTCCCCCCAGCAACCTCGCCGCGGCTCCAGTGAAAATCCTCGCCGCCTCCGCCAGCTTCGAGATTTCTACCTGCTCATTCGGCTGGTGCGCCTGCCCGGGTTCGCCGGGCCCGAACAGGATCAGGGGAACCTTGAGAACCGGCAGGAACCCAACGGCATCGGAGAAATAGTTGGCCCCTTTCCACACGGGCTTTTTCCCGGTCATCTCGGCGACGAGGGAAGAAAATTTTTGCAATACCGGCTCCGAGGGAGATGTTTCCACCGAAGGGTGGTCATTGATCATTTTCACTGCGGCCCTGAAATCGGGATCTTTTCTGCCCAGCTCTTCGACGATGGTTTCCACCTGGCGCAGGATCGCCGAATGTTCCTGACCGGGTACGGTCCGCATATCGATGGTCACCGCGCAGTGATCGGGAACGACATTGGTCTTGACCCCCCCGGAAATGGTGTTGATGCTCCGGGTAAATCCACCCAGGATCGGATGGGTCTTGTAAGGGATTTCCAGCTTTTCGAACTCCTGGATGATCTTCACCATCATCAAGACCGCGTTTCGCCCCTTCTCCGGCATGGAGCCGTGGGCGGTCTGGCCGAAGGTTTCCATCTCCACCCAGAGAACCCCTTTTTCGGCGATGTAGATTTCATTGTAAGTCGGCTCGGCGATAAAGAGAGCCTGGATCGACTCACCGGCCAGCATTTTGGCCACTTCTCTGGCCCCCAAAGAGTCAATTTCTTCCCCGGCCGTCGCCGCCAGGATCAGATCGCCCTGCAAAGAAACTCCGGCTTCGGGGATAACCTTCATGGCCGCCATCATGGCCGCAAGGCCGCCCTTCATATCGGCTGTCCCGCGCCCCCAGATCCGGCCTTCGGCGATCTCTCCCCCAAAAGGATCGTGCCGCCATTTTTCAGCGCCCACGGGGACCGTGTCCAGATGCCCGTTGTAAAAAAGGGACGGCGCCTTCCCCTGCCCCTTCAAACGGGCCAGCACGCTTGCCCGGGCATCCCCGTGCTTCACCAGCTCAATTTCCGCCCCGGTCTTTTTCAAAGCCGCGGCCACATACTCCGCTGCGGCCCGTTCGTTCCCGGGGGGGTTCACGCTCTGCAGGCGGACCAGATCCCGGCAAATTTCCACTACCTCAGCTTCCTTCACCTTCCCGACGAGATCTCTTTCATCCATGCCAACCCTTTTCCTCTCTTTCCCTTGAACCCCTGCAGGATCGAAACCCGCCAAAAAGATACTATCGGAAGATGCCGGCGAAGTAAATACCCGATCCTTCTTCCCCTTTTCCGCATCCTCGACCGAAGCGGGCGAGATAAGGACTTCCCTTTTACCCGGAACGGACAGGGTGCCAACTCAACAAAAAGAGGGGAAGCCCCCGGCAGGGCGTTTCCCCTCTCTCCGGTCTTTGGTTTGATCGTTTATCGGCGGAAACCCATTTACCGATTCGGGTTCCGCCTGCTCCTGTTGCCCCCAGTGCCCATCAACCTAGTCTCTTTTCATGGTCAGGTTGTAGTCCCCCGCCCAATAACTCGGCCAGCGGCCAGTCATGTCCAGGGAGATCGCTGTGCCCCTGATTTCGGTCACCTCTCCATTTTTTTTCCTCTTAAAAAATTCCCCCACAAAAAGAAAGGGAAAAGCCTCTTCCATCTGGACTCCCCCGGCGACGAATTCCACCCGCCCGGAAACGAATCCCCGGTCATCGGTCGTGCGAAATCCTCCGTTCATCCACCCGTACCAAAGAAATTTGGCCTGGGAGGCATCGGCGGCAAAGAGCTGCCAGGAGTGTAAACAGATGTCGGAATCAAAGTAGATCCAGCCGTTCATATCTGCCACCCGAACCCTGAAGACATATTCCCTGGGAACTTTTAAAAATCTGTTCAGGTCCCCATCCAGGCCCCGGAGGATCATCGTCCAGGTGGTTCCGTTGTGTGAGTTTCCCGGGTCAACGGGCCCCAGCGGATTTTCGGTACCCGACCCCCAGGCAATTCCGGTGAAGAGGACCATTCCGAAAAACAAACTCCATAACTTTTTCATTTTGCTCCTCCTTTCGATGTCGGAACGCAGGATGATTTCTTCTGACCTATCCCCTTATGTCCCAACCCAAGGTCCAGCCCTTTAACCCCCAAAGCTACCCGGATGCACGGCCGGGGAGATAAATTCTCCCCTACCCTCCTTCCTACGCTCTACTAACCCCCATGAACAAACAAAGGGGCCCATCTCTTAAAATTCCCTCCTTCTTGAAATCCTTTGCTGGAAACTCCGCTCGGAAAAGATAGGTTATTAAGTATCACAATATGCAAGTATTCAAAAATATTTCAACATGAAATAGGTATTAACCTTTCGCGTACCAAGGTATTAATGGGGAGAGTCCGGAGATAGTGGATGGCCGCGGTCCTATGGAATTTACTCCAGACCGCAGGGAGGCAGGAGAAGTCTAAAAAAACTATAAAATCAATGGATTAAAAGAATTCCTCGGAATGGCGAAGAAGCCCATGCACTCCTTCTCTCATTCCCCTCGATCAGATTTTCCTTTCCCAATGAACCATTCAGGCCATTCCTTATAAACATGGGCCGCCAGTTGCAACCGGTCCGAAAGGCCTAATTTTCGGTAAACCCTGTTGCAATGGGACTTTACCGTTCTCTCCGCGATGTCGAGCTTCTGGGCGATCTCCTTGTTCCGAAACCCATCGCAAATCAGGGATACAATCTCCTTCTCCGTTTTGGTGAGCGTTTTCTTTTCGCCCTGGTTTTTAAAACCCTGAGAGACCATCCGGCCCATGGTCTTGCGGTCCAGCCACAGCTCCCCGGACAAGACGGCTTTGATGGCCTTGATCAGGAGAGGGGAGTCCGCCGCCCAGGGAAGGATGCCGACAACTCCCTGGAAAATCAAACTGGAAAGCTTCCTATCGGAGAACCCGGCATGATATCTCCCCCCCAAGATAAGAATCCTGGTTTTCTTCTCTCCCTTAAGGCTTTCAGGAAGATGGGGAAAAATATTCCAATCAATCAAGGCCACATCGGGGTTCATCTTTCCCACTTCGCCATAGTCCGCGCCTTCGTTGAAAATTCCGATCACCTCCATCCCCTCTTCCTCAAGAATTTTCTTAAGGCCTTCCCCATAGAGGTGATTGGGACAATAAATGGCAATTTTGATTGGAGTAGAAGGTTTCATCTTAGCCCTTTTGGGAATTCAGAAGAAAATTGTTCTTCACTCCATCTCCCCCTGCAAATGCCGGGAAAAGAATAATCCTAAATTCCTGCGAAATCGATCCGCTCGCCCCCGACCCTTGCGAGGAGCATGCTTGTTTCATAAAAGAAATCAGCCGGCTTGTCAAGAATGAAAGCAGAACAAGAAAACACGGACATAGAAAACACAGACATTTACTTGACACATGGGTGGATTCATGAAAAAATTCCGCTGATTGGTGCAGACATGGAAACCCTTCTTGATTTCCAATGAAGAAGCAGATTCTCATCATCGGCGGGGGGTTGGCGGGGTGCGAGGCAGCGTGGCAGGCGGCCAAGCGAGGGGTTTCCCTTAGCCTCTATGAGATGAAGCCGCAGCGCTTCTCTCCTGCCCACGTCTCCCCCGACCTTGCCGAACTGGTTTGCAGCAACTCCCTGCGCTCCAATTCTCCGGAAAACGCCGTGGGCCTTCTGAAAGAAGAATTGAGGCGGCTCGGGTCTCTGCTCATGGCCGTCGCCGAAGAGACCCGGGTGCCCGCGGGGGACGCCCTGGCCGTGGACCGGCAGGCCTTCGCTTCTCTGATAACCTCCCGGTTGGAGGAAAGGGAGAACCTTAAAATTACCCGGATAGAGGTGACGGAAATTCCCGAAGAGGGGATCGTGGTGATTGCTTCCGGCCCCCTTACCTCACCCGGACTGGCAGAAACCATCCGTAAGATGACCGGCGAGGAACACCTCTACTTTTACGACGCCATCGCCCCCATCGTCGACGGCGATAGCCTGGACATGAAGGTGATCTTCCGGGCCTCCCGCTACGGGGAAGGGAGCGATTATCTGAACTGCCCCATGAACGCCGAGGAATATTTCCGCTTTGTGGAGGAGCTCGGCAGAGGGGAAAAAGTTCCTTATCGCGAGTTCGAAAAGCCCGTCCATTTTGAAGGCTGCCTTCCAGTCGAGGAAATGGCTGAAAGGGGCAGGGAGACCCTGGCCCACGGCCCGATGAAGCCCGTGGGGCTCAGGGACCCGCGGACCGGAAAAGTCCCCTATGCGGCGGTTCAGCTGCGGCATGAAGACAGCCGCGGTACGGCTTACAATCTGGTCGGCTTTCAGACGAAACTGAAATGGAAAGAGCAGGAACGGATCTTCCGGATGATTCCCGGGCTGCAAAAGGCCCAGTTCCTCCGTTTCGGCAGTTTGCACCGCAATACGTTCATTCACTCCCCTACTCTTCTGGAGAAGACGCTGCAATTCAAAAAAGACCTTCGGATTTTCTTCGCCGGGCAGATCACCGGTGTGGAGGGGTATGTGGAGTCAACGGCCATGGGGCTCTTGGCCGGAATCAACGCAGCCAGGATGGCCAAGGGGCAGTCTCTGATCATTCCCCCTCCCACAACGGCGACCGGCTCCCTGATCTATTACCTAACCGCCCCCCGGGCAAAGGAATTCCAGCCCATGAACGTCAACTTCGGTCTTTTCCCGCCCCTGGAGGGACGATTCCGGGGGAGGGACAAAAAGAGAGCCCTGAGCGAAAGAGCGCTGCAGGACCTGGAAAATTTTATGGGGACGCAGATGAACCCGGATCGACGCTGAAAATCTAAAAACAATTTAATGGGACACGGATGAACACGGATTAAAAAATTGGGCTAATTTAAAAGACAAAATACAAAATTCATATTGGACACAGATGAACACAGATAAACACAGAAAATATATAATTGAATTCATAATAAAGGAAAAACGACTTATGAATTTTGCCCGCCCGAGTGGGGGTTTTTATTTTATCTTGCATGATCCGTGTTTATCCGTGTTCATCCGTGTCCCATTTGGTCTTATTCCTTTGATTCTTTTGCAAAAAAATCTGTGTTTATCTGTGTTCATCTGTGTGCCATAAAAATTCTTTGGTTGCGGCTCTGTCGCGCTGGGTTCATCTGTGTCCGATAGAATATGAACAACAAATCTTTTCCCAGAAAGGCGGATGTGGTAGTCGTGGGGGCGGGGCCTGGGGGGTCGATGCTGGCTTATCATCTGGCCAAAGCAGGCCTGGATGTGGTTCTTCTGGACAAGGCCAAATTCCCCCGGGGCAAGACCTGCGGCGGAGGAGTGAACGTCCGCACCCAAAAGCTCATTCCCTTCGATTTTTCCCCGGTCGTCGAGGAAACCATCACCGGCATCTCTTTCACCTGCAGGTTCGAGGAGCCCTTCATCCGGCACTCCCCCGGGCCGCTCATGTTCACTGTGCGCCGGGAGCATTTCGACGAATTTCTCGCCCGGCGGGCAGAAGAGGCGGGCGCTCGGTTTTTCGATCAGACTCCATTTCTCTCGCTGGAAGAAAAAGACGACTTTGGAGAAGTGAACACTGCGGCGGGGCTCTGTTCGGCAGCGTATGTCGTCGGCGCTGACGGTTCACAAAGTGCGGTAGCCAGGAGAACCGGCCTGATGCAGGATCCGGCCTACATGCTGGCCGTCCACAGTGAGGCTCCGACTTCCATGGTCCCTGACTGGAAACCGGATCTCATCCACCTCGACTGGGGGAGCGTGAAAAGAAGCTACGCCTACATGTTCCCCAGGAAGTACTTCCTTTCCCTGGGCGCCGGAGGAATCGATCTTCCGGCTGCAAGAATAAAGAACTACCAACGGGCATTCCTAGCAACCCGGGCCCAGAAAGAAGGAATCCTGTCCGTCAGTGCCGCCGGGTTTATGATTCCCCTCCGGAAGAAGCGCTGCCCCATTGAAAAAGGAAGGTGCATTCTCATCGGAGATGCCGCCGGGCTGGCCGATCCCTTTTCCGGCGAAGGGATTTTCTCCGCCGTGCGGAGCGCCCAGATAGCCGCTTCGGTCCTCCAGGAAGCGGTGAAGAACCGGTGGGACTCTTTAAAGCCCTACCAGGAATCCATCGATCGGGAAATGATGCCCGAGCTGGAATGTTCCCGACTCTTCCGGGAGCTCTTCAACCTCCGCCCCTTCCATTACCACCGAAAAATCGCCTCCCAAGACCGCTGGTGGAACGCCATGGCCAAGATCATGAGGGGGGAGAAGACTTTCCTGGATGTGAAGAAGAAGCTCGGCCCGGTGGGAAGCCTGCTGGCCAGGATGGCCAGATAAAAAAAGCTGAGAGCAGAGAGCGGGGAGCAGGGAGAAGAGAGAAATTACTCGTTACTCGTTGCTTATTGGATATTATTCTTTACTCTATGCTCTTAGCTCTCTGCTCCCTGCCTTTTATAGTCCTATCAACCTCCCCACGATCTCTTTCAGAATTTCAGAAGTACCGCCGCCGATGGCGTTGACCCGCACGTCGCGGAAGAAGCGTTCGATCTCGTATTCCCGCATGTAGCCGTAGCCGCCGTGGAGCTGGAGGCAGGTGGTGGCCACGAATTCGCCCATCCGCGAGGCAAAAATCTTGGCCATGGACACCTCGGCGGCGCAGGGTTCTGCGTTCACCAGCTTGCGCAGGGCATGATAATTGAGTTGGCGGGCGGCCTCGATTTCCATGGCCATGTCCACCATCTTATGCCGGTTGACCTGGAATTTCCCGATGGGACGTCCAAACGCTTCCCGCTGAAGGACATAGGTCTTGGTCTTGTCGAAGGCCAGCTGGGCGCTGCAGACCGTGCCCAGGGCCATGATCAGCCGTTCCCATTCCAGGTTGGCCATGGCGTTGTAGAAGCCGCTGCCTTCCTCCCCCAGGCGGTTGCCCACGGGGACGGCGACATTCTCGAAAGTCAGTTCCGCCGTGTCCCCCGCCTGCCATCCCAGCTTTTCCAGGGGCTTCCCCTGGTTAAATCCCGGCATTCCTTTCTCCACGATCAAAGTGGAAAACCCCTTGTACCCCGCCTCCGGGTTGGTCTTGCAGAGAACCAGCACGAAATCGGCCCGGCAGCCGTTGGTGATGAAAGTCTTGGAGCCGTTGAGGACGTAGTGGTCTCCTTCCCTTTTGGCGACCGTGCGGATACGGGCCAGGTCCGATCCGGCGACCGGCTCGGTCAGGCCGAGGGCTCCGATCTTCTCCCCCTTCACCCCGGGGACTAATATTCTCTTCTTCTGCTCCTCGTTTCCGAATTTGGCGACGGCCGGAAGGACGATGAGGCCGTGCATCCCGAGCCCGGCCTCCACCCCTCCCGAGCGGATCCGGGTGGATTCCTCCACCCACACCGAGGCCACCAGGTAGTCTCCCCCCGATCCCCCGTATTCCTCCGGTACGAGGATCCCGTGCAGCCCCATTTCTCCCACCTTACGGAAGACTTCGTCGGGAAAATCTTTTTTCGCCTCCCAATCCATGACGTGGGGGGCCAGCTCTTTTTCCACGAACCGCCGGCATTGCTGCCGAAAGATCTCGTGCTCTTCCCGGAAAGGAGTCAGCATGCATTTTTCGGCCATGGGAATTTCACTTTTTCCTGTTCAGTTCATAGAGCAAGCGCAGGCCTTCCAGGGTCAGGAACTCTTCCACTTCCTCTATGGTCTTGGACTCCGCAGCGATCAGGGGGGCCAAACCACCGGTGGCGATCACCTTGGGGCGGGTCCCCACTTCTTCCTTCATGCGGAGCACGATTTCATCGGTCAACCCCACGTAGCCGAAGACGATGCCCGCCTGCATGGACTGCACCGTATTCTTTCCCACAACCCGCTTGGGCTTTATCAGCTCCACCCGGGGAAGCTTGGAAGCCCGGATGAACAGGGCCTCGGCAGAGATCCCCAGCCCCGGGGCGATCGCCCCGCCCATGTATTCTCCTTTGGGGGAGATGTAATCAAAGGTGGTGGCTGTTCCGAAATCGACCACGATCAGGCTCTGCTTGAACTTGTAATAGGCAGCCACAGCATTCACGATCCGGTCCGCCCCCACTTCGTAGGGGTTATCCAGCAGAATGGGCATGGCCGTGTTGATCCCGAATTCGACCACCAGCGGTTTGAGGTGAAAGTACTTTGCGCAGAGTTCCAGGAGCATGTTCAGCATGGGGGGGACCACGCAGGAGATGGAAATGGCCTCGACCCGGTCCAGGGAGATGGAACCGGAGGCAAAGAGGTTACGCATGAGGATCCCGTACTCATCGCAGGTTCGGTCCCTCTCAGTCCAGATGCGCCAGTTCTCCTTGAGGTGGTCTCCGTCGTAAATTCCCAGGACCGTGTTGGTGTTGCCGACATCTATGACCAAAAGCATGGGCTGCCTCCCTTTATCAATGCAGAATTCAGAAAAAGACTATTTACAAATTTATTGGGCACAGATGAACACAGATAAAATATTCAAAAAACTTTCTAGCAGGCGACAGAGGACAAAGAAGAGATTTTTAAATCGCGGGGAATTGCCCATATTTCCGTCTTAAGATCTTTGTTCATCTGGGTTTATCTGGGTCCCATTTTAGTTTCTTGTCTTTGGCCAAATCTTATCCCTGTTCCTCCGTCTCCCATTCATCTTTGTTTATCCGTCGGAGGCTCACGTCTCCGGCGATAAAGCGGCGGGTTTTTCCCTTCCCATCCAGTAGCAAAAGAGCCCCGTCGGTGTCAAGGCCCAAGGCCCGCCCGGATATCTCCCCCTCCGGAAGGCTGAGGGTCACCTCTTTGCCGTTGATCCACGAGAGCCGGTTCCACTCATCCTTCAGCCGGGGGGAAAACCCTTCCCGGATAAAGGCGGTGTATTCTTTTTCCAGCTCCCCCAAGAGTCCGGCCGCCGCCGCGGCCCGGGAAATCTCTCTCCCGCTTTCGGCTCGCAATGAGGTGGCTTTCACCCCGAGGTCCGCGGGAAAATCTTCCCTTCGCCAGTTCACATTCACCCCGATGCCCAGGATGACAAATCCCACCCTGGCCCCTTCCCCTTCCATCTCCGCGAGGATTCCGGCCAGTTTCTTTCCCCTTAGGAGAATATCATTGGGCCATTTTATGAGGCATTTCAGGCCCGACACGTCGGAAAGCGCCCGGGCGGCGGCCACCCCGGCGAGGAGCGTGATCTGGGGTGCATCGGAGGGGTCAACGGGAGGCCTCAATATGATGGAAAGGTACAGATTGGTGCCCGGGGGTGATTCCCAGGACCTTCCCAGCCTTCCCTTACCGCGGGACTGGGAGTCAGCCAGGATGACGAGCCCCTCGCGGGCCCCACCTTTTGCCCGGTCGCGCGCTTCCCGGTTGGTGGAGTCGATTTTCGAGAAGGAAAGAATCTCCTTCCCGATCAGCCTGTCCTTACAGGCCTGGCGAAGGTCGTCAACCCACGTCATAATAAAGCATAGAGCATGGAGCAGAGAGCAAAGAGCAAAAGAATGGGCAGTTTTGCCTTTAGCTAATTCGTTAGTTGCTATGAGCTATCAGCTATCAGCTATCAGCTTTCGCTATTTCGGCCTTTTGTCCAAAATCCTCTTGGCCTTGAAGGTAGTCCGCTCCAGGGTCCCGAAGGGTTCGATCCGGATTTCCGGAGTGACCAGGAGTTCCTCCCGCAGGTCCTTTCTCAGGCGCTGTTCCAGCGAAGCCCGGTCCGTGTCCGCAGACAGGCATTCACATACCACGGTGCATACATCCGTGTAGGAACTCTCATCCCGGGTCAGTTCGATCAGAAACTCATCCCCCACCTCCCGGTAACTGCGGACCACCTTTTCCACCTGGACGGGATAAAACTTCGCCCCCCGGTAGATGACCATGTCGTCGGCCCGCCCGAGAATTCCCCCAATCGCCCGCCCATGGGTACGGCCGCAGGAACACCGGGAGGTATCCAAGCGGGCGTAGTCGTTCGTCCAGTAGCGAAGCATGGGGGTGGCCTCCCGGGATAGATGGGTGATTACCAGAACGCCCATCTCGCCCTCGGCGCACCGCTCCTCGGTGTCGGGGTTGAGAATCTCGATCAGGTAATGGTCCTCGGCTAAATGCAATCCCGCTTTGGCCGTGCATTCCGATGCAAAGGTGGGGCCGATTTCCGCCAGACCGTAATAATCATAGGCATCGATGCCCAAACCTTCTTCGATCTTCCTCCTCGTGGCCTGGGTCTCCGTGCCCCCCTCCCCCCCGAAGCACCCCAGCCGGAGCGGCAACTGTTCGGGAGAGACGCCCCGTTCTCTCAGATTTTCGGCGATGTGCAGGGCAAAGGAGGGGGTAGACAGGAGTACGGTCGAACCCGGATTGAGCATGTATTCAACCTGCCGGCCGGTCATACTGGCCCCTATGGGGATCACCAAACCGCCGATCCGCTCGCCGGCATAATGGGTGGACATCCCGGCCACCCAGAGTCCGTAGCTGAACCCGTTCTGGATGATATCTCCCGGCCGTACCCCGAAGCTCCACATGGTGCGGGCGGTGACCTCGGTGATATTCTCAACGTCTCTCTCCGACCAGATGGTATTCACCGGGGTTCCCGTCGTTCCAGTGGAGGGATGCAGTTCCCTCCAGTCTTTCGACGGAGCCACGGTGTAGCGGCCGAAGGGAGGGTGTTTCACCTGTTCCTCCCGCAGCTCCTGCTTGGTCACCACCGGGATGTGGACCAGGTCATCCACCGTCTTGATGTGAGAGGCCTTGATTCCGGCTTTCTTGAACTTCTCCCGGTAAAACTCCGATTTGGCCAAACATCTCCGGACCTGCCAGCGTAGCCTCCTGTTCTGCAAGTCCCGAAGGGCCTTCCGGCTCATTCTTTCGATTTCCGGATGATAAAATTTGCCCCGGCTCATTGTCCGTCTTTTTTCTTTTTCCTCGAGGCCCATCGGGCCGGTCCTCAAGCCGGCCCCGGGCGTGGCGGTCCTCAAGCGGAGCCCATGAACCTAGCATGGTTCAGGGCGAAGCGACCTACGATGAGAGCGAACTCAGCCCCAGCATTCAGCCCTTTTTGAGTACCCGCGACGCCTCTTTGGCAAAGTAGGTGATGATGAGGTCGGCCCCGGCCCTTTTGATCGCCGTAAGCACCTCCATCATGGCCCGTTCCCCGTCGATCCATCCCTGCTGGGCCGCGGCTTTGATCATGGTGTACTCGCCGCTCACGTTGTAGGCTCCCACCGGGAGGTCGATCTCTTCCCGCACCTTCCGGATGATGTCCAAGTAAGGAAGCGCCGGCTTGACCATGATGATGTCCGCCCCCTCCTGGACGTCGAGCCGGACTTCCCGGAGCGCTTCCCGGGCGTTGGCCGGGTCCATCTGGTAGGATTTGCGGTCCCCGAACTGGGGGGTGGATTCGGCGGCCTCCCGGAAGGGACCGTAGAAAACCGAGGCATGCTTGGCGGCGTAGGAAAGGATGGGGATGTTTTCAAACCCCTTGCGGTCCAGGAGATCCCGGATCGCTTTGACCCGCCCGTCCATCATGTCCGAGGGGGCGACCATATCGGCGCCGGCCTCGGCGTGGGACAGGGCCATCCTGGCCAGAAAGGCCAGGGTGGTGTCGTTGTGCACCTCTCCGTCGACCACGATCCCGCAGTGGCCATGACTGGTGTATTCGCAGAGGCAGACGTCGGTAATGATGACCACCTGGGGAAGCTCGCGTTTGATGGCCCGGATGGCCTGCTGGATGATCCCCTGGGCGGAGTAAGCCTCGGTTCCTTTCAAATCCTTCTTTTTAGGAATTCCGAAAAGAATCACCGCCGGGATGCTCAGCTTGCAGGCTTCTTCCGCTTCCCGGACCGCCAGGTCTACAGAAACCTGGGCAATCCCGGGCATGGACTCGATCTCGTGTCTGACCTTGCGTCCGTGAACGACGAAGAGGGGATAAATGAAATCTTCCGGAGAAAGCCTGGTCTCCCGGACCATTTTTCTCAGGGTTTCGCTCGTACGCAGACGGCGCGGACGATAGAGGGGAAAATACATGGACACTCCCTTGAAAAACAGCATTCAGCTTTCAGCTATCAGCGGTCAGCCATTTTCCTTTATGGGCTGAGGGCTGATAGCTGAAAGCTGAATGCTTCTTTTAGGTTTCTTTCCTCCAGCCTTTTACCCTTTCCAGGCTCTCTTTGAGTTTGGCCTCTCGCACGGCCAGGGTTTCGGCTTTTCCCTTCTCCTTTTCCACCGCTTCCGGCCGGGCCCGGCTCAGAAAATCCTGATTCCGGAGTTTCTGCTGGGTTCGGGACAGGTCTTCGGAAACCCTGCTGAATTCCCTCTGAAGCCGCTTTTCCTCTTCGCCCAGGTTGATCCATCCTTTCAGGGGCAGGAAGACTTCGATATCTTCCACGATGGCGGTGGCGGACCCCTTGGGCCTCGATCCTCCGGACTGAAAGTTTAGCTTCTCGGTCCGGGCCAGATTTTCCACGTACCCCTGGTTTTCCTCCAGGAGGCTCAGGGATTCCTTTTTCGGGCTGTACAGGATCACTTCCGCTTTCTTACCGGGGGGAATTCCCATCTCGCTCCTCAGGTTGCGGATCGCCGCGATCACCTTCATGATCGTTTCCATCCGGGCCTCTTCCCGGGGGTAGATTTCGTTCTCCCGGGAGCGGGGGAATTCCGCCACCATGATGGACCCCTCTCTCCCCGGAAGGTTCTGCCAGATCTCCTCGGTGATGAAGGGCATGAAGGGATGGAGGAGGCGGAGAGAGGTATCCAGGACGCGGGCCAGCACATCCTGCGCCAGCCATTTCCGCCCCGGGTCCTGATCCTGAGAGAGGGCCGGTTTGATCAGCTCGATGTACCAATCGCAGAATTCGTGCCAGAGGAACTGGTAGACGGCCGAAGCGGCTTCGTTGAATTTGTAAGCGTCCATCCCCTCCCGCACCTGGGCAACGGTGCGGTTGGCCCGGCTCAGGATCCATCGATCCGCCAGGGTCAACTGCGCTTGTCCCGCCCGTTTTCCCGGGTCGTACCCCTGAAGATGGGTTAGGGTAAAGCGGGAAGCGTTCCAGATCTTGTTGGCGAAGTTCCGGTAGCCGGAGATCCGCTCTTCGGAAAGGCGGATATCCCGTCCCTGCGCGGCAAAGGCGGCCAGGGTGAAGCGGAAAGAATCGGTCCCGTATTTCTCGATCACCTCCAGGGGATCGATCACGTTGCCCCGGGACTTGCTCATCTTCTGGCCCTCGGCATCCCGCACCAGGGCATGGATGTACACTTCCCGGAAAGGCACGTCCCCCATGAACTTCAGCCCCATCATCATCATCCGGGCGACCCAGAAGAAGAGGATATCGAAGCCGGTCACCAGGACCGAAGTGGGATAAAAGACCTCCAGGTCCTTTGTTTTTTTCGGCCAGCCCATGGTGGAGAAGGGCCACAGGGCCGAGCTGAACCAGGTATCCAGAACGTCGGTCTCCTGCCGCAGCTCGGTCTGGCCGCAGGCCGGACAGCGGGTGACCGGCTCGGTGGAGACGATCACCTCCGGGCATTTCTCGCAGAACCAGGCGGGGATTCGGTGCCCCCACCAGATCTGCCGGGAGATGCACCAGTCGCGGATGTTGTTCATCCATTCGAAGTAGGTGCTTTCCCAGACCGGGGGAATGATCCGGGTTTTCCCCTTGACCACCGCGGCGATGGCCCGCTCCGCCAGCGGTTTCACCTTCACGAACCATTGCTTGGAAACCAGGGGCTCGATGACCGCCTTGCACCGGTAGCAGTGCCCCACGCTGTGGGGGAAGGGTTCGATCTTCTCCAGCAGGCGGAGATCCTTCAAGTCTTTGACCACCCGGTCGCGGGCCTGGAAACGGTCCAGGCCCGAGTATTTCCCCGCCTCCGGGCTCATGTTACCCGCTTCGTCGATGACCTTGACAACCGCGAGGCTGTGCCTCCGTCCGATTTCAAAATCGTTGGGGTCATGGCCGGGGGTCACTTTCAATACCCCCGTGCCGAAATCCAAGGTCACGTACCCGTCGGCGATGACCGGGATCTTCCGGTTCATGAGGGGGAGCATGACCGTCCGGCCCACATATTTTTTGTACCGTTCATCCCCGGGGTTTACCGCCACAGCGGTGTCGCCGAGCATGGTTTCCGGGCGGGTGGTGGCCACGGTCAGGGCTTCCTGCAATCCATCCACGGGATACTGGATGTAATACAGGTGTCCCGGGTCATCCTCGTGCTCCACCTCCAGGTCCGATAGGGCGGTCTGACAGCGGGGACACCAGTTGATGATGTAATCCCCCCGGTAGATCAGACCTTCCTGGTACAGGCGGACGAAGACCTCCCGCACCGCCCGGGAAAGCCCCTCGTCCATGGTGAAACGCTCGCGGCTCCAGTCGCAGGAACTCCCCAGCTTCTTCAGCTGCTTGATGATCTGCCCGCCGAACTGCTCTTTCCATTTCCACACCCGCTGGATGAAAGCCTCGCGGCCCAGCTGATGCCGGTCGGTCCCCTCCTCGGCCAGCTGTTTTTCTACCACGTTCTGGGTGGCGATACCGGCATGGTCGGTGCCGGGCAGCCAGAGGACATTGAAGCCGTCCATTCGTTTGTAACGGGAAAGGACGTCCTGAAGGGTATTGTTCAGGGCATGGCCCATGTGCAGGGACCCGGTCACGTTGGGGGGCGGGATGACGATGGAATACGGGGGGCGGGGGGAATTCTCATTCGCCCGAAAGAGTTTCTTTTCCTCCCAGAAGGAATACCATCGATCTTCTACCCGGTGGGGGTCGTATACCTTGCCCCATTCCCTCGATTCCAATTCTTTCACTAGCCTTCCTCAGCTTCTTTTTTTAATTTTTCAATTTCTTTGCGGATGACCTCTTCCGCCACCCTGGGGAAGACCTCGCGGGCAACCCGCTCCAAAATCTGCCCTCCTTCCTGGGTTACCCATTTTTCCACCCGGCTCAGCATGGCTTCGCGGATGGCCCTCATCTCGGCCTCCATGTCGGGAGCCGCGCGGGGCGGCTCGGGAGCCCTTCGGCCCGGTTCTTGAACCGGCGACGGGCGTTCGGGGGGGATGCGGGGCGCCAGGGGAGCCGATCTCGGGGGTTCCAGCGTAGGCTTGGGCGGCTGGGGCGACGTTGGGGAAAATCCCGTCGGCTTGACTGTCGGCGGTACCGCGGGAGGCGGGGTCGGGGGAAACTGGCCGGTGGGTTCATCCTCGGCGAGAAGAAATTTTTTCAAGGGCGATTCGGGGATTCCTTGCAAGTCATCCACCACCGCCGGCGGCTCCTTCGGCGGCACCTTGGGGGGTTCGGGAACCTTGCTCTGCGGAGCCGCCTCAGAGGGTTTCTTTTCTTGCCCGGGCGCGGGAAGAGGTTTCATCCAATCCCCTCCGGGAGGCTTGGGAGCGTCTTCCACCACCTCGGTCAAATCGATTATCGACTCGTCCTTTTTTCGATCATTCATAGGTTCCCCCTGAAATGAAAATCGAATACCACAAAAAGGAATAAAATACAAGGGTGTAGGGGGTAGGGTGTAGGGTGTAGCGTGTCGGCTGTAGGGTGTCGGGTAAAACATATCTTTTCATACCTCCTATACCCTACCCCCTACCCCCTACACCCTACCCCCTACCCCCTAAATAATCATCCACGGCTGGGGAAGGAAAATTTTTTCATAGAGCTTGAAGGCATAGCGATCGGTCATGCCGGCGATGAAATCGGCGATCGAACGTTCGACCGGTTCATGGTTGAAGGCCTCCCCCGCTTCCTTCCTGAATTCCTCCCCATGCTCCAGAAAATAAGCGTAGAGTTCCCTAAGGATCTTCGCCGACTTGACGAAATCCCCATGCACCGAGGGCAAATCGTACACCCGGTCATACAGAAAATCCCGGAGCTTGATCGTGGCTTCCAGCTTTCTGTCGCTCAGTTCGATTTTCAGGGGCTCGGAGTCCGAGGCCTGCTCCAGGATGTCCCGCACCATGGTGTCAATCCGCTTCCCGTGGGAATCTCCCAGCACTTCGCTGCAGTCCCCGGGAATGTCCTGGGGAGAGATCAAGCCGGCCCGCACGGCATCGTCGAGATCGTGGTTGATGTAAGCGATGATGTCGGCGATCCGCACCAGCCGGCCCTCATAGGTGGCCGGCATATCCTCGGGATCGTCAACGATCAAATCCCCCTTCCCCTTGGAATGCTTCAGGATTCCGTCCCGCACCTCGAAGGTGAGGTTCAGTCCTTTCCCGTCTCTCTCCAGGAGATCTACGACTCTCAGGCTCTGGGCAGCGTGGCGGAATCCGCCCGGGCAAATTTCATTGAGGATCTCTTCCCCCGCGTGGCCGAAGGGCGTATGGCCCAGGTCATGTCCGAGGGCGATGGCCTCGGTCAGGTCTTCATTCAACGAAAGCGCCCGGGCCATGGTCCGGGCGATCTGGGCCACCTCCAGGGTGTGGGTCAGCCGCGTTCGGTAGTGGTCTCCGCCGGGTACCAGGAACACCTGGGTCTTGTGCTTGAGGCGGCGGAAAGACTTGGAGTGAATGATCCGGTCCCGATCATGCTGGAAGGCCGGCCGGATGGTGCACTCTTCCTCGGGGATCCTTCGTCCCCGGCTCTGGGAGCTGAGCTGCGCGTAGGGAGAAAGGAACCTCTTCTCCTTCTCTTCGAGCATCTGGCGGATCAACACGTTTTTGCCTCTACCGGGCCTTTCCAGGCGGAAGGGATTTACAAAGCCCCGCCCCTTACGTTAAGATCATTTCATGAAGAGGACCCTCTATTTCTACCTGATGAAAGAACTTTTTCCCGTTTTCCTTCTGGGGCTCATCGGGTTTACCTCCATCCTCCTCACGGGAAGAATTGTACAGCTTACCGAGCTGTTCGTCAACAAGGGGGTCCCCCTGGGATACATTCTCCGTCTGCTCTATCTTCTCCTCCCCTCTTTTCTGGTCCTCACCATTCCCATGGCCACCCTTCTGTCGGTCCTCTTGGCCTTCAACCGGCTCTCCAGCGACAACGAGATCACCGCCCTCAAGGCCTCGGGGGTCAGCCTGTACCAGATGATCCCTCCGGTCCTGGTCTTCGCCTTCATCACCTACGCCGCCACCACTTTTCTTACCCTTTCCACCGTCCCCCGGGCCAACGAGGGGTCACGGGCCCTGCTCTATGAAATCGCCAGCAGCAAAGCGAGTGCAGGGGTCCGGGAGAAGGTGTTCAACGACGACTTTGAAGGGCTGGTTCTCTTTGTGGAAGAGATCAAGCCCAGGACCCTAAAATGGAAGAAGGTTTTCATCTCCGATTCCCGTAACCCGGAAGAAGTCCTGACCATCATCGCCCGGGAAGGAGAGGTCCTTTCCGACCCCGCCACCCTGGCCATCACCCTGCGGCTGAAACGGGGGTCGATTCACAAGCTGGGGAAAGAGCCCGATGCCTATCAAAAGATCGATTTCAGCACCTATGACCTGCGCCTCCACCTGAAGACCGGCCTGAAGGGAAAGAGGACCGAAGAGAAACACCCCTCGGACATGAACCTGGCGGAATTGAGCCGGTCCGTCCGGGCGCTCCAGGCCAAGGGGTCCGAGGCCAAAATCCATTGGGTGAAAATTCACGAGAAATTTTCCATTCCCTTTGCCTGCCTGGTCTTCGGCCTGATCGGCATTCCTCTGGGGCTCCAGTCCCGCGTGGGCCGGGGGAGCAAATTCCAGGGTTTTGCCTGGGCCATCGGGGTCCTCTTGGTTTACTACTTACTGACCAACGCCGGGGCCTCCCTGGCGGAACGGGGGAAGGTTATTCTCGAAGCGGGAATGTGGTCGGCCAATGCGGTTTTTCTCATCCTGGGACTTTACCTTCTGATTAAAGCGGCCAATGAATCGCCGGTTCTCCTCTTCGTCTGGCTTCAGCGAGCCTTGGAACGACTCCGGCCGAAGCGCGCCGAGAAAGGGGGGGGGCGGCGATGAAAATCCTTTCCCGTTACCTGGCCCGGGAATTCACCCAGAATTTCTTCCTCGGCCTGGGAGCCTTCAGCACCATCTACCTGGTGGTGGATTTTTTCGAACGGATAAACGCCTTTCTCTTCAACAAGGCCCCCTGGCCCATGATCGGGGCCTATTTTTTGAACAAATTCCCCGCCATCCTCTTCCAGGTGACCCCGGCCGCCGTGCTCCTCGCTGCCATGATCACTTTGGGGGTTATGTCCCGCCACAATGAAATCATGGCCCTGAAATCCGGCGGGGTCGGGCTCTGGAGCCTCGTCCATCCCATTCTGGGCACGGTGCTCCTGATCTTCGTGGGCCAGCTGGGCTTGAATGAGTTCATCATCCCCTCGACCAATCAAAACGCCCGGGTGATTCGCGACCTGGTCATTCACAAGAAGAAGCCGGTGGCCGCCTTCAAGCAGAGTCAGGTCTGGATTCGCGGACCCCACCGGATCTTGAACATCCAGCTCATCCGCCCCGAGACGAACACCCTGGAGGGTCTGACCCTGTACCGTTTCAAGCCGAATTTTGAGCTGGAGCAGAGGGTGGACGCCCGCAGCGCCCGGTGGAAAGACGGCCGGTGGGTTCTCACCGATGCCTCGGTGACTGATTTTAAACGGAAAGGCATGCCCGCGCGGAAGAATTATCGGGAAATGGCCCTCACCCTTCCGGAAACCCCCGCTGACCTGCAGATCGCCGAGAAGAACCCCGACGAAATGAATTTCCACGAGCTGAGAGAATACGTGCACAAGATCGAGCGCGACGGCTATGACGCCAGCAAGTACCGCACCGCCATGCATGCCGCCATCTCCTTCCCCTTCACCACCGTCATCATGGCTTTTCTGGGGATCCCCCTGGCGGTGCGCAAAGAACGGGGGGCGGGCCTGGCCCGCGGGATCGCCTACAGCGTCCTGATCAGTTTTGTCTATCTGGTGGTGTACTCCTTCGTCGTGGAGCTGGGCAAAGGAGGCACCCTGTCGCCTCTCCTGGCGGCCTGGCTGGGAAACTTCATCTTCGCCATGGTGGGGGTGTATCTACTGCTGTCGGTGAGGCACTGAGGCGCAGAGGGCATAGAGCATAGCGCATAGCGTTAGGTGATACTGATGATTGACTCTATGCTCTTTGCGCTCTGCGCTCTGCGTTTTTGCGGTTAGGTTCCCAGCTCCCAGGAACTCAGATATTTCTTCTGCAGGGGTGTCAGGGTGTCGATTTTTATGCCCATGGATTTCAGCTTGAGCCGGGCGATCTCCCGGTCGATTTCCGCGGGCACGCCGTAGACCTTCCTTTCCAGCTTCCCCCGGTTCCTGGCCAGATACTCAGCGGCCAGGGCCTGGTTGGCAAAGCTCATGTCCATGACGCTGGAGGGATGCCCCTCCGCCGCCGCCAGGTTGATGAGCCGGCCTTCTCCCAGCACATAGAGCCTTTTCCCGTTCTTCAGCCGGTATTCTTCCACGAAATCCCGGATGGTTCTCTTCCCCGCCGACATTTTCTCCAGCCCCTCCAGGTCGATTTCCACGTTGAAATGACCCGCGTTGGCCAGGATGGCCCCGTCTTTCATCCGGAGAAAATGCTCCCTGCGGAGCACCCGGATATCGCCCGTGAGGGTGCAGAAGATGTCCCCGAGGGGAGCGGCCTCGACCATGGGCATGACCCGATATCCATCCATGACCGCTTCCAGCGCTTTCAGCGGATCCACCTCGGTGATGATCACATTGGCGCCCATCCCCCTGGCCCGCATGGCCACGCCGCGGCTGCACCAGCCGTAGCCGCCGATCACGAATATGCTTCCGGCCATGAGGCGGTTGGTGGACCGGATGATCCCGTCCACGGTGCTCTGTCCGGTACCGTAGCGGTTGTCGAAGAAATGCTTGCTGTGGGCATCATTCACCGCGATGAGGGGGTATCGGAGAACCCCCTTTTTGGCCATGGACCGCAGGCGAATGACGCCGGTGGTGGTTTCCTCCGTCCCCCCCTTTACCCCGGGGAGCAGTTCTTTCCGCTCCGTGTGCAGGGTCGAGACCAGGTCTGCCCCGTCGTCCATGGTGAGCGTCGGCTTCAGGTCCAGCGTGGAGTGGATGTGCCGGTAGTACGTCTGGTTGTCCTCTCCCTTGATGGCAAAAACAGGGATCTTCAGGTCCTTGGCCAGGAATGCGGCCACGTCGTCCTGGGTGCTCAACGGATTGGAGGCGCACACCCCCACCTCCGCTCCCCCCGCCTTGAGGGTAATCATCAGGGCGGCGGTCTCCGTGGTCACGTGCAGGCAGGCTGCCAGGCGGACGCCCTTCAGGGGCTTGTGCCTCTCGAATCGTTTCTGGATGAGCTTCAATACGGGCATGGATTTCATGGCCCATTCGACCCGCAATTCTCCCTTTTCTGCCAGATGGATGTCTTTGACGTCGTAGTCCATAAGGGTCCTTTTCATAAGGTGTAGGGTGCAGGGTGTAGCGTGTAGCGTGTAGGGGGTCGGGTATAGGGGTAGGCAAAGACTCAAATCCAGCGCCTATTCCTACACCCTGCACGCGACACCCTACACCCTTTGTCTTTACAATTTCGCTGCCTTCCGCAGGGTCTCGGCCATGTCCGTCCTTTCCCAGGTGAAGTCCGGGTCATTCCGTCCGAAATGGCCGTAGCAGGCGGTCTTCTTGAAGATGGGGCGCAAAAGATTCAGCATGCGGATGATGGGCGCCGGGCGAAGGTCGAAGACCTCTCGGACGAGCTTGGCGATATGGTCCGGCGGAATCTTCCAGGTTCCGCCGGTGTCGATCATGACCGATACGGGCTGGGCCACGCCGATGGCGTAGGCAATCTGGACTTCCACCTTCTCCGCCAGGCCGGCGGCGATGATGTTCTTGGCCACGTACCGCGCCATGTAGGACCCGCTCCGGTCCACCTTGGAGGGGTCCTTTCCCGAGAAACAGCCGCCGCCGTGGCTGCCCACGCCGCCGTAGGTATCCACGATGATTTTCCGGCCCGTCAGGCCGCAGTCCCCCCGGGGCCCACCGATCACGAACCGCCCGGTGGCGTTGAGGTAATACTTGGTGTTCTTGTCCAGGAGCTCGGCGGGGATGACCTTTTTGACCACCTCTTCGGTCAGGCCCTCGCGCAGCGTGGCATACTTCACCTCCGGGGTGTGCTGGGCGGCCAGGACCACGGCATCCACCCGGAGGGCTTTTCCGTTTATATACTGGACCGTTACCTGGGATTTCCCGTCCGGGCGCAGGAAGCCCAAAATTTTCTTCTTACGGACCTCGGCCATCCTCTCGGTGAGCCTGTGGGCCAGCAGGATGGGTAGGGGCATCATCTCGGCGGTCTCGTTACAGGCATAGCCGAACATCAAACCCTGGTCTCCCGCCCCCTGTTCATGGTCCGGGGTCGCGTCGACTCCCACGGCGATGTCCGCAGACTGGCGGTCGATGGAAGTGATCACCGCACAGGTTTCCCAGTCGAAGCCCATGGACGAGTCGTTGTACCCGATCTCCTTGATCGTTTCCCGGACGATGTCCGGGATGTGCACGTAACAGGAAGTGGTGATTTCCCCCGCGATCATGGCCAGTCCGGTGGTCACCAGGGTCTCACAGGCGACCCTTCCTTGGGAATCTTCGGCCAGAATGGCGTCCAGAACGGCATCCGATATCTGATCGGCCACCTTATCGGGGTGGCCCTCGGTGACCGACTCGGAAGTAAACAAAAAATCCGTCATCCCCATGGGTTATCGTATTTCCTCCTTTTTTATGAATTGGTTGAATTTCGGAAATTGAAATTTTCCCGGAATTCATCCGGGAATTTATTGCGCAGGCTGGCCCGCACCAAATCCTCGATCTCCCCGGGGGTGGAGAGCTGCAGGGCGGCCTCCACCAGGTCCTTGCATTCCCGCAGGGTGTAGGACCGGAGAATTTTCTTCACCCGGAAGATGGAGAGAACGTTCATGGAAAGCTCATCCAGTTCCAGGCCCAGGAGAATGGGAACATAGAGCGGCTCCCCGGCCATCTCCCCGCACATGGCCACGCGGATACCGCCGCCGTGGGCCGCCCTCACCATCTGGCGAACCAGCCGCAGGATGGCGGGATGGAGGGGTTCGTAGAGGTGGGTCACGTATTCATTCACCCGGTCGATGGCCAGGGTGTACTGGATCAGGTCGTTGGTCCCGATGCTGAAAAAGTCCACTTCTTTGGCCAGAATATCGGCAATGGTGGCCGCCGAAGGGACCTCCATCATGATCCCGATCTCGATATGGGGATCGTAGGGAATTCTCTCGGCGGTCAGGCTCAGGCGTACCTCGTTGAGGATTTTTCTCACCTCCCGGATCTCGCTCACCCCGGAAATCATGGGAAGCAGGATCTTCACTTTTCCGTAGGCGCTGGCCCGCAGCATGGCCCTCAGTTGAACCTTGAAAATCTCGGGTTCCTTCAGGCTGAAGCGGATGGCCCGCAGGCCCATGGCTGGGTTCATCTCCTCGGCCAGTTCCAGGTGGGAAATGAACT
>LJUR01000217.1 GCA_001304105.1 Deltaproteobacteria bacterium SM23_61
CGGGGAAATCCGGCTGAACCCTTTTTGAAAATGTTCGTTGAATCGTTCCATGAAGAAGCGGAAGAGGGCCTGAACATCCTCCAGGCGCTCTCTCAGGGGGGGAACATAGAGGCGGACCATGTTGAGGCGAAAGTAGAGATCGTCACGGAATTTTCCCTTGGCCACTTCCCCCTTCAAGTCCTTGTTTGTCGCGGCGATAAAACGCACATCGGCCTTCTTCTTCTCCACGCCTCCCAGCTTGAAATATTCCTTCTCTTCCAGGACCCTCAGGACTTTCACCTGAGCCGGCGGCGGAAGCTCACCCACCTCGTCGAGAAAAAGCGTCCCTTTCTCCGCGGCTTCGATCTTGCCCATCTTCCCCTTTTCGGAGGCGCCGGTGAAGGCCCCTTTTTCGTAGCCGAAAAGTTCGCTCTCCAGGAGGTCCTGGGGAAAGGCGCCGCAATTGAGGGGAATGAAAGGGGAGGAGGAACGGGGACTCAGGGAATGGATGTACTCGGCCAGGAGTTCTTTGCCGGTCCCGGTTTCTCCTTCGATGAGAACCGTGGTATCGGCGCTCCGGGCCAGGGTTTCCGCCAGCCGGACCGCATCTTTCATTTTCGGGCTGACCCCGATGATTCCCCCGGCGCGGAATTTCTCCTGGTACTGGGCCCGGAGCCATTCCACCTCTTTCTTCAGGCGGGTTCGTTCGAGCCCCTTCTGGACCAGGGCTTCCACCTGGTCGAGTTCAAAGGGTTTGACCAGGAAATCGAAAGCCCCCATCTTCATGGCCTGCACGGCCAGCTCCACCGACCCCTGGGCGGTCATGATGATGACCGGGACCTCCGGGCTGGCTTCCTTCATCAAGGCCAGTACCTGGTCTCCGTTGATCCCCGGCAGCCAGTGATCCAGGAGGACGAGGTCCGCCCCCTCTCTCTGGAAAAGGTCCCATCCCTCTTCCCCGCTCCGGGCCGTCCGGACATCGTACCCCGAGGCGCCGAGTGCAAACTGGAGCGAATCCCGGAGGGTCGGCTCGTCGTCGATGACCAGGATCTTAAACCCCACGGGACCCCCCTGCGGGAAAATGGATGGTGAAGGTCGAACCCTTTCCTTCCTCGCTGCTCACATCCAGAGTCGCCCCGTGGTTGTTCAGGATCTTCAGGCTGATGGAGAGGCCCAGTCCGGTTCCCTCGGATTTGGTGGTGAAGAAAGGGTCGAAGATTTTTTTCAGGTGGTCCCGGGGAATCCCGACGCCGGTATCCCGGACCTCCAGGGCGACGCCTTCCCCGTTCTCCGGGAAGGTGCGCAGGGTCAGGATTCCTCCCCGGGTCATGGCCTGGATGGCGTTGAGCATGAGGTTGATGAGGACCTGCTGGATCTGGTGGCTATCGATGTGCAGGCGGGGAAGCTCTTTTCCCCTTTCAAACGCCAGGCCGATATTCCCCTTTTTAAACTTGGCCTGGAGAATGGCCAGGCTCTTCTCGATTACTTCGTTGAGGTCCTCTTCCTGGAAATGAGCGGCCTTGGGGCGGGCGAAATGGAGCATGTCCTCCACGATCTTCTGGATCTTCTCCACCCCCTCCTGCGTGCTCTCCAGGATCCTGCGGTCCGTCTCCGAGAGGTCCTTCTTCCGGGCCAGGACCTGGGTGTTGATCTTGATCCCGGCCAGGGGGTTGCGAAGCTCATGCCGATAATTCGGCCCTCCGCGTCCTTCAGGGGGGAAGTGGTCATCGTGGTCATGATCTCCCGCCCGTCTTTGGTCAATCTCTTGATTTCCACGTTGGAAACCACTTCTCCAGTTTTCACCCGGGCCATCACCCTGGCCAGGATTTCTTCCTCTGCTTTTCGGGCTTTTGGGTCCCGCGGGTAGAGCAGGTCGGGCAATGCTTTTCCCAAGACTTCTTCCCTCCGGTATCCGTAGATCCTTTCCGCCCCTTCATTCCAGTAAAGGATTTTCCCTTCCAGGTCGATCACCGAGATGGCATCGCCGGCCTTTTCGATGACCGTTTCGAGGAAGTTCTTGGTTTCGATCAACTCCTTTTGCAGCCGGACCTTTTCCACCATGAGGCTGTGGCCCTCGACGGCCCGGTGGACGACGAAAGGAAACGCTTTGGCGCACTCCGCCGACCGGTTGATGTAGTCGAAAACCCCTTCTTTCATCGCTTCGATCGCCAGGCGGGAATCTCCCTTGGCGGTGATGAAAATCGTGGGAATTCCGATTCCTTCCCCGCTGAAACGCCGGAGCCAGTCCAGTCCTTTCCCGTCGGGCAGGTCATGGTCGAGGAGGAGAATGTCGAATTTTTGTTCCCGGAGTTTTTCCAGGCAATCCCGGCCGGCAGATACTTCCTCCAGATCGTAGCCGCTGCCAGATTCCTTCAGCGAATCTTCGATCATCTTCACGAAGGCCGGGTCTGCTTCTGCGACCAGAATCCGTATCTTCCGCTCCATAAAAATTTTCCCTACCGACCGTCGACCCACGACCGCCGCTGGCCGGTTAACCAGACAACCACCCGTCCGCTTTTGCCCGTCGGCGGTCTGCAATCGGCGTTCATCATTTATTCTTTTTACCCGTCATCCGCATTTATCCGTGTTCATCCGCGCCCCCCCCACCCTACCCCTCCCCCTCGAGGGGGGAGGGGAGGGAGGGAGGGGGTGATATTCTTTGGTTGCGGCCTTTTCACGCTGTGTTCATCTGTGTCCCCCAAGGGTTATTTCCTCAACACCCTCTTGTCCCCGATCCGCATGGTGAGCTTTTTGCCGTCAAAATGCTCCAGAAGGGGGATGGCAAACTTGCGCGATACCTGGGAGAGGTCCTTGAACTGGGGCGGGGTCATCTCCTTGTTCTGCTTCAAGAAATCGACCACTTTTCCTTCCAGCTCTTCCAGGGCCTGGCGGTGGAAGTAGAGGTCCTCCTTCACCTTCACCAGGACCTTTTCCTTGGTCAGAAGCTGGAGGACCGGCTTGAGTTCATTCTCCGAAACCCCGAGCTCGGCCAGGGTTTCTTTCACCGTCGGCGGTTGGAGCCTGGTCCGGGAGAAGAGAACGACGATCTTCTTGCGCAGGTCTTTCTCTTCCTCCTTCAGGGAGATCGTGTGGGAAGCGAGGCGGACAGTCTCTTTTTCCAGGGCAATCTTCTTCTCCTCGGTCAGGATGGACAGAAGATGGTTGAAGAGCCGGGGATCCACCTGATGGGGAAGCTTGGATTTCAGCTCCTCTTTCCCGGCCCCTCCCTGGAGGGGGTTTTTCTGGTGGAATTCCTTCAAATAGTCCAGGGTGAAACGTTTCAGGTCGGCCATGACCCGGGGATGGAGGTAGCGGAGTCGATCTCCGTCGAAACGAAGGATTCCGCCTTGGGAGACGAGGCTGTCCACCAGAGGCTTCAGCCTGGAGGGCAGCTGGTTGGAGCGCATGACCAGATCGGTCCAGGACAACCCGCCCGCTCCCGCCATGAGGAGGCGGAGCTTAACCTTTTCCTCCTCCGAGCCCTTTTCCAGGACGGCCATCTCTTCCTTGATCTGCGGGGAGAGGCGCTTGTGCCGGGAGGGAAAGGCATCCAGGATTTCTCCGCCGCCGATGGTGAAGACGGGCGAGTAACTGCGGATCACGAAGCGGTCTCCGGGAAGGGCGGTCACCGGTTCCTCCAGCCGCAGCTGGAGATAGGCCTCTTGGCCGGGTTTGATTTCCTCCTGGTCCAGGAGGATGGCGCGGCCCAGGACTTCCACCGTACCCACATGAACGCGGACCCGGGCCCGGTTCTTGAGAGGCTTGGCCGCGCTGGGGAGGAGGTGGAGGATGACGTCCAGCAGCGAAGTAGGTTTCAGGGACTGGGCCCGGACGATGACGTTGCCCCGGTCGATGACCGCCTTCTCCAGACCCTGGAGGTTGATTCCCACGCGGAGGCCGGCAGTGGCCGATTCCACGGCTTCTCCGTGGGCCTGGATGCCCCGCACCTTGGATTCCAAACCTTTGGGAATGACCTCCACCGAATCCCCGACGGAGATTTTCCCGGCGATGATCGTGCCGGTGATCACCGTCCCGAACCCTTTCATGGTGAAGACCCGGTCGATGGGCAGGCGGAAAAGACCTTCGGAAGAACGCTCTTCCACGGCCTGCGCCAGCCGGTCCAGCTCAGACACGAGGTCCGGAATTCCTGCCCCGGTGGTGGAAGAGACGGGAAGGATGGCTGCTCCCTCCAGGAAGGTGCCTTTCACGAATTCCCGGATTTCCTCCTTCACCAGGTCCAGCCAGTCCCCCTCCGCCAGGTCGATCTTGGTCAGGGCGACGAGCCCCTTCTTCACCCGGAGCAGTTTGCAGATGTCCAGGTGCTCCCGGGTCTGGGGCATGATCCCCTCGTCGGCGGCGATGATCAGGACCACCAGGTCCATCCCCGTGGCCCCGGCCACCATGTGGCGGACGAACTTTTCGTGGCCGGGGACATCGACGATGCTGATCCTGAGGCCGCTGGGCAGGACCATGGAGGTGAAGCCCAGCTCGATGGTGATCCCCCGCTCTTTCTCTTCCTTGAGCCGGTCGCAGTCCACCCCGGTCAGCGCCTTGATCAGCGTGGTCTTCCCGTGGTCGATGTGCCCCGCTGTACCCAGCACCACCCGTTTCATAAACAACCTTTCACCACAGAGCAACCAAATTGGAGTATTGGAATACTGGAATAATGGAATAATGAAGCGCTGGCCTTAAGTTTTTGGTTTCTACCCATTCTTCCATTATCTATTTCTTTCAATTCTCTGCGTTCTCCGCGATCTCTGGGGTTAAATTCTTTTCTGTTTTAGAGCCTCAAGCGAAGCCCATGAACCTAATATGGTTCAGGGCGAAGCGATCCTCGAGTCACGCCGCAGGCGTGACGCTCCTCAAGGGAGCGTAGCTTCCGATCCTCCAGCGTTATTTCCTTCTTTCTAAGGCTTTCAGCCCTTCCTCCATCTTTTTCAATTCCTCCCCGTACCCGGCCCAGTTGCCCTGGCGGAGGAATTCCTGGGCTTTGCGGTAATGGGCCAGGGCCTGTCCGGCAATCTCCGCATCGGTCCGCCGTTTTTCGGCGGGCGGGGCCGCGGCCAGGGCCGCTTTGGGGGAAGGTTTCTCGCGCAGCACTTCCCCGCCGAAGATCCTCTGCAGGGTGAGTTCCAGGTTCTCTTCCATGGCCAGGGAGTTGCCGAAGGCCACGATGACCCGCTTCAGCTCCGGCAGCTGGCTCTTTTCCGCGGCGAGGTAGAGGGGCTCCACGTAGAGAATCGATTTTTCGATGGGAATGGCCAGGAGATCGCCCCGGATGACCTGGGACCCTCGCTGGCTCCAGAGGGAGAGCTGCTTGGAGATTTCCGCCTCCTGATCGATCCGGGCCTCGATTTGTCTCGGCCCGTAGACCAGCTTCTGCTTGGGAAAGACATAAACCACCACCTCCCCGTAATGGGGAGCGTCGCAGCGGCCCGCCATCCAGGCCGCCATGTTGTCTTTCCTGCTGGGAGTGAAGGGCAGGAGGACCACGAACTCCTCTTTCTTTCCGTCGGGGAGTTTCAGGATCGTGTAATAAGGCGGGTATTCCTTTTCCGCCCCCACTCCCGCCCCCGCTTTCCGGGGGATGGTCCAGAGGTCTTCCTTGTTGTAGAAGACCTGAGGATCCTGCATGTGGTAGGTGCCGTACATGCGGGCCTGGATGGACATCAGGGCCTGGGGGTAGCGGATATGGGCGCGCAGGTCTTCGGGCATCTGCTCCAGCGGCTGCAAGACCCCGGGGAAGATCTTGGAATAGGTCTGGATGACGGGGTCTTTCGGGTCGCTGATATAGAGGCTGACCGTCCCGTCGTAGGCATCGACAACCGCCTTGAGCGAGTTGCGGATGTAATTGCCCAGGCCGGGGACCGGCTCGGAATAGGGAAAACGATCGGTCACCGTGTAGCCGTCCAGAATCCAGACCAGGCGGCCCTCCTTGGAGATCACCAGGTAGGAGTCGGAGTCGAGGCGGACAAAAGGAGCCACCCGGGAGACCCGGTCATGGATTTTCCGGTAATACATGATCCGGCTCTCCCCGGTCACGTCGTTGGAGAGAAGGATGTCAATCGACCCGAAACGGACGGCGAAGACGACCTTCTTCCAGAAAGACAGGGGAACCCCCCCCTTCCCCTGGTACCGGGTGTAAACATTCTTTTCCCCCACGGGGTAGTCGAACTCCTCCCGCTTCGTGTGGACGAAGACGTATTCGTTGGAGGTCTCCCCGTAGTAGATTTCCGGGCGGGTGACCTTGATGTCGGCGGAAGGTACGGGAGGAATATCTTTGATGAAAAATTCCGGAAGCCCTTCGGGGGAGATCCGGTTCACCGGTCCCAGGACTACCCCGTGCCCGTGGGTGTAGATGATGTGCTCGTTGACCCAGGTGCGGGAGGGCAGGGCCCGGTAGGAGAGCTCCCGGGGTGAAAGCATGACCTGCCGGTATTCTCCGTTGACGTTGTAGCGGTCGTTGTCCACGTCGATGAACTTGTAGTAGGTCCGGATTTCCTGCAGCTGGCTGTAGGTGGAAAGAAGAGGGGCGTGGTCCCACAGGCGGATATTCTTGACGGTCAGCTCATTGCGCTTTAAATCCTCCCAGGTCAGCCTTTCCTCGGCGGGAAACTCCCGGTATTCTATGTTATCCAGCCCGTAGGCCAGGTTGGTGTAACGGATGTTCCTTTCCAGGTAGGGTTTCTCCAGAGCGATCTCGTTGGGCACCACTTTGAATTTTTGGACCAGGGAGGGGTAGATTCCGGTTCCCAAGATCAAAACACCAAAGAACACCGCCAGCCCCGCGGCCGGGATCCTCCAGTCGCGCCGGAAGGCAAAGGCCAGGATGGTTATCCCGCAGAACACGGTGGCACCCATCAGGACCTTCAACATGGTAACCTGCGTGTTCACATCCGTGTAACCGGGCCCGAAGACAACCCCCCGTTTCGAGTAAAGGAGTTCGTTCAGGGAAATCCAGGCGCCCAGGGTCCCGACGAAGAAGAGGACCGCGACCAGGACGGCCAGGTGGACCCGTGCGGGAGGAGATATCCGGATGGTCTGGGGGGGGGTGAATTGGAAAGAGCGGCGTATGAAATAGACGGCGCCCGTGGCCAGGGTGGTCAGGATGAGAACGGTCATTAGCCAGGTGTAGAGGTATTTCAGGAAGGGGAGCTGGAAGACGTAAAAACTGATATCCCGGCCGAAAAGGGGATCCTGGTTGCCGAAAGGCGTGGGATACAAAAACCGGAGAAAGATTTCCCACTGGGCGGACCCGCGCAAAGCGGCGAAGAGAGCGAAGACCACCGATCCCAGAAGGAGCAGGGTTCCAAAAGACTTCCCCCCCGCTTCCCAGGGGGGGATTTGGATCAGGTTGTCCCGGTCCACCCAGTAGCCGCGGGAGGAGAGACGGGAGGCCAGGAACAGATTCAGGTAAAAGATAACGAAAAAGGCGCCCCCGAAGAGGGCGGCGACCTTCATCTGGGTCAGGAAGGTGACGGTGAAGATCACTTCCTTTCCGACCTCCTGGAACCAGAACCAATCGGCAATCAACTGGATGCCGCGCCAGAAGAGCATGAGCATCATGATCACGGCGATGAACAGAATCCCGCCCAT
>LJUR01000218.1 GCA_001304105.1 Deltaproteobacteria bacterium SM23_61
CGCCAGACCACCCTGGTCACCCAGATCGAACGGGGGATGACCACCCGGGAACTGAACCCCATCCGCAACCACCTGGACCGGATGAAAGGAGGCCGGCTTTCAAGGTACTTCCATCCGGCCAAGATGATTCACATTATATCCATCGACCCGGGAACCTACGACCAGCGGATGACCCAGAACTATTGGCTCCATAATCTTCCGGACAGCACGACTTTTCAAGAAGCCGTGGAAAACCTGAAGCGGTACGATGCTTGGGAGGCTGTGCCGGAGGCGGTTCGCAGTCATCTGGAGAAGGCGGACCCGGCTGAAGAAACGGTGAAAGCCAGGGACTTTGAAAGGATGTCCTTCCGCATCTTCGGCCTCATGCCCGGATACTGGCAGAGCGGGAAGATCTATCCGGCCATGAAGAAAGCGGAGGAGCTGGGCTTCCGGACGGCGGTGCTGGCCGACAGGCTGATCGAGGTTGAAGCCAGCCAGGCGGGAATCTACCTGGCATCCGTGGCCAACACCGTGGAAGGCAGGGGCATGCCCTTCGAGCCTCCCTGTGCCCTCTTCTCCAGCGGAGAGCTGGTGGTGACCGTGGGCAAGAAAAAGGGGATTGGGGGCCGAAACCAGGAATTTGCCCTCTCCGCAGCGTTGAAGATCGCGGGTAGTGAGAATATTGTCATCGCGTCGGTGGACACCGACGGAACCGATGGCCCGGGCTTTCAGTTTTCGGCCGGGGAGAAAGAGCTTCCCTGCCTGGCGGGAGGCATCGTGGACGGCTGGACCGTCGAGGAGGCGAGAAAAAGGGGAGTGGATCTCATCGGAGCGGTGAAGCAGCACGACACCACCCAGGTCCTTTGGCAGCTCGACAGCGGCGTTGTTGTTTCGCCCAACATCAGTGTGATCGATCTCACGGTGGCTCTGATCCTGGGAAGGGGTTCGAAATAAAGAATCTAACCACAGAGATCGCAGAGCACGCAGGGGCAAAAACGGCTAAAAGCATAATGCCCCTCTCTGCTTTCTCTTAAGTCATTTTCCTGTATTCTCTCGCGGAGGATGAAGAGAAAGAAAGATTTTGATTCTCCAAAATCAGAGGAAAAAGCAGAAACCGCTGAAACCCGGGAGGACGCAGAGGGGATGAAATATGCATAAAATGGTCTGTGTTTTTTGCCTTTAAAAAGAAAAAGCTCTGCGGTCTCTGCGTGCTCTGTGGTTCAATTTTTTTTCTTCATCCGTGGGGAATACGAAAATTTCTATGATTTCCTAAGCAGGAATAAACGGCTCCCGGCGCTTGCGGGGAATCTGGGAGCGGAGCCTGCCCTTGCCGTAGACGGCGCATCCCAGGATCTTCCCCCTCCGGCGGATGACTGCGAACCCCGGCTCCAGGAAGGAGGGTACTTTCAACGTCTTTCCCCCCAAAAAGGCCGCCAGATCCTCTTCCCCAAGTTCGACCACATTTCGTGTGGCATGGTGGCCGAAGAACTGGAGCCCGGCGGTGGTCGGCTTCCACCCGGAGGCTTTCGTGCGCAAAAGGGGGATGCCGGCGCTCTCCACCCGCATGTCCTGCAGGATTCTTTCCAATTCCGGATGATCCCGGACAACCCAGACTTTTCTTCCGCCCTTGAGAAAGCAAAACCCTTCGAAGGCCTTCTCCGGGATCCCGAAGCGGTGGGAGAAATAATCCAGAATCTCTCGGCGTTCAGCTTCGCTTGCGAAGGTGGGCAATGAAGAACCCCCAGGAATTTACTTGGTGAGGATAAACCCGAACCGCTTTAACCATATCGGGTTGGTAAAATTCGTCGTTCCAGGAAGTCAAGCCTTTGGAATGGGGAAAGGGGAGGGAAATCGGCAGAAGTTCCGTCTCCCCATCTTTTAACGCCTCGTTCACCACCGCTTCGTTTTCCTCGGGGGCATAGGTGCAGGTGGAATAGACCAGGGTTCCGCCGGGCCGGAGAAGCGCCAACGCCCGTTGCAGGAGCCCTTTCTGGACCCGGACGAGATGCCGGGCCACCTTGGGGGTCTCATTCCGAGATGGCGCCAGCCCGGCTCGGTAGGTCCCCTCGGCCGAGCAGGGGGGATCCAGAAGAACCCGGTCAAACTTCCGGCCAAGGGGAAAGGCCTGCCCTTGGTAGCCACACACGAGGACCGAAAGAATTCCCAGCCGGTCGATGTGCGAACGGAGGATATGGGTCCTTTCACGCTTGAAATCGTTGGCCACCACAAGCCCCCGGTCCCCCATGAGCTGGGCGATATGGGTGGCTTTTCCGCCCGGGGCGGCGCAGAGGTCGAGGATGATTTCTCCGGGCCGGGGGTCCAGGATCTTCGCCGGAAGCATGGAGGTAAGGCCCTGGATCATATAGGTGCCCAAAAAATATTCCAGCGTTGCTCCGGGGGCTTCGACCCCATGGAGGATAAGGGCTTCCTCGATCCCCTCGACCGGCTCCAATTTGTATCCCTGATGGGTCATGAAGTCCCAAAATGGCCCGGGGCCGACCTTTAACGTGTTCACCCGAATCGCTGCCGGAAAGGGTTGCTCCACGGCCGTGAGGAACCTTTCATAATCGGGTATGATGTCCCGGTAGCGGTTGAAGGTTTGGGCCATTTTTTCATTCATCGGATAGATCGCCGGAGCCAAAGAAATACAAAACCTATTGTCGTGCCCCAGAAATAAGCTGATAAAGTTGAACCCTGGTGCCAGGAGCCGAGAGTCAGACCGCTGCGCTTGCCAAAATAGGCGTTGGTTCCTCCGGAGCCAACGGGGTTCTTACTATGGAGGCTGCCAAAGGGTACGTTTTCGGAATACTTACCAAGGCGTAGCCCGCTGCCCGTGTTCCTTTGCGGAACCCCGGAGATGCGATGGAAGAAGACTTTCCACCCGCCGGATTTTGGCGGCGCGCATCTGTCCGACCCTCGGCTCCACGTGCAATTTTATGCCTATTATTTTGGGGATACGACACTAGCCACAGAGCTCGAAGAGGACACAGAAAGAAGAAGGGTCAAAGGCTAAATCCATTTTATGTCCGGATGATCCGAAAATCCGCAAAAAATTATGACCGCTATGGGCTCTGATGCCTGCTCTTTTTCTGCTAATATACATCATAAGCGGAAAAATGTTCGGTCTGGTATAAAAAAGAAGAATTTTGCCCTGATCCGGGCCGTAGGGGCATCCCGCGATTCGCGGGACATCGTTAAAGATTGGAAAAATAAAAACTATGCCAGTCAGTCCCATATACGTCGAAGGTGCGCGGCAGAACAATCTTAAAGGAGTTACGGTTCGTGTCCCGGTGGGGGCGGTGACCCTGGTGACCGGTGTTGCCGGCGCCGGGAAATCCTCCTTGGCCTTCGATGTTCTCTACGCCGAAGGATACCGGAGGTACGTGGAGACCTTTTCTCCCTACGCCCGTCAGTTCCTGGAAAGGCTGGACCGCCCGGAGGCCGACCGGATCGATGACATCCTTCCGGCCATCGCCATCAGCCGGACCGCGCCGGTCCGGACCTCCCGGTCCACGGTGGGGACCATGACCTCCATCGACGACTACCTCCGCCCCCTCTTCGCCCGGGCCTCCGCGCTCCACTGCAAGGGGTGCGGGCGCCCGGTGCAACGTTATTCCCCTTCCATGATCCTGGAGGGGCTCCTTTCGTCGGCGGCCGGGAAGAACGTCCTTATCTGCTTCACCCGCCGGGTGGGAAAAGTGACCGCGGCGGCGCTGCGGGAAATTTTCCGGCAGGCGGGTTTCGCCCGGGTACTGGAAAACGGGCGGCCGGTTCCGGTGGAAGAAGCGGAGCTGAAGCCCAGGGACGGGTCGATAACCGTGGTTCTCGACCGGGTCCCCATCGAACCCGGTCGCCGGCGAAGGATCGTGGATTCGGTGGAGTCTGCGCTCCGGTTCGGCGAAGGGGCCATGGAAGCTTGGATCGAAGGGGAAAGGGAACCCCTGCGGTTCAGCGAGAAGCTCCACTGCGAGCGGTGTGACCTCGACTACGGAAATCCCGTGCCGGCCATCTTCTCTTTCAACAACCCCATCGGCGCCTGCGAGGCCTGCCACGGGTTCGGGCGGGTCATCGACATCGACCCCGACCTGGTCATCCCCGACGGCGGCATGAGCATCGCCGAAGGGTGCGTCAGACCTTTCCAGTCCCCGGCTTTCTACGAATGCCAGAAAGACCTGCTCCGTTTTCTCCGGCGAAAGAGGATCTCTGCCGACAAGCCCTGGCAGGAATTGACCCCCGCGGTTCAAAAGCAGATCTGGGATGGGGAAGGAAACGGCTCCTGGTACGGCATCCATGGGCTCTTCAAATGGCTGGAGGGACGCCGCTACAAGAAGCAGTCCCGGATTTTTTTGGCCCGTTACCGGCGATACCTCCCGTGCCCCGATTGCGGGGGCGGAAGGCTGAAACCCCCCGCCCTTCTCTTTCGCCTGGGAGGCAGGACGCTCCCCGAAGTGGAAAAGATGGCCATCGCCGAAGCGGAAGAATTTTTCCGTCAATGGACTCCCCCAGCGGGAGACCGGGCGACGGAGCTGCTCCTCCGGGAGATCCGGGGAAGGCTTGAATTTTTGCAGGATGTGGGCCTGGGATATGTATCCCTGGGACGGCAGTCCCGGACCCTCTCGGGGGGAGAGACCCAGCGGGTCACCCTGGCCACGGCCCTGGGGGCTTCCTTCACCAGCACGCTCTACGTGCTCGACGAACCCTCGGTGGGCCTTCATCCGCGGGATAAAGAGCGACTGGCAGCGGTCCTGCGGAAGCTTGCCGCCGCGGGGAACGCCGTGGTGGTGGTGGAGCACGACCCCATCTTCATCCGCTATGCCGACCGGGTGATCGACCTCGGCCCGGGACCGGGAAAGGACGGCGGAAGGGTTATTCACGAAGGAACGGTGGCCGGGTTGATTCACCGGAAGGAATCTCCCACGGCGGCCTACCTCCGGGGCGAGCTTCAAATCGCCCGCCCGGAGAAGAAGCGGCAACGATCGGGGCGAGAGCTGCGGGTCGTCGGCGCCCGGGAAAATAACTTGAAGAATCTCACCGTTCGATTCCCCCTGGGAATGGTGGTCTGCGTGACCGGGGTGAGCGGCTCGGGAAAATCTACGCTCATCGACCAGGTTCTCTACCGGAACCTCAAGAGATTGATGGGCCGGCAGATGATGGAGCCGGGGACCTGCCAGGCCATCGCGGGGGTGGAGAATATTTCGGATGCGGTCCTGGTGGATCAATCCCCCCTGACCCGCAGCTCCCGGATGAACCCGGCCACCTACATGAAAATCCTGGAACCCCTGCGGGCGGCCTATGCTGCCTCGCCCCAGGCACGGGCCCTGGGTCTCAGCCGCTCCGCCTTCTCCTTCAACTCCTCGGCGGGGGCCTGCCCCCTTTGCCGGGGCTCGGGATACGAGCGGGTGGAGCTGCAGTTCCTGCCCGATGTTTACATCCGCTGCCCCAGCTGCGACGGCCGGCGCTTCCGGCCGGAAGTGCTGGAAGTCCGTTGCCGGGGCCACAACATTGCCGGGATGCTTTCTCTCCCGGCCGCGGAGGTGGCCCGCCTCTTCAGCGACGATGAAGACATCGCCGGAGCACTCCGTCCCCTCCTGGACATCGGCCTGGGATACCTGTCCCTGTCACAATCCGCTCCCACCCTCTCCGGGGGCGAGGCGCAACGCCTCAAGCTCGCCAGGCACCTGGCCGAGGCGCGCAGGGCGGAAAACCTGCTCTTCATTCTCGATGAGCCCACCACCGGACTCCACCCGGCCAACATATCGGACTTGGTGAGCACCTTTCACCGGCTCGTCGACGCCGGCCACTCGGTCGTAGTGGTGGAACATGACCTGGATGTGACCCGGTCCGCCGACTGGATCATCGACCTAGGCCCGGAGGGTGGCAATGAAGGGGGCCGGGTCGTGGGGCAGGGGCCGCCGGAAGAGATCGCCCGGCTCGACACGCCCACCGGCCGGGCGCTGCGGGAAACCGGGGTCGGGTGGGGAAGCGGCGAAAAGGCCGCGGCTGCCCGTGCGGCAAAGCAGGACCGCGGGTTGGGGAATGGGAATATCCAGATCGTGGGCGCGCGGGAAAACAACCTGGACAACCTGAACCTCGACCTCCCGCGGAATCAG
>LJUR01000219.1 GCA_001304105.1 Deltaproteobacteria bacterium SM23_61
GCCCTTTTTGAGCATCAAAACCTAATTATAGGCCCCTTTCAGGGGGCACAAAATGCAATTTCCTATGTCATATCAAATATTTCCCGTGGCCCGACCCCCTCCTCCAGGGGCAATATCAACTATTTACATCCCTTGTTGCTTTTTATCTAGGCACCATTCTTTTTAATCCCCCTCACCCCTACCCTCTCCCGCAAGGGTAGAGGAAATATTTAATCTAACGAGCTCAATATGAGTTAAATGGAGAAGCCCATGGTTGGAACGCAGGGCTTCACATAGGCGGTCCATGAGTTTTGGTTTTTGAACGGGCGCAAGGGTAATCCGTGGGTACCGGATGGGTGGATTGGAAAGGTTTGGGACGGAGTCAGCCTCTGGCACGGGCGTTCCTCCTTTGGTGGGGACAAGCAAACAATATCACAAGGTTTTGAGAAAGGCAAATAGGGGCAATTCATGAATTGTCCCTACAATCAGGAAGGATTAAATTCTGTTTGCAGTTTGTCCGCGATTTATTGGTGAGAGATAGCGGAATCTTTTGGTGGATACTTGCGGTATTTCCAGCGGATCTTGGGCATCATCATCAGGGCATTCAGCATGATCTTGCGGTTGAAAGTTGACTCTCCTGCCTTCCGCTCCTCCAGAATGTAGGGGACTTCCTTGATCCTGAAGCCTCGTTTATAGGCTTTGTAAAGGATTTCTTCCACGATGGGGGGGCCCACGGCCATGAGTTGGTCCAGCTCGATGGACTCAAGAACCTGCCGGCGAAAGACTCGATACCCCGAGGTGCAGTCCCGCACCGGAACCCCGATAATCAGGCGGATGTAGGCATTGGCCGCGCGGGTGATCATTTTTCGCGGAAAACGCCTCCCCTTCTCTCCCCCTCCCTCCACCAGGCGCGACCCGATGAGCAGGTCGCAGTCGTCCATCCGGCCTAAGAAGAAAGGGATATAGGAGGGTCGATGGGAAAAATCGGCATCCATCTCGACGATAAAATCAACGCCCCGGGAAACGGCGTACTTGAAGCCCGCGACCCCCGCAGTGCCCCGGCCCCGCTCGTTCATGCGCAGGACCAGGTGGACCCTGGGGTCTTCTTCCTGGAGACGCTTGACAATGGCCGCCGTGCCGTCCGGCGAGTTGTCGTCCACCACCACCGCGCCGATGTCCGGCCCCTGGCGAAGAATTTCCCGCAGGAGAGGCTCGATGTTCAGGGCCTCGTTGTAGGTGGGGATCATGGCCATGGCCTTCATGCTTGCTCCTCGGCCCGCCGGGTGACCTTTGCCAGGGAAAGGTGGCCGGAAAAGAGAAGAACAAGCCCGGTCACCACTTCGATGAGAAAAACGAAGCCATGCATGAGGATGGCGTAACCCAGGGCTGTTTCCTTGCTGACGTCAAAGGACATGAGCACCACGATGATCAGATAATGCAGGGTGCCGATGCCTCCCGGGGAAGAGGGGATCACTTTCCCGAAGGCAACGAAGATGATCACCATGACCGGGGCGTAAATGGGCAGGAAAAGCCCGAACGCCAGCATGGTCAGATAGGCCATGATGAATACTGTGCACCACATGGCTACCAGGGAGATAAAAGCATAGAGGATGTAGCGGCCGGTGACCACCCGCATCCCCTGGAGCATGTTTTTTAGGATCCCCTGGATTTTTTCCCTGAAACGCTCAGGGAGCCTTGCAGTCACACGGGTAATCCAGTTAAGGAATTTCTCCTCCCGGCGCATCACCAGGAAAAGAAATACGATCATGGCTAAGGCCAAAAAACCCAGGCCCATCCCGCTGGCCTTGAGCCAGGGGGGCAGAGAGACCAGGGGTATCAGGAGGATCAAGAAAATCAGGAGGACCAGGATATCCACGAGGTGCTCTACCATGATCGTGGAAAGGCACAGGCTTTTGGGAAGGGTTTCCCTCTCCCCGAGCAGATAGGCCCGGGCGAGTTCTCCCATTTTCGCCGGGAAGAGGTTGTTGACCATGAGCCCGATCACCAGCACGGAGACGGTGGAAGAAAGCCTGACCTCCTTTTTCGCCGGCAGGAGAAGGAAACGCCACCCCACCCCTTTGAAGAAGAAGCAGAAAAACTGGAGAATGCCTGCCGGGATTAGGAAATAATAATTGGCCGCCCGGAAAGAATTCCAGAGCTCGCGGAAATCGACTTTGGTCAGGGAGAGATAGACGGCGGCCGCGCTGATGATCAATCCGACGATAAAATTCAGGTGGCGGCGGAGAAAGGGAATCATTTCGGATTCTGGCCCTTGATCTTTTTCATCACCTCCCCGGCGGCGATGGCCTCCATGCAGGTGGGAGAGGCGTCGCACTTGCGGCGGTAACAGGGGGCGCAGGAAACGGGAGAGAGGATCTTCTCCCCCCGGCCGTAGAGCTCGATCTCCTGGGCGCAGGTCGGGCCGAACAGGGCAACGACATTTTTCTTCAGGCCGATGGCCAGGTGCAGGGCCGTGGTATCCCCGGTTACCACCGTGTCGCAGAGCTGGATGAGGGCGGTGAATTGACCTAGAGTGTTGTCACACCCCGTGTCGATTACTGCTCCTTTGGCCTTTTTCAGGATTCTCCGGTTGCGCGCTCTCTCTTCGGGGCCACCCAGGAGAAGGATCTTGGTCCCGGTTTTCTTTTTGAGTTTTCGGATGAGCTCCAGGTACCCTTCTTCGGTCCAGGCCTTGTTGGCAAAAACCGCTCCCGCGCCGGTGTTCAGGCCGACCACCCGGTCGCCTTTTTTCAGGCGCGCTTTTCGGGCAAACTTTTCGGCCCAGGCTTCATCTTCGGGGGAGAGGAAGAGAAGATATTCATCTCCCCGGTAGTCGAGTTCCGCGATTTCGAAGATCAGCTCCGGGTAAGTCTTTTGGTTCTGATGGAATTTCAGTTCATCGGCGAGGCCGAGGAAAAAGGCGTACTCGCTCGAGGGGTTCAGGGGGAAGGGATTCCCCTCCGGCCCGAGGCCAAATCCTCTCTTCACTTTCGCCTTCACTCGGGAAACGATCGCCGCTCCCCGGGGTTCCTTCTCCAGCCCGATGACCAGGTCAAAAGTCTCCGCCTCAAGGGGCAGGAGGGAAGCAAAATCAAAGGGGAGAAGCCGATCGATGTAAGGATTATTCTCCAAAAGGGGTTGGGCGTCCCGGTCCACCACCCAGGTGATATGACTCCGGGGATGGGCCCTCTTCAGCCCGGTGAGGAGTGGGGTGGTGCGGAGGACATCCCCGATAGCCGCCAGTTTCACGATCAGGATGCGGTGCCCCATGGGGTCATATTGATTGCATCCCTCACAGACCCGTTTGAATTTGCAGGGCCGATCCCCGATGAAGTACCGGCAGTCCAGCCGCCAGAAAGGCTTCATAAAGAATGATCACCCCAGAGTTATAATCGGCTTAAAAGCAAAAAAAATTAACCGCAGAGATCGCGGAGAACGCAGAGGATTTTCGGTTGAAAAGCCAAAACTTTCGGTCCGGGTATGCCTATATATTTGCTTGCGAAAAGAATAATAGGAATTTGCTTTGAGCTTTGAGCTTTGAGCTTTGAGCTCTTTGCTCCCTGCTCCTTGCTCCCCGCTCCCTGCTTTTTTCTCCTTGTTCTCTGCTCTTTGCTCTTTGCTCTATGCTCTATGCGCTTTTCTTTTTTTCCGGCACCCAGTCAAAGCGGTGGAATTGCATGGTGAAAGTGCCCCGCCCCTGGGTCAGAGAGCGGAGGTCGGTGGAGTACCCGAACATTTCCTTGAGGGAGACAAAGGCCTCGACCAGGCTGACTTTGCCCTTGGCCACGATCTGTTCGATCCGCGCCTTGCGGGCGCCCAGGTCGCCGATGACTTCGCCCACGAAATCTTCCGGCACCACCACTTCGGTCTTCATGATCGGTTCCAGCAGAACGGGGCACCCTTTCTGGCAGGCCTCGCGAAAGGCCATGGCTGAAGCGACCTGATAGGCCAGGGGAGTGGAGGTGCCTTCCCGGAAGGTTCCTCCCAGGAGGATCACCCTGAGGTCCACCACGGGATAGCCGGCCAGGGGACCATTCCCCGTCGACTCCTTGGCTCCGGTTTCGATGCCCGGAATGAACTCGGCCGGAATCGTCCCGTCCGAGGACTTTCCGTCGAATTCGAACCCTGCACCCCTGGAGCGGGGTTCGACCCGCAGGCGGACGTGGCCGTAATTCATTGCCCCGTCGATCTCTCTTTCGAACTTGCCTTCAGCCTCGGCGGCTTCGGTGACGGTCTCCCGGTATACCACCTGGGGTTTGCCCACGTTCACCGAAACATGGAAATCATCCAGCAGCCGGCGCACGATCACCTCCAGGTGAAGCTCCCCCATGCCGGAGATGACGGTCTGCCCGGTATCCTCGTCGAACTTGACCCGGAAGGTGGGATCTTCCTCAGCCAGCTTTTGCAGGAAGAAGTCCAGCTTCTCCTGGTCTTGCCGGGATTTGGGCTCGATGGCCACCGAAGTCACGGGTTCATAGAAGTCGATCCGTTCCAGGGTGATGGGATGATCCTCGGCGCAGAGCGTGTCTCCGGTGGCGGTCTCCTTCAAGCCTGCGGCCCCCACGATATCGCCGGCCCGGACCTCCGGGACCCGCTCTTTCTTGTTGGCGTGCATGCGGAAGAGACGGGCGACCCGCTCCCGCTTTCCCTTGGTGGAATTGTATATCTCCTGCTCCGCTTTCAAGACCCCGGAGTACACCCGAAAGTAGGTGAGTTTCCTTCCTTCGTCGGTCATGATCTTGAAGGCCAGGGCGGAAAAAGGCTCCTGGTCAGAGCTGCGCCGGGATTCGGCCTCTTTGGTCTTGGGGTTGAAACCCTGGATCGGGGGAACGTCCAGGGGCGAGGGTAGGTATCCCACCACCGCATCGAGGAGGGGCTGGATCCCCTTGTTGCGCAGGGCCGCCCCGGAAAGCACCGGAACCATATCGAACTTCAGGGTGGCCTCCCGCAGGACCCGGTGAATTTCTTCAGCGGGGATCTCCTGTGCGCCCAGGTATTTCTCCATGAGAGAATCACTCCTCTCGGCCAGAGCCTCGAGCAGCTTTTCCCGGTATCTTTCCGCCTCGGCTGTACATTCCGGAGGGATATCCTCCTCCCGAAAGGTGGCTCCCAGGGTTTCTTCATCCCAGATGACGGCTTTCATCCGGATCAGGTCGATGATTCCCCGGAAGCGGTCTTCGGCCCCCAGAGGGATTTGAATGAGCGCGGGGTTGGCCCCCAGTTTTTCCTTCATCATCTCCACGGTGTTGAAAAAATCCGCCCCCACCCGGTCCATTTTATTCACAAAGGTGAGGCGCGGAACCCGGTACCGGTCCGCCTGGTGCCAGACCGTTTCCGACTGGGGCTCCACCCCGTTGACCGCGTCAAAAACGGCAATCGCCCCGTCCAGAACCCGCAAGCTCCTCTCCACTTCGATGGTAAAGTCCACATGCCCGGGCGTATCGATGAGGTGGATCTCATGGCCTCCCCAGGGGAAACTGGTCACCGCTGAAGTGATGGTGATGCCCCGCTCCTGTTCCTGGCGCATCCAGTCCATGGTGGCCTCCCCGTCATGGACCTCTCCAATTTTGTGGGAACGGCCGCTGTAGTAGAGAATGCGCTCGGTGACCGTGGTCTTGCCCGCATCGATGTGGGCCATGATGCCGATGTTGCGGATCCTGTTCAGACGACCTTTGGGTGCAGCCATAAGTATCGTAAGTCGTGAGGCGTTAGTTGTTCATGGTCAGAGGCTATTACGCGGCCGTGGGCGGGAGAACCTGGATCCTCAGGTTGCGAATGTTTTCCCTTGGAATCTGCCCATTCTTCCGTTGAATTCAAAAATTTTATCATATGAAATCTTCTCCCTAATGTCAATTTAAATTCCTGAAAGGATTAGGGAAAATCAATTTCCTCTTGACCCTATCTCCTTCTTCCTATAAATTTTAAAGCCTAAGAACAGGAACGGTTTGTGGTGCTTAAAGCATAATTCAGCTTCCCCGGAGGTTCTTATATCCCCTCGATCCTTTGGCCTTGAAACTGCTGTAGTCTCCGGCCTCTGCCGAGGAAGGAAAGATTCTGGAGGGACCCGGAGGTCC
>LJUR01000220.1 GCA_001304105.1 Deltaproteobacteria bacterium SM23_61
TTTCTCCTGAACATATCGTTTCCGTTTGCCCGGCATACCAGGGTGGCCCGCTCGAGGAGGGCTTTCATATTGGCGGTGACGTCCGCGATGTAAACGGGGGAACCCAGCAGAATTACGTCGGCCTCCCGCATCTTCTGGATGTATTCATTGGCCCGGTCGCTCTTCACGGCGCACTTGCGGTCTTTGTTCTTCAAGCACTGGTAACAGGCGACACAGCCGGAGATTCTCTCCCCGGCCATTTGGATCATCTCCGTCCCCACCTGTTCCGCCCGCAACTCGTCGAGGACCAGATTCAAAAGGATGGCCGTGTTCCCGTTTTTCCGGGCGCTTCCGTTGAAAGCCACTGCTTTCATCTTTTCCATCTCCTCCCTTTATGCCTGCCTTGCCGGTTTCAAATCCTCTTTCCCGGGGGCTCGTAAGAATCGATGATTCTCATACTAGCCCAATCCGGGCTTTCCCGCAAGGAAAGGGTCCATTCCCACGACTGGAAAAACCAGGGGGGAGTTTGCTTGACACTCTTTCCGGCCTGTGGAATATTGATATCAATATCCTGATGACCGATGAAAGGGTGCAGAAAGATTTGCCCTATGCCTTTACCATCGGAATGTTTCGGTGAAAAGATAAGGGGAAAAAAATGAAAAAATCCGTTTGGCTGATCCTTGGAATTCTAGGAGTGATTGTTGCGGGCGGGGTGTATGCCTTTCTGGTTTTCTTTGAGCAGGAGAAGCCCGCGATACAAGTGCAGCCCGAGGCCCGGCATATTGGCAAGAGCCTTGCCGTCAGCGTGCAGGACCAGAAGAGCGGGGTGGCGGAATTGCGGGTGGATGTGGTTCAACAGGGGAAGACCTTAAATCTTTTTTACGAAAAATTCCCCAAAGAGACCCGCCTGGTGGAAAAGACCATCGCCCTGCGGCCCCTGCCCAAGGGCCTCAGCGAAGGGGAAGCCCAGATCAAGATCTCGGCCAAAGACCATTCCTGGAACTGGGGAAACCCGGTGACCGTGGAAAAGGCTGTGGTCATCGACACTACGCCTCCCCAGCTCAATGTGCTGGGGAGCCTGCATTACGGAAACCAGGGTGGAACGGGGTTCATTTCCTACCGGGTATCCGAGAAAGTTCCCCTGACCGGAGTCCAGGTCGGGTCAACCCTCTTCCCGGGTCATGACCTTGGCCAGGGCCGTTATGTGGCCTACTTTGCCATCCCGCGGGATGCTTCCCTGAAGACTCCCTTTTCCGCTCTGGGCGAAGATCCGGCAGAGAACCGCACCGAGACTGCTTTCCGTATGGTGATCAAGCGGAAGGCCTTCAAAAAGGACAGGATCCAGGTCAGCGATTCCTTTCTCCAGAATCTTCTCCCTTACTTTACCTCCCAAGACCCCAACCTGAAGGGGACACCCCTGGAAATATTCCTGGCCGTGAACCGGAAGCAGAGGGAAGCGGACCACAAAGAACTCAAGAAGATCTGCCGGCAAACCGTTCCCAAACCCCTGTGGGCGGGAGCCTTTCTCCGGCTGCCGAATTCCAAACTGATGGCTTCATTTGCCCAGGACCGCACGTACTATTACAACGGCAAGGAAGTGGACCGGCAGATCCATTGGGGAGTCGACCTGGCCTCTCTCGCCCAGAGCCCGGTCCCGGCGGCCAATTCCGGGATCGTGGTCTTTGCCGGGCTTCTGGGGATTTACGGGAACACGGTGGTGATCGATCACGGGTGCGGGCTCTTCAGCATGTACTCCCACCTGAGCAGGATCGAAGTGGAAGTAAAGAAGGAAGTGAAGAGAGGAGACTCCCTGGGCCGGACTGGCTCCACGGGGATGGCCGGGGGCGATCATCTCCACTACGCCATGATGGTTCAGGGGGAATTCGTGAATCCCATCGAGTGGTGGGACGCGCACTGGATCCGGGACAATGTGGATTTGAAGATGAAATGGTTTGACAGCCCAGCGAAGCCCAGGCCGGCCAAAAAATCGGTGAAGGAAGCCCCGCCGAAGGCCAAAACAAAAAAGGCCACTCGCAAGGCAAGAAAGCCGTAGAAAGAGACAGGGGGAGGGGAAGGCCGGGATCATGGAAGGGAAAGAGGCGCTGATGATGGGGAACGAGGCGTGTGCGGAGGGGGCGATTGCCGCCGGCGTGCGCTTTTTTGCCGGCTACCCGATTACTCCGGCCTCCGAGATTGCCGAAATCCTGTCGGTTCGTCTCCCTCAGGTAGGAGGTTGCTTCATCCAGATGGAGGATGAACTGGGGAGCATAACCGCGGCCACGGGGGCTTCCATCGGGGGAATGAAAGCCCTGACCGCCTCGAGCGGCCCCGGACTTTCCCTGAAGCAGGAAGGAATAGGCTGCGCGGCGATTATGGAAGTGCCCCTTGTGGTCATCAATGTCCAGCGCGGAGGACCGGGAATCGGCAACATCCAACCTTCGCAGGGGGATGTCATGCAGGCCCGCTGGGGATCCCACGGAGGAGCCCAGCTGATCGCTCTGGCTCCCTCGTCCGTGAAGGAATGCTTCGATCTGACGGTTCAAGCGGTGAATTTAGCCGAACGTTTCCGGGTTCCGGTTCTGCTGCTTTCCGATGCATCGGTCGGACATATGCGGGAAAAGATTTTCATCCCCCCATCCGTGGAGACGGTGGAGCGCAAGCGACCCTCCGTGGCTCCGGAGTCCTTTGAGACCTACGACGCAGAGGATCCGGATGGGGTTCCCCCCATGGCCGAGATCGGCACGAAATATGATTCCCACTACACCAGCTTCATGCACCACAGGAGTGGATTGCCGGCATGGACCGACCTGGAGGTTACCGATGCTTTGGTCAGGCGGCTTGCCAACAAGATCCTTCACCACAGGGATGAAATCATCCTTTTGGAAGGTCATCAGTTGGAGGATGCCAAAATTGTCGTGGTCGCCTACGGTTCAACGGCGCGGCCGGCCAAGGCCGCGGTCAACATGGCCCGGGAAAAAGGAATCCCCGCCGGCCTTCTGAAACTCATGACCCTTTGGCCTTTTGCGAGAGACGAAATTCAAAGGCTTTCCGGGAGGGCCAGGGCCATACTTGTACCGGAGATGAACCTGGGACAAATGGCGGGTGAAGTCGAGCGGGCCGCCGGGGGACGCTGCCGGGTTGTAGGTCTCAACCGGGTGGACGGCGGTTTGATCACCCCGGAGCAAATCTTCGCCAGGCTGGGGGAGGTTTTTTGAATGCCCGAGTTTCTTTCACCGGCTGTCTTGCTCGAGAAATATTACCGATCGAAATCCCTGCCGACGAGCTGGTGTCCGGGATGCGGCATTGGAACGGTCGTCGGTGGAATCGTCCGCGCGATCCTGGGAACGGGCATTCCACCGGAGAGGTTTGTCTTCGTGACCGGAATCGGTTGCTATGGAGGGGCCGGAACGTACCTCCGGTTCAGTGACATCCACGCCCTCCATGGGCGATGTCCCTCCTACGGGACCGGCTTGAAACTGGCGAACCCTTCCGTCTATCCCATCCTTCTCATGGGAGACGGGGACGCATCGGCGATCGGGGGCAACCATTTGATCCATGCCGCCCGGCGCAACATCGACCTTACGGCGGTGGTTTTGAATAACCATACCTACGGCATGACCGGCGGGCAATATTCTCCGACCACCCCGGGAGGGACTCCCGCTTCCACCGCGCCCTACGGGATGGTGGAAAATTCTTTTGATTTGTGCCGCCTCATGCAGGCGGCCGGAGCCTCTTTTGTGGCCCGCACGACCGTTTATCACGTAACCCAGATGATCGGGTTGATCACCCGGGCGATCCGGCATAAGGGTTTTTCCTTTGTCGAAGTCGAAAGCCAGTGCCCCACCTATTTCGGCCGCTCCGGGAAGATCGGCACGGCCGTTGACATGCTGAAATGGCAGCGGGATCATTCGGTCCCGGTTGAGAAGGCCGGGGAGCTGAGCCCCGAAGAGTTGAAGGGGAAAATTGTGACCGGTGTCTTCATCGAGGAAAAGCGGCCCGAATACGTGGATGCATATTACGCCTTGATGGACCGGTTGAGAGAATCGGCAGAAACCCCGAAATAATTTTTTCGGGAAGGAAAAAGGGGCATGAAAATTGAGGTTCGCCTGAGTGGATCGGGGGGGCAGGGAGTGGTCCTTGCGGCCATTATCCTGGCGGAAGCTGCCGGCCTCCATGACGGCAGGAACGTGGTCCAGACCCAATCGTACGGAGTCGAGGCCCGCGGAGGAGCCAGCCGGGCCGAAGTGATTATCAGCGACGAGGAAATCGTCTTTCCCGAGGTGATTCGCCCGGATGTTCTCCTTGCCATGAACCAGCCATCGATGAACAGGTACGCCAATTCGGTCAAGGAAAATGGAATATTGATTGCGGACAGCTCCCTGGTAAAGGAAATTCCCGGGGTCCGGGCGAAAATTTTCAGCCTTCCTCTGACTGAGCTGGGACGTCAGGCAGGCGGCGTGATCGTGAGCAACATGGTCGCCCTCGGATCCCTGCTGGGATTGAGCGGGGTGGCATCGGTCGAATCCGTGCGGAAGGCGGTCCTAAACCGGGTGCCCAAGGGGACGGAAGAAATGAATGTCCGAGCCTTGGAACTGGGGTTGCAAGCAGGAACGCAGGCTCTTTTCCCTCCCTCAGAAGCGGAAGCCGGGGTCGGACCTGGGGAATAGCCTGGAATGGCAGCAGAATGTTTCTAAAAAGGAGTTTCAGTTTACATGAAGGCGTCGGATCACAAGGCAACGTGGGAAAACAGGGTTCGCGGATTCGGATTCTGGCCTATGGTTTTAAGTTTTCGCTGCAGGAATGGATTTTGGAGGAATACTGAAATGAGCTCGGCCGAACAAGGGAAGTTCGTCATTCGGCAAGCATCATTTTCTCGGGTTCACACAAAAGTTCCGGGTTGACCGAAACCTGACCGCACTTCTGGCATTGCCAACGGTCATTATGGACTTTGCGGTGACAGAAGGAAGGAGGATGCATTCCTTTTGAGCCGCACCAGTCGGCCTTTTTCCCTTTCCCCATGACTTCGCAGATATTACGAGGATCGAGTGCGACCGCACCACAATTGGCGCAGAAAAATGCGGGCGTATCCTTCGGGAGAGGAACATGCTTCTTTTTTGACATCGTCCATTTTATCCTTTCTTGGATCCGTTACCCAAGTCGACTTACGGGCCAGGGACATAAAAATAGGGGGTCATTTATGAATACCCCCTAGTATATTTTAAAAAAATTTGGTGGAGGCGGCGGGAGTCGAACCCGCGTCCGGAAACCTTCAGCCAGGAGCATCTACGTGCGTAGCCGTTGATTTGAATCTCGCTCTTCCGGACTCCCAGCGGCAGGATTCCTGGAGAAGCCAGCTTATGGGGTTTCGCCTTCCGCCTATAAGCTTCGGCGGGAGGCTATCCCGTTTTGTCGACGCCCCTGGCCAGTCTTACGGGAGAAGACCGGAGGAACGGCCACTGTCAATTAAGCAGTGGCGTAAGCGTAGTTGCTGTTTCCGCTTATCGTTTCCCGACCTTTTTAACGAGACCCAGTCGGAACCTCGGCACGCAGCCCTCGCCTCAATGATCCCCGTCGAGACCGTGGCGCCCCCAAAACAGGTTAGAGGTCTGAGGTTCGAGGTTAGAGGCAAAAACCGAACCCAGAATTTCAAAGAACGTCAGCGGCGGCCCTTGGCTTCCTTCATGACCTTTTCTATTTCCCGGTCCGCGGAACGCTTTTTCAGGGTCTCCCGCTTATCATAAAGGGTCTTTCCCTTGGCCAAACCCAATTCCAATTTAATCTTACCATTCTTGAGGTACATTTTCAAGGGCACCAGGGTATAGCCCCGCTCCTGAGTCTTTCCCATAAGACGGCGGAGCTCCCTTTTGTGGAGGAGCAGCTTGCGGACCCGTTCGGGCTCATGATTGAACTGGTGCCCATAGGGGTAGGGGCTGATGTGGGTATTATGCAGGAAGGCCTCTCCCTCTTCCACCTGGACATAGCTGTCTTTCAGGTTTCCCTTGCCAAGGCGGAGGGACTTCACTTCGGTGCCCACCAGGACGATTCCCGCTTCGTGGGTTATACCACTCACGGATGTTTTGAGCAACGAGTTCTAAAGCTGGGAGTTGGGAGTTGGGGCCCGAAACTCCAAACAGGGAACTTTTTTTAAAAAGCTTGACAAAGAGATTCTTCTGAAAGTAAACTGGAAACAGCATGAATCCCTAGGTTTTTCAAGGGTTTATTCGCGGAGCGGGGATTTTTCCCGCTCCCGTCATTTCCACCCTTTTTATGGAAACTGTCTTGTCCCAGATCTTTATGATCAAGAATAAATTCGGCCTTCACGCCCGACCCTCCGCTTCTTTTGTCCAGACTGCGAGCCGCTACCGAAGCCAGATCAAAGTGGAAAAAGACGGCCTGGTGGCTGACGGTAAGAGCATTCTGGATCTGATGATGCTCGCCGCGGCCCAGGGAACTCGGGTTACCATCAGAGTCCAGGGAGAGGATGCCCAGGAAGCCCTGAAGGCCCTGGGAGACCTGATCGATGGGCGTTTCGGGGAGGATTAATTTGGGCCGCGAATCCAAGAAGACCCAATTCATCAAGGGGATCGGCGTAACCCCCCAGATCATTACCGGGAAAGCCTACCTGGTGGACCGGGGAAAGATCGAGGCCCCGGCCCGGGTGCTCCCCGAGAACCAGGTTCCCTGGGAGATCGAGCGTTTCCGGGATGCGGTGGAGGAGTCGAAAAAGCAGTTGCGCTCAGCCAAAGAGAAACTCCTCCATGAAGACGCCGTGGGCCCCGCTTACATCCTGGATGCCCATCTGCTTCTCCTGGAAGACAAAAACCTCATCGACACCACCTTGGAAACCATCAAGCAGAGCTGGATCAATTCGGAATGGGCGCTCAAGATCAACCTGGACCGTCTCCGCAAAATCTTCGACAGCATCGATGACGATTACCTGAAGAGCCGCAAGACCGACCTGGATTACATCGAACAGCGCATTCTGCGCAACCTGACCGGCAGAGGAACGGAATCTCTCGCCCAGATCAAGGAAGAAGTGATCGTCGTCGCCCATGACCTTTCTCCCGCCGATACCGCCCAGATGGCCAAGGACAAAGTCACGGCCTTCGTTACCGACATGGGCGGGAAGACTTCGCACACCGCGATTATGGCCCGCTCCCTGGAGATTCCGGCAGTGGTGGGGTCCGAGACCGGGACCCATTACATCAACACCGGGGACACCCTGATTGTGGACGGGGTCACCGGCGTGGTGGTGGTCAACCCCAGCCCGGAGATCATCCAGGACTACATGGACCGCAACCGGACCCGGCAAAGGATCGAGCGGGAGCTCTACCAATACCGGGATCTCCCCACCGAAACCCAGGACGGATACCGGGTCCATCTCCTGGCCAACATCGAACTGGTGGAGGAAATTCCTTCGGTCCTGGAACACGGAGCGGAGGGGATCGGTCTCTACCGGACCGAATACCTGTACCTGAACCGCAAGGAACTGCCCACCGAGGAAGAACACTTCCGGGCTTATAAAACCGTGGTCGAAGGAACCTCCCCCCACCCGGCGGTCATTCGGACTCTGGACATCGGGGGGGATAAGTTCATTTCCCACCTGGAACTGGCCGAGGAGATGAACCCAGCCATGGGCCTGCGGGCCATCCGCTTCAGCCTGAAGGAACCCGAGATTTTCAAGGTTCAACTGCGGGAGGTGAAAAAAATCCTCAACGAGGTGCGCCTGAGCCTGACCGCCGAGAGAATTCCCTATGATCCCCGCATCGAAATCGGGATCATGATGGAGGTCCCCTCGGCGGCCACCATCGCCGATATTCTGGCCAAAGAAGTGGACTTCTTCAGCATCGGGACCAACGACCTGATCCAGTATACCCTGGCCATCGACCG
>LJUR01000221.1 GCA_001304105.1 Deltaproteobacteria bacterium SM23_61
AGGAGGTCATGCCGGAGATGGCCGACAAGGACCCCCTGCTGGCGACCGCGGAAAAGGGGAGGCTCTTCGTGGAAGAGGCGGTCCGGCAGACGGTCGATTACCTGAAAAAGCTGATCGACGGCCAGATCCGGATGCCGGAATTGAAGTATTTCCCTTGAGCGTTCCGGTGCGCCTACCCGCATCTGTACAAACCCCAGTGCGGCAGAACTTCAGCCCAAATAGGATGAACCACAGAGCTCACCGAGATCCCAGAGATTTCTCTTCAGAAAAATCATAAGCAAAAAGAAATTTTGAATCATTTCGAATCTCTGGATCCTCGGCGCCTCTGCGAGAGACACCGGCTTTTCTCTCTCGCCCGCTTCGCTAGAGACGCAGAGCTCACAGAGCAAGCTGAAACCTTTGTCGAAATACAAAGCCAAAATATCTTTGGTTGCCCGTTTGTGGGTCTTTAACTCTGTGTGCCCTGCGGGCTCTGCGAGGGAAAAATTCTTTCAATTTATTTTTTGAATTCCTCCCGCGGCGGGCTGAATATATCCAGGACGACGGCCGGCTGGTCGAAGGTGAAGGCCAGCCCGTGAGGGGTGCCGGGGGGAACGAGGAACATATCCCCCTTTTTTATTTCCCGGGTTTCCTCGCCGATGGTCAAACCTACTTTCCCTTCCAGCACGATTCCCATCTGCTCATGGGGATGGCTGTGCAAAGAGACAATCGGGGCGTTCGGCTCGATGGTCACGTACGATAGCATCAGTTTTTCTCCCCAGACGAGCCGGGTGACGACTCGGGGGGAGAGTTCCCGCTTCTTGAAATCCTCCGGTGCGGTAAAAAACATCGCTCTCCTCCTGGCATCATTGATCTGGGATACCTTACCCCAATAAACTCTCCCAATCAATAGGAATAAAAAAAGGGCTGGCCTTTATTTGTCCTTGAAAAGATAAGGGAATAATAGGTTTTTTGGTATTATTAGTATTAAAAGGTAATAAAAGGTCATATTTTTCTTGACAAGAGAAGAGGATCTGGAATACCATTCCTGCCGACAGGCTGTTCATCCGGGAGGAATGGAATGAAAAGAGGAATCCGGTTGGGGGCATTGGTATGCGGGTTGGTTCGTGGTTTGGAAGCAGATGCACAACTTGGAGACGGTTAGCCCCCGTATCCTCAGCAAATAGAAATTTTGAGTTAGAAAAAGTATTTATTTGTATTAAAATTCAATTGGTTACCGGAACAAAGTGACTTGAATGAAAAGGTCTTAGAATAGGGGGGAGATCCATGTCCGGAGAACTCATGAATACCAAAGAGGTCGCCAAGCACCTGGGCATCCATGAAAAACACGTGTACGCCCTCATCAAGGCCAAACGAATTCCCTGCACCCGGGTGACGGGGAAATGGGTTTTTCCGCGCAGAATCATCGACGAATGGATCGAAAACAACGCCCGTTCGGGCATGGCCGAGGCGCGGAAGAAGAGCAAGCGCATCGAAGGAGCCCTTCTGGCGGCGGGGAGCAACGATCCGATCCTGGATATCCTGAAGACTTACATCCGCAGGACCTACCCCGAATTCTACATTTTCTCGGCCAATACGGGGAGCACGGATGGCCTCAAAGCCCTGAACCAGGGATACACGGACATCGCCTGGTCCCATCTCCTGGACCCCAAGAGCGGCCAGTACAACATTCCTTTTCTGTCCACCTTTCTTCCCAACCTGAAGACCGTGGTGGTTAATCTATTCAACCGGGACCTGGGTTTCCTGGTGGCCCCCGGGAATCCCCTGAAGATTCGGGGTTTCAAGGACCTGACCAAACCGAAGGTCCGGTTCATCAACCGGCAGAAGGGGTCCGGCACGAGGGTGCTCCTGGACCATCATCTTAAGCAACTCAAGATTTCCGCCTCGTCGATCAAGGGATATGAAAATGAGGTCTATACCCACTTTGAAATCGGCCTATCCATCCTGGCCAAAGAGGCCGATGTGGGGCTGGCAACCGGTTCGGTGTCCAAGCTTCTGGGGCTGTCCTTCATTCCCCTGACCCAGGAGAGCTTCGATATGCTCCTCGACCAATCCACCTTTTTCGAACGGGGGGTACAGGCGTTCATCGAAATTTTAAACTCCAGAGATTTTCGGAACCGGGTGGAAAACCTGGGAAGTTACGACTTCAAGGATTCGGGAAAAATCCTGTATTCCAAAACAGTATAAAGGGAGCTAAGAATGAACAGAATGAAGCGAGGGTTAGTTTTGAGCATCATCTGTCTGGCCGCAACAGCCATCCTCTTCGCCGTAGTGGCCTGGAGCCCGGCCCAAGCCCAGCAGAAAAATATCATTCTTTCGACGACAACCAGCACCCAAGATTCTGGCCTGCTGGACGTGCTGATCCCGATCTTTGAGAAAAAGACCGGCTATTTCGTAAAGACCATCGCCGTGGGTTCCGGTCAGGCCATGGCCATGGGACGGAAGGGGGAGGCGGACGTGCTCCTGGTCCATTCCCCTGCGGCGGAGAAGAAGTTCGTGGCCGAAGGGTACGGGGTCAACCGGAGGATCATCATGCACAATGATTTCGTCGTGGTGGGTCCGGCCGAAGACCCGGCCAAGATCAAGGGGACCCAAGCGGCCGCCGAAGCCTTCAGGAAGATCGCCTCTGCGGGGTCACTATTCCTCTCCCGGAGTGATAAATCCGGGACCCATTCCAAGGAAATGCGCATCTGGAAGGCCGCGGGAATCAATCCGGAAGGGCAGAAGTGGTACCAGCAGACCGGACTCGGGATGGGGCGAACTCTCAACGTAGCCTCGGAGAAAAAAGGATATACCCTGTCCGACCGGGGGACCTATTTGGCTCTGAAGAAAAACTTGGGCCTGGTTATTCTTACCGAGGGCGATGCCATCCTCCTCAATGTCTACCATGTCATTGAGGTAAACCCGGCCAAGTGGCCCAAAGTCAATGCCGCGGGGGCAAGGGCTTTTGCCGATTTCATGGTATCCAAAGAGGTCCAGGGTATCATCAAAACCTTCGGCGTGGAAAAGTTCGGATCCCCCCTGTTCTTTCCCGATGCCGGAAAGAAAGAATAGGACGTGGGGAAGTAGATGGATCTCATCCTTGATGGAATCCTAAAGGCTTTTTACCTGCTGATCACTCTGGATCCGGAGGTTTTGGGGATCACCCGCCTTTCCCTCCAGGTGTCGGGAACAGCCACCCTGATCAGTCTTTTCATCGGAATCTCCATCGGAACGATGGTGGCCCTGACGGAATTTGCGGGACGAAGGCTGGTCGTAAGCCTGATCAACACGGGAATGGGCCTGCCGCCGGTGGTGGTCGGCCTTTTTGTCACCATCTTTCTCTGGAGAAACGGGCCGCTGGGATTTCTGGAGATTCTCTATACCCCGACGGCGATGATCATTGCTCAGGCGGTGATTGCCTCCCCCATCGTGATGGGCATCACCCTGGCGGCCATTCAGGCCCTGCCCAAGAACCTGCGCCTGCAGATCCTTTCTCTCGGGGCGACCCGGGCGCAGATGGTCTGGATCCTGGTCAAGGAGGCCAAACTTCCCCTCCTGGCCGGGGTGATGGCCGGGTTCGGGGGAGTCATCTCCGAGGTGGGGGCCTCGATCATGGTGGGCGGCAACATCAAGGGCTACAGCCGGGTCCTGACCACGGCCACGGTCATGGAAACCAGCCGGGGGAATTTCGATATCGCCATTGCCTTGAGCATCATTTTATTGCTCCTGGCCTACTTCATAAACCTCGTCCTGACGCACATTCAGCAGAGGGAGAGGCCGAGGTGACTGTACCGGCGCCGCTTCTAGCAGTCAGGGAATTGAGGGTCCAAAGAGGGGGATTTCTGGTGTTGGATATTTCCTCCCTGACGGTGGAGGAAGGAACGATCCTCTCCCTCATCGGGCCCAACGGGGCCGGGAAGACGACCCTGCTGCAGACCCTGGCCTGCCTGATCAAGCCCCATGGAGGAGAGCTCTCCTTCAAGGGTCAAAAAGTAACCTCCGACCACGGCCTCCTCCAGTACCGGAGGAAACTGGCCATGGTCTTCCAGGAGCCCTTGCTCTTTGACACGACCGTTTTCCAGAATGTAGCCTCGGGGCTGAAAATCCGGGGAATGGACCATTCGGAAATCGAGAATCGGGTGAAACAGAATCTGGAGCGTTTCGGAATCCCCCACCTCCTGGACCGCTCGGCGCGCAAAATCTCCGGGGGGGAGGCCCAGCGGGTAGCCCTGGCGCGGGCCATGGCCATCCAGCCAGAGATCCTCTTCCTGGACGAGCCCTTCGCCTCCCTGGATCCGCCCACCCGGGAGTCGCTGATGGAAGATCTGGAAAAGATCCTCCGCCAGACCAACACCACGACCATTTTCGCCACCCACGATCGCATGGAGGCCCTGCGCCTTTCCGACCGGATCGCGGTGATGAATCAGGGCCGGATTTTGCAGATCGGCCCCCCCGAGGAAGTCATGAATCAACCCGGGGATGAATTCATCGCCTCGTTTGTGGGGGTGGAGACCATCTTAACCGGGCGGGCGGTCAGAAAGGGACAGGGAACCTTCATGGCCTCCATCGACGGCCGGGAGGTGGAGGCGGTGGGGGAAGTGGAAATCGGAGAGCCGGTGGTCTTCTGCATCCGCCCGGAAAATGTGACCCTTGATGTTCCCCCCCGTCGGGGGGCAACCAGCGCCAGGAATGTCTTTCCCGCCACGATCACCAGGATTGTTCCCCTGGGCCTCTATTACAAGGTTCATCTGGACTGCGGATTCCCCCTGGTAGCCTACGTGACCGGCCATTCCCTGGAGAATTTATCCCTCCATGAGGGCCAGCTCGTCTCCGCTTCCTTCAAAGCCACGGCCATCCACGTGATCCGCAAGACATTAAAACCGTGAGTCGCAAGTCGTAAGTCGCGAGGGGGTAAAGACAGAAGACCTGGTCTCTTTTACTCCTTGCGCGCTCACGCCTTGCGGGTTTATTTGCCCAGCCACTTCTTGATCCGCAGAATCTCTTCCGAAGACCACTGGGGGGAAAGGCGCCTTTTGAGAAACGCGGAGAAGAGCTGATCCATGGCCTTCAAGGCCTTCTCAACCAGGTAGATTCTTTCCAGCAGCTGACCGCCCTTGTCCGTTTCTTCCTCCTCTTCAATCCCTTCGGGGAGCCGGAGAGTCTGAAACTGGAAAGAATCCGCCTTCAGCGTGAATTCAAATTTTTCCGCTCCCGCCCCGACCTGAATCCGCGCCTCCTTTACTTTTTTCCCTTCCTGGAGGGCAGCCTTTCCCTCCCTCAGGCCGGCATGCAGGCCCTGGCAGACGATGCTCTCGGAATATTCCCCCCCGCCGGATTCCAGCGCCAGGCGCCGGGCGAAGGAGATTTCCACATCTCCCGTCCCGGGAATCTGCACCGCCCCGCCCCGCTCCTCGCTCTTGAACCAGAGCCAGGTGAGAAATTCCCTTCCCAGGAGCGGGGGGCCTGCCTTCCCCTGTTCCGGGCTCTGGGGGTTGAGAAATACCCCGTCTTTCAGGGTCACCATTTTTTCGGCCAGGTTGCGGTCGACCTGCTGCGGGTCCCAGGGTACCAGGGGAGAGAGGGTCAGGTTGAAGGATTTCTTGAAGAGCTTCTCGAACTCTTCGGTGGCCTTGGGGGAGAGAGAACCGAAGATAACCCAGCCCCCGGAGAGGGACCAGCAGACATCGAAAAAGGATGGGACCGGGTAGGTCTTGCCCAGCAGTTCCAGGTGGATGCGCTCTTTGAGCTCTTCCTTCTCTCCCCTGGAGAGAAACTTCTTGGCTTTCGTACCGAGGGCTTTCTTTTCGGCTTCGAGGTATTTGATCTTCATCAGGGAGGGGGGGACTTTCTTCCGGTCCAGGCGGAAGGAAAAAATCAGGTAATCCCCGACTGCGTAGTCGCCATATTCAAATTGGCTGTCCAGGGGGTTTTCCAGGCTGGTCCAGCCGGAAGATTGTTCTTCACTCCCCATGGAGAGCTCCCGGAAGGCGAACCTCTTGATCTGCCGGCGGATGAATTCCTGGAAATTACCCGGAAGAGACTCCTG
>LJUR01000222.1 GCA_001304105.1 Deltaproteobacteria bacterium SM23_61
AACCACTCCGCTCCATCCAGGATTACCCCCGGGGCCCCTTTCTCGGTGGCCACAAATTTGACCGGATCTTTCCAGTACCTGGCCCAGCCGGTCCGCACGAGGACCACGTCACCGGATCTCAGTGTAACCCTCTCCTTTTTGGCGGCGGCTTCCAGCTCCCGGCGCCCGACGGGAAAGGCGTTGGGAAGAACTCTTTTCCCCAGGGCCCCGGCCACATCCAGAAGAATTCCCCGACGAACCACCGGGGGCGTGGTATCGATCCCCACGCCCTTCAGTCCTCCTCCGTAACTCTGCACCCGTTCGGCCTTCAGGTTCCCGTATACTCTTCCCCTGTGGGAAACGTGCCCACGGGAATCCAGGTGGGTTCCCGTATGCCCTCCGGTGGTGAAGAGGCAATTGGCGGCGCTCACTTCGTTGGGGTACATCACGTCCCCGTGCTTCTTGGTCAGAACGAAAGCGAAGGGGGGGTGGTTGGGATGATGGGGCATGCCGGAAAAGTAGGGCTGCCCCAAGTCGTAGATTTTTCCCCTGACGATCAATCGTTTTATATCCCCAGCAAGCATGCATTCCTCCCCTCAAAAAAACCGTAAGGCGCAAGGCGTGAAGGCGTTGGAAGTTAAAAATTTTCGCCCCTTCCGCTCTTGCGACTTACGCCTTGCGAATTCCTTATTTTTTCTTCTCCCGCACGAACTGATTGGCGATGATGATCTGCTGGATCTCGGAAGTTCCCTCGTAAATCCGGGGGGCGCGCACTTCGCGGTAGAGCCGTTCCATGGGGAAGTCGTCCATGAGCACCCCATATCCTCCATGGATCTGGACGGCTTGATCGACCACCCGCTGGGCCATCTCGGTGCAGTAGTATTTGGCCATGGAGGATTTCAGGGTGACATCGGGCTGCTCGTTGTCCTTGGCCAGCGCGCCCTGGTATACCAGGAGCCGGCCGCAGCTGATCTCCACGGCCATGTTGGCCAGTTTCATCTGAATCGCCTGGTGCTGGGCGATGGGTTTGCCGAACTGGACCCGTTTTTTGGCATACGCCAAGGCTAAATCGAAGGCCTCCTGGGCAATGCCCACCGCATGAGCCCCCACTGAACAACGCAGAAGGTCCAGGGTCTGCATGGCGATGATAAACCCTTTCCCCTCCTCGCCCAAAAGGTTCTGGCAGGAAACGAGGCAGTCTGTAAATTGAAGTTCATTCACCACATCCACGGCCAGGATTTCCATCTGTTTGGTCACTTTAAATCCGGGAGTACCCGCCTCAACCACGATGGCCGAGATCCCTTTCGTTCCCAGGGAGGGATCGGTCTTGGCAAATAGGATGATGTATTGAGCAATCCCGGCATTGGAAGCAAAGCACTTCGTCCCGTTGATACGATAAGAGTCTCCTTCCCGAATCGCCGTGGTCCGCAGGCTGCCCACATCAGAGCCCGCTTCAGGCTCCGTCAAAGCAAAGGACGGAATGATTTCTCCGGCAGCTACTTTTGGCAAGAAGCGCTCCCGGATTTCCGGCGATCCGGCGAGGACCAAGGGATAACTTCCCAAACCCTGGGTGGCGATGCTTGCCCCGGCAAAGTTATGCCCCCGGCCCAATTCTTCCCGGGCTACGCATATGGGTAGCGCCTTTACGGTTTCGTAGGCTCCCCCGTACTCTTTGGGGATGAGGAGTCGGTAGATCCCCTGCCGGGCCATCCGGCGGACGATCTCGATGGGGTATTTTTTCTTTTTTTCGATCTCCGGAACCAGAGGACGGATCTCCCGGTTTACGAACGCACGGGTCTCCTCCTGAATCTTCTTCAAATCCGCGGATAGTTCAAAATCCATAAACAACCCTTTCCAGCTCATAGCTCATAGCTGATAGCTCATGGCAAAAAAAGCTGCTAAGAGCTATGAGCCATGCGCTAATCCATTCTGTATTTCCTTATCTTCTCATCATCCAATATGGCTCCGTTCCCGGGACGGTTGGGAAGTTTGATGAAGCCCTCTTCCAAAGCGATCGGTTCAGCCAGCAGGTCATCCTTCAGGGAGAGGAAAAAGGAGATCTCGCTGGGGTAGGAGACATTGCGGCGCGCCGCGCCGAAATGGGCGCTGGCTAGCGTCCCCACGCCGGTCTCCGCCTGGGTTCCCATGAGGCAGGGGATGCCGGCGGTTTCCGCCATGTTTACGATCTTCAAGGATAGAGTGTAACCCGTGCGCGGGGTCTTGATGCTGATGATCCCGATGGCTCCCAATTCGATTTCCCGGGCCACGTCATGGGGGGTAAAGACGCTCTCATCCCCCATGATGGGGATGGAGATGGCTTTGGCGACTTTCAACCTTCCCTTCTGATCCCACGCGGGGACCGGCTCTTCCACGAAAGCCAGGCCGAGCCCTTCCATCCGCCGCAGGGTTCGGACGGCGGTGGATACGGAGTAGGCCATGTTGGCGTCCGCATACAGGAGAACTTCAGCCCCCAGGTTCTCCCGCAAAGCCTGGATGACTTGAACGTCCTTCTCCGGATCGATTCCTACTTTCACTTTGAAAGCTCTGAAACCTCTGCCCCGCATTTCCACGGCTTCCTGAACCATCTCGGGGATGGAACGCATGCCCAGCATCCAGCTTACCGGAAGGCGGTCGGCATTCCCCCCCAGCATCTCCCAGAGGGGGACCCCCCGGGCCCTGGCCACCGCATCATACAGCGCAAGGTCGATCGCCCCCTTGGCCGTGGGGTTCCAATGGATGGATTCAAACTTGGTCCAGACTTTCTCCGTGTGGCCCGGGTCCATGCCGATGATCATGGGGGCAAACCATTCCCGGATGGCATGAAGGATGGAGACCTGGGATTCGCCGTAGATCGTCGGGCGGGGAGTCGCCTCGGCCACCCCGACGACCCCCGCATCGGTGTGGACCCGGACCAGAACATGATCGGCCGCTTCCAGATACCCCGTAAGACCCCATTTTAAGGGGGTTTTGTAGGGAATCTTGAAAGGGATTGCTTCGACCCGGGTGATTTTCATAAAAATCCCTTTTTAACCACAGAGATCACAGAGAGAAAAATTGGAATATTGGAATACTGGAATGTTGGGTTGAATAATTCCTCTTATACCCATTATTCCATCATTCCATTATTCCGGTCCTTCCACCCATCATTCCATGATTCCTTTTCATTTAATTTCTCTCCGCTCTCTGCGGTGAAAAAGTATTTAAAAGTATTTCCACAACTCCCGCTTGTCCATGGTGGGGTCCAGCACGCCGGAGAAGACGATCTGGCCCAGCTTGATCACCATGATTTTTTGGGCGACCCGTTTGACCTGTTCGAAGTTCTGTTCCACGAGCAGGATGGTGTTCTTAAAACGCTCGTTGATCTTGGAAATGTTTTCCATGACTAGGTCCACGATTCGGGGAGCCAGCCCCAAGGAGGGTTCGTCCAGGAACATGAGGGTGGGCTCGTGCATCAGGGTGATCCCCACCCCCAGCATGCGCTGTTCCCCTCCGCTCAGGGTGCCGGCCCTCTGTTTCTTCCGTTCGTCCAGGATGGGGAAGAGCTCGAAGACATGACTGGAGCGCTTTTTCAGGGTCTCCGGATCCAGGGAGAAATTGCTGATCTCCAGGTTCTCCATCACCGTCAGGTCAGGAAAGAGACCCTGCCCCTGGGGCATGTAGGAGATTCCCTCCTTCACGTTTGATTCGGCTTTTCTCCCGGTAATCTCTCGGCTGCGGAAGAAGACTTGCCCTTCCCAGCAGGGAAGGAGTCCGAACAGGGTTTTCAGGAGCGTCGTCTTCCCGGCCCCGTTGTGGCCGATGGTTCCCACCACTTCCCCGTCCTCCAGGCCGAAGGAAATTTCCTGGAGCACCCGTTTGTTGTGGTACCCGCTCGCCAAATTCTTGACTTCCAGAATCATGTTTTTTCCTTAAATCTTAGTCGGGGGATATCACATATTGAATATCGGTTATTCGTTATTCGTTACTGGTTGCTTGTTGCCCTTTGGTCGTTGGCCATTGATCAATGACCAATGGTCATTGGTCATTGATCATTTCTCTATGCTCCCTGCTCTTTGCTCCCTGCCCCCTATACCCGACACCCTACACGCTACACCCTGCCTTCTGCCCCCTGCCCTCTGCACCCTGCCCCCTGTTATCATCATCCGCCGAAATAAATCTCCGCCAGCTCGGGGGCCTTCATGATCTGCTCCGGCGTTCCCCGGGCCAGGACCTTTCCTTCATTCAGGAAGACGATCTCATCCACCATCGAGCGGATGACTTCCATGTTATGCTCCACGATGCAGATCGTCTTGCCGAACTTCACCAGGTCTTTGACCAGCGGGAAGAGGTTCTCCATGACCTTGGAGTCCAGTCCCGAAGCAGGCTCATCCAGGAGGATCAGCCGGGCCTCCGTGGCCAGGAGCCGGGCCAGGCTCAGGAGCTTCTGCTCCGCAAAAGAAAGATTACCCGCCAGCTCTCCGGCCTGGTCCGCCAAGCCCACGAATTCAAGGAAAGCCATGGCCTTCTCCCGATTCTCCTTCTCTTCCCGGGAAACGCTGCCGGGACGAATGAAAATCCAGAATAGGTTTTCGCCGGTTTGCCTGGGCCGGGCCACCAATACGTTATCCAGAACGGTCATGTTGCGGAAAAGCCTCAGATCCTGAAAAGAGCGGGCAATCCCCAAGTGGGTAATGCGATGAGCAGGAAGGCTGGAGATGTCCTTTTCCGAGAAAGTCACCGACCCCGAATCCGGAGGATAAAAGCCGGTGACGACATTGAAGAGAGTGGTCTTGCCAGCGCCGTTGGGGCCGATGAGCCCCACGATTTTTCCCTGGGCCAGATCCAGCGTGCAATCGTTAACCGCTTTCAGCCCACCGAAGTTTTTGTTGACCCCTTTTAACCTGAGAAGAGCCCCTGCAGGTCTTGAAACGCTCTCCTGGGGGAATAATTCACGGGCTCTTCGCGGCTCATCCGCTCGGGGAGAAATTCCTTCTTCCCGGGGGAAGGAAAAATTTCTTTTCCCCCCATTTTTCGGGGGGCGAGCGGCAAACTCTCCCAGGAAACCATGGGGCCGGAAGCACATGAAGAAAATCAGGATGGCTCCATAGGCGATCTGCCGGGTGAAACCCACGATGACCGGAGAGATCTCCATAAAGCGGAGAGCCTCCATCACCGATACCAGGATGATCGCCCCCACAACCGGCCCCCAGGCGTTGGCCGTTCCTCCGATGATGACCACGGCAAAGATCAGGATGGTGTCGTTGATGGTGAAGTTCGCCGGGCTGATGTAGGTCATGTAATGGGCGAAGAGGCTACCGGCAATGGCCGCCAGGGCCCCGCCGGTGACGAAGACCCAGATCTTGAATGCTCGCACATCCTTTCCCAGGGATTCGGTGGCCACCTCGTCCTCCCGGATCGCCCGTAGAACCCGCCCGAAAGGAGAATAGACGATCCGCCAGCAGGCCAGAAAAACCAGGAGGGTAAACCCGAACATAAGGGGGATAAAGGCCATGGGGCTGGAAATCCGGTATCCGAAAAGGGACGGGCGGGGAATACCGCTCAAACCAGACGCTCCCCGGGTCAGGTCGATCCAGTTCATGAGAACCGTGTAAACGATCATCAGCAAGGCCAGGGTGGTCACGATGAGGTACTCGTCCCGCACCCGGATGGCCGGTATGGCCACGAGCAGGCTGATGACCCCGCTGACCACCATGCCCGCCGCGATCCCGATCAGGAAATGGGTCCCGAAATGAGTTCCCAGGAGCGCGGAAGTATAGGCCCCGATGGCGAAGAAGGCCGCATGGCACATGGCGATGAGGCCGGTGTAGCCCAGGATGAGGTTAAAGGATAGCCCCAGGATCGCGTAGATGGCGATCATGATGAAAATATGGAGGAGATAATCCATTTATACTCCGCCCCCCACCCTCGCCCTCCCCCTCGAGGGGGGAGGGTTGGGAGGGGGTGATTCATCGAATCTCAAATTTTACCGCGGTAGACCCGGAATCCGAAAAGCCCGGTGGGTTTCAGAAGCAGGACGGCGACCAAGACAACGAAAGCG
>LJUR01000025.1 GCA_001304105.1 Deltaproteobacteria bacterium SM23_61
CTCACGTAGACGAGCCTATCCTTACTTCCTTTTCCCTTAGAGACAAAAATCTGTTTCCTTTGATAGTCTACCGCATCCACGGTCAGATCAGCGACCTCCTGCACTCGCAGGCCGCAGCGGAGCATTAACATGAACATGGCCCGGTCTCTGACGTCCCTGATGATGGCCAAGAGTCTCCTGACCTGGTCGTCCTTGAGGTGCCGGGGCAGCGGCTTGGGGAGACGAATGGAGATCCGGGTGACGGGATTGACCCTAGGGAATCCCTCCGCATCGATGAGATACTCAAAGAAGAGGCGGATCGTTTGCAGGTAGCAGGTGATCGTCTTGGGGGTTCGTCTTTTCTGGAGGAGATGATCCACATACAGGCCTATCTCCTTCGAGGTCACCTCCGAAAGAGGCATGGGAGTCCATTTCACGAAGTGATCAAGGATATTCATGTAGCTCTTGAGCGTGTGGGCCGAGTAATTTTTTCTCTTCAAGGCTCTCCGGTACCGGATCAGCTCAGTATTCTCCATCGACTCCTCCCTTTTCGATAATCGCCATGGCGCGAAAATACTCTTCCTCCCGGGTCCGGTCTGTGAGCCGGGCATAGCGGCGGGTGACCTCGATATCCTGATGCCCCATGAGTTGCTGGAGGCATTCTAGGCGCATGCCGGCATTGAGAAGCTCGGAGGCGAAGGTATGACGAAGACAATGGACGGTGTAGCCCTTTTGTTCGAGTCCGACCTTCTGGATGCATCTCATGAACCGGCTCCGCCCGGTACTGTAACAGATGGGCTTATTGCCGTTTCCGTAGAAGATAAACTCTTTGTTCTGATCCCTTTGACGCAGCCAGCGTTTTAAGGCTGACAGCACATCCTCACTCAGATAAACCACTCTTCCCATGCTGTTTTTCTCTCCCTGGAAGAGACGGACCTTTCTGTCCCGCAAATCTAGATCGTTCAACCGAAGCCCCAAGGCTTCCCCTATCCGCATACCCGTGCGCAAGAGCAGAAGGATCAACGCCCGATCCCGGATGTCGTCGATCACAGAGAGAAGCTTTTTCACATCGGCGGGATTCATGGCCCGGGGCAGGACCTCGGGAAGCTTGAGCTTAATAGGCCGCTTCAGAACGCTCCCGGAGATGATGTCCTGTTCAATCAGGAAATGGAAAAAGGCAATAAGGCAGGCTAGCTTCGTCCGGACCGTGGAGATTTTTAACCCGGTATCCTGGACGTGTTCGATGAAGGCCTCGAGGTCGGCCCGCTCCATTTCTGAGAGATCTCTCTTGCCCGATTTTCCGTACAACTCGAGAAAAAGCCTGACCGTTGCAAACGAACCCTGGAGGGTGCTGGGCTTGTGGTTCAGGCGCCACTTGTGGCGCAGGTAGCTCTCGAAGTGTTCTTTGGCGGGCAGCTCAAGGCGGGAGAGCTTATGCAGAAAACGGTCAATCGGGGATTGTGCAAGATGCTGCTGATGCGCTGCTGCGGTTTCACTTCTGACTGATTCGATACTCGCCGGCTGAACCTGAGTCATGTCTCCTCCTTTTTCTTTTTTCAAGAAAAAGCAGGTAGATCATGACCTTAGCCACTCTAAGGATCAATTAATTTTGTTACGTATAGGTAGGTGTACTCAATAAATCTGGCAAACGGCGGCGCGTTTTCCCAAAACCTGAGACCTCCTTCCTGCACTCTTCAGGTGACAAAATTTGATAAGTGGTGCAGATTTCAATCGGGAGTCGAGCTCTGGAAATACTTTTCATTCCTTGAATTTTGGCCAGGTGCGTAGAGTGGAACGATTCATGGCATTGGGGGATCGTTATTTAGCCTCCGATTCTGCCCCCTAAAAATCCCCTTGACACACAATATCGCCTTCGCTATATTACCCCTCGCCCAAAAGCGAGTTCTCATCAATCCTGCACCGGTACACCGTCCGAGAAATGATTATGACCTCGATCGTGCCCGACGAGTCCGCCGACGCCGATGGGGGGTTGTCTCTGATAAGCTGGGCTTCAGAAATGCCCTTGACGGGTTGGACGCTAGGTCATAGAAAAGAACCACCCAACCCCTTCCAGTGAGGTGTCCGCATGAAAGGTCGCGCTCTCTTCTCGACTCAGCTCGCCCAGAGACTGCATCGGTTCCGATTACGTGAGGTTCCCAAACAGGTTGTCGTCCAGTCCAAGCCACTCCTCCTTGACACGATAGGCGCGATGCTGGCTGCGTCCAACCGGAAGTACTCAGCGCCTCGCATCTTGGTGGATTTTGCCAAGCAATTGGGCGGCCGCCCGGAATCCAGCCTGGTGGGGCAAAGCTTCAAGACATCCTGTGTGAATGCAGCGTTGATCAATGGCACGCTGGGGTATTATTGTGACATCGACCCCCACCATGTCGGCGGAATCCTTCATGCCCCGGCGGTCGTCGTGCCGACCAGCTTGGCCGTGGCCGAAAAGGAGGGGGCCAGCGGCATCCGCTTTCTGGAAGCCATGATCCTGGGGATCGAGGTCACCTGTCGGGTAAGCTACGCGCTAAGCCCCGTGGCGCTGTACAACCGCGGGTTCCACCCAAGCGCTATCTGCGGCGCTTTTGGGGCCGCAGCCGCCGCGGGCCATCTCTTTCGCCTCAACGCCCCCCGGTTCCAAGTCGCCTTGGGGCTCGCCATGCAGCAGGCCTCGGGCCTCTTGGCCTGGGCGAGCGACCATACCGAGAATTCCCGACCCTTCAATCCGGGCCTGGCCGCACGGAACGGGACGACCGCCACGTATCTCGCCTCGCTCGGATTTGGTGGTCCACCCACCCCCTTCGAAGGTAAATATGACGCCTTCACTGCCTTCTCGGGCGAGCGGCATCCCGAGGCCCTACTTGCCGAGTGGGGGAAACATTTCTACCTTCCGGAATTTGCCTACAAGCTCTACTCCAGTTGCTCTTTCACTCACCCCGGTCTGGATGCGCTCCTGGCGTTGGCGCTAGAACATGCCCTGAAGCCCGCCGACGTGAAGGAGATCGTCCTCCGCTTCCCAATCTCCGGCAAACACATGATCGACAAGAACGAGCTGAAGTCCCACTGCGCCCAGTACATCTTGCCGGTGGCCCTGGTGTTCGGTCAGGTGATGATTGACGACATTCTGGAGGATCGGAAAAAGCATCCCGAGGTGGCCCGGCTAAGCGCAAATACCCGCATGGTCGGCGATCCGGGGCTGGAGAAGTCCTATCCCGAACGGTACGCCTCCATCGTCGAGGTCACCACCACAGACGGACGCCGTCTCGCCCGTCGCGTGGATCATGCCAGGGGAACGATGGAGAATCCCCTCACCCTCGAGGAGATCCACGGGAAATATCTCAAGCTTGCCACCACCGTTACGACGATAGCCCATGCCGAGCGGATCGCCGAGGCTGTGGATCGGATCGAGCGGGAGAAGGACGTCAGGACTCTGGCCACGTTATTGAGAAACCTACAGACCCCGGCCCGTGCGGCCCGCGCGGCGAAGCGGACCGGGCGGGATCGGCACACCCGATAACCAATTGCCCATGGATGGGGAGATCATGAAAAGATGGCGAGTGGGTATTCTTGCGACCCTGTGTCTGCTCGGATTGGGAGTGAACGGCGCCTTTGCGCAGACCTACAACGCCACGGTTTGGGGGGGCAGGATCATTTGTCCGGTTGACTTCTTTACAGGGATTTTTCGGTAATATATGCGACCCGGGGGGTACGCAGGATCTTTCCAAAACATTTCCCGAGTGGAGCTGAGTTTACTAGGGTGGTTTTTCGGGACCCCAATGCGCCACAATTCGGACTTTATTCTGTAGAGGAGGCCATATGAGCGGGGAAGAGGGCAAGACCCTGGCCCGGCGTTACTTCGAGGAAGTTATCAACCAAGGGAATCTGGCCGTCGCAGACCAGATCTTCGCTGCGGACTACATCGACCACAGCGCTCGGCCTGGCAACCCCACCGGCCCCGCGGCGGTGAAGCCGGTGATCGCTGCCTTTCGGGCGGCATTCCACGACCTCGACGAGACGATCGAGGATATGGTGGCGGAAGGGGACAAGGTGGCGCTGCGCTTCAGAGCGGCCGGCGTGCACCGAGGCGAGTTCCGGGGCATTGCTCCAACCGGCAGGCGCGTGCAGTGGACCGGCCTCGCCATTCTCCGCGTTGCCGGAGGAAAGATCGTCGAGCGCTGGGGCGTCATCGACGTCTTCAGCATCATGCAGCAGCTTAGTTGACATAAAAGTAGGTCCATCATGGACGAGTTAACCTTCCAGCCCATCGGGGTAGTGCCCTCGCCAGAAAGAGGGGACGTTGCTTCAAAAGCAAATATTCAGATATTTTTGGACGTCGGTTGCGCGGTTTTTGGGGGTCACCACTTCGCTGGTCAACCGGTATGCCAGTTCTCAGGAAGTGGGTAATTTGGATCGGTTTCTATAAGTTGCGTTTGAACCTACGTCCCCTCTTCTACATCCATTCCTTTAAAAAGGCAAGAGTTCCGGCAATTTTCCTAAGTGGCACGCTTCCTTCAACTGGCTTCTGTTGACTTCTTGCTGAAATGTTCTTTTTATTTTTAACCCATCCATTCAACATTTGAATCTCCAACCTTCACTTTTCATCATGCGCTGCAAAAAATGGTTGACAAAAGCATTATCTGGAAATATTCTTAAATAGGAATCATTTTCCCTAAACTGCCCGTGGAGAAAATCGGGTTGGCGGATTCAGAAAGTATGATCGAGCCTAAAAGCCGCGTCGAAAGCATGCTCAAAAAATTAAGAGCGCATCAATTCCGAGTCACCCCTCAGAGAATTGCGATTTTGAAGGTTTTGGTTTGCAGCATTGAACACCCAACCGTGGAACGAATCTATGAACAGGTCAAATCGGATTTTCCAACCACAAGCCTTGCTACTGTGTATAAAACAGTTACCCTCCTCAAAGAACTCAACGAGGTTCTGGAATTGGGATTCCCCGAAGGGAGCAATCGGTACGATGGCAACAAACCATATCCGCATCCTCATGTCATTTGCATCAAATGCAAAAAAATCGTTGATCCTGATCTTAGCGGTTTGGCAGATATGACCACTGAACTGAAAAAGGAAACAGGTTTCAAAATTATTCATCATCGCCTTGATTTTTTTGGGATCTGCCCTAGCTGCCAGAAGAAATATAAATAGGGATCATATGTTTTGCGGTTTTATGGGTAATTAAGAATTATACCTGTTAGCTAGATGGGCAGCGGAACACTATTATTCATATGTCGCACTGTCCAATAATTCACACGAGGAAAGGAGGAATTATTATGAATGAAGAAAGCAAGTCCCCGGGAACGGGCGGGGCTGACAAACGCACAGCCGGCGGGGGCACGTCGAACCGAGAATGGTGGCCGAACCAGTTGAAGATCGAGATCCTGCACCAGCATTCCTCCAAGTCCAACCCGATGGGCGAGGACTTCAACTACGCCAAAGAGTTCAAGAGCCTGGACCTGGCGGCCGTGAAGAAAGATCTCGCGGCGCTGATGACCGACTCGCAGGACTGGTGGCCGGCGGATTTCGGCCACTACGGGCCTTTGTTTATTCGCATGGCGTGGCATAGCGCCGGCACCTACCGCGCCGGTGACGGCCGCGGCGGCGGCGGCAGGGGCCAGCAGCGCTTCGCGCCGCTCAACAGTTGGCCGGACAACGTCAACCTGGACAAAGCGCGTCGTCTGCTCTGGCCGATCAAGCAGAAGTACGGCCGGAAGATTTCCTGGGCGGACCTGATGATCCTCGCTGGCAACGTCGCCCTGGAAACGATGGGATTTAAGACCTTCGGTTTCGGTGGCGGCCGCGAGGACGTCTGGGAGCCGGATCAGGACGTCTATTGGGGCGCCGAGACGACCTGGCTGGGTGGCGACAAGCGCTATTCCGGAGAGCGGGACCTCGAGAACCCGCTCGCTGCCGTCCAGATGGGGCTGATCTACGTCAATCCGGAAGGCCCGAACGGCAACCCGGATCCGATCGCGGCGGGCAAGGATATCCGCGAGATTTTCGCGCGCATGTCCATGAACGACGAAGAGACGGTTGCGCTCATCGCCGGGGGTCACGCCTTCGGCAAAACCCACGGCGCGGGGCCTGCGTCCCATGTAGGACCTGAGCCGGAAGCGGCCGGCATTGAGGAGCAGGGCCTCGGCTGGAAGAGCAGCTTCGGCACCGGCAAAGGCGGTGACACGATCAGCAGCGGCCTGGAGGTCACCTGGACCACCACGCCAACCAAGTGGAGCAGCAACTTCTTCTGGAACCTGTTCGGCTTCGAATGGGAGCTGATCAAAAGCCCGGCCGGTGCGCATCAGTGGCGACCGAAGGGCGGGGCGGGCGCCGGTACGGTGCCGCATGCGCACGACAAGTCGAAGCGCATCGCGCCCGCAATGCTGACCACGGACCTCGCGCTGCGGTTCGACCCCGTCTACGAGAAGATCTCGCGGCGCTTCATGGAGAATCCCGATCAGTTCGCGGACGCCTTCGCCCGGGCGTGGTTCAAGCTGACGCACCGCGACATGGGCCCGCGCGCACGCTATCTCGGCCCGGAGGTTCCTGCCGAAGAGCTCATCTGGCAAGACCCCATCCCGGCGGTCGATCACAAGCTGATTGATGAGAAGGACATTGCCTCCCTCAAGGGCAAGATCCTGGCTTCCGGGCTGTCCGTGTCCCAACTGGTCTCGACCGCCTGGGCGTCGGCGTCCACCTTCCGCGGCTCCGACAAGCGCGGCGGTGCCAACGGGGCGCGTATTCGCCTTGCGCCGCAAAAGGATTGGGAAGCCAACCAGCCGGCTGAGCTGGCGAAGGTCCTCAAAGCCCTCGAGGGCATCCAGAAGGAGTTCAACGGCGCGCAATCCGGCGGGAAGAAGGGGAAGAAGGTCTCGCTTGCCGACCTGATCGTTTTGGCTGGTTGTGCAGGCGTCGAGCAAGCCGCGAAGAAGGCTGGTCACGAGGTGACGGTTCCATTCACGCCGGGACGCATGGACGCCTTGCAGGAGCAGACCGATGTGGTCTCCTTCGCCCTGCTTGAACCAATCGCGGACGGCTTCCGCAACTACCTCAAGGGCCAATACACCGTACCGGCCGAGGCGTTTCTGGTTGACAAGGCGCAATTGCTGACGCTGACCGCACCGGAGATGACGGTCCTCGTTGGCGGGATGCGCGTGCTAAATGCGAATTTTGGCAAGTCCCAACACGGCGTCTTCACCAAGCGGCCGGAGGCGTTGACCAACGACTTCTTCGTGAACCTGCTCGACATGGGCACGGAGTGGAAGGCGGTATCGGACGCCAAGGACATCTTTGAAGGGCGCGATCGCAAGACCGGCGAAGTCAAGTGGACCGGCACCCGTGTCGATCTCATCTTCGGTTCGAACTCCCAGCTCCGCGCTCTGGCCGAGGTCTACGGAAGCACGGACGCGCAGAAGAAGTTTGTCCAGGACTTCGTGGCGGCCTGGACCATGGTGATGAACCTTGATCGCTTCGACCTCGCCTGATCGTAGCATAAACGTCTTCGAGGGTTTCTTGCAGGGCGGCAAAAAAACGGTCAGCTAACAACCAGTTCAGCGGACGGCGTTTCGCCGCCGCTGAACTGATACGTTGCTTGATTTCAAATAGTAGTTCTTAATAGTTCCTTAGTTCCTGTATGCTCGACTCGGTAGGTGGAACGTTCTATAGGCGGGCGTTGTTTCTTTCTCCTGAAGCAAATAATCCCTTATTGCTCACCGTACTTTCGACCAAGTAGCAAATCCGAAGTCAGTGCAGTTGAGATATTCATCTTTCCTTTCATACGTTCCGCCGGGGTTTCTAAAGACCGTCAGACAATATTCAAGGCCCCAAAAATTCTTTTGAAATTGGGTGCAAAGCAAATCGCCTTCAATCCAACTTTTACCAGTATCGGAAGAAATTGCCCCTGGCCCGCGCCAAGTAGTTTCGCCATCTTTCTTGCGTTCAATCCACCATTGCCGGCCATCCCAGGTGATTCCCGTTATCTTTGAACCGAAGAGGAATTTCTTGATCTCCTCCCCGGTCAGTTGCTTCTCTTTGCAGGGGGGGACAAATTCCGGTGACGGCCGCGGTATCCCGGCCCTGACCAGGCCTGCGGCAAATTGATCGGCAACGCCGCGGTCTTTGAAGGGGAAAAAATGGATGATTTGCGGCAATCGGGGTGGGGTGACTGACCAACGCGTGACTTTTAAATGAGCTTTCAAGGCAGCGCTGGCCTCCTCCTCGCGGCCGAGCAGGCCATAGATGGCTGCAAGCCAACAAGATACTCCGGTCAACTCAGGGTTTATTCCTATCGCCTTCTCAATCAAATTTGCCGCCTCTTCCAGGTTGCCCATGCAAAACTGCGCCGCGCCCAGCATACCCAAATAGCGGGCTGGATTATGAGGATCGAGCCGCATCCCCCGGTTGAGAAAATCGACTGCCTCTTTCGGTCTCCCGCTAAAAATTAAAACCAACCCCATTCCTTGATAGATGGAGGGATCGTTTGGATCCAGGATAAGCGCCCGTTCGAGTTCCGAAACCGCCTCTTCATGCTGACGGCGCTGGAGATACATTAAGCCATTGACATGATGGGCAATGGCTGTGGAATTCTTCATGGCCAGTTTCAGATATTGTCCCGCCCGCAACCGGGCCTCAGTCCAAGAAACACCCGTCCCTTTTCTTAAGCCGGGAACATAGGTGCCCGTCCAATAGGCTAAAGCCAGCGCCGCATATGCCCGTCCATAGTTCGGGTCCAGCTCAATCGCTTTTTTGAAAGACTGAATGGCTCTTGATAAATCATCCGGTGTCATTCTGAGGTAATGTATCCGTCCTCGTAAGAATGCGTCATAGGCCTCTACATGATTCGTTCCCCTTTGCTCGATGCCCTGTTTTTCGTTCCCGGTCAGTTTTACCGCTAGGGCAGAGACAATCTTCCGGGTGATTCGATCCTGTAAGGTGAAGACATCCTTCATACTGCCGTCATATCGATCAGCCCAAACATGATGGCCGGTAACGGCGTCGATGAGCTGGGCATTAATACGGATTTTATCGCCGGCCCGGCGCACACTCCCCTCCAACACATAGCGGACACCGAGCTCTTCGGCCACCTGCTTGACCTTTGGAGACTTTCCTTTGTAGGTGAAAGTCGAATTCCGGGCAATCACCAAAAGATCGGGGATTTTGGACAGGTCCGTGATCAGGTCGTCCGCCATGCCGTCCGTGAAATATTCCTGATCCGGGTCCTTGCTGAGATTCACAAAGGGAAGGACGGCAATGGAGGGTTTTTCCGGCAGGGGAAACTTCATTCTTTCAACGGATGCAACCTCGATCGGGGCAGGGCTCAAAAATATTTTCCAGATCACCACTGCGACAATCCCAATCACGACGACCAGCATGACCCAGCGATACCTGGAAAGCCAGGGGATTTTCGGCTTTTGAGGCGCAGAGAAAGGAACTGCGGGCGGTCCGGGGGCAGCTGTTTCTTCTAGCGGAGCAGATTCTTTTTTCTCTCTCTTTTCCTTTTTCAGGCCGGCAACGAATTGGTCCCACGCCTCCCCGTTCCGGAAATCTCCGAAGATAATTGAAATTTCATTCAAACCGACCCCGATCTTATCTATGGCGAACTTCAGCCTCACATTTTCTTCGCTTCCCAGGTAATCAAATAGATTCGCCCACCCGTCCTTTTCTTCGTCGGTGAATGAATAGATTTTGCCGATGGCCCCATCCCCCTCTTCTTTTCTCTTCCCGAGCACCTTGAAAAGAGGCGCTTCTTCCAGATTGGGAAGGGCGTTCTTCCATTTCGTATAAACCCTCGTCAGCAGATTTTCCTTATCCGAAGAGCCGGCTGCATCCCCGACGGATTCATTGAGGAGAGCGAGGACGTCAAGGTGTTCCTGGAGGGGGATGGATTTGATTTTCCCCAATTTTTTCATCTCGTTGACGACCAGGGCGATCACGGAAAGATAAAATCTTCGGGAAGGGGAGTTGAAATACAGGGTTAATTGAGCCCTGTCCTTGAGACGGAGATGGAGCTTGAATTCATTCAGGTCAATCTGGATGGAAGGCCTCGAACTTTGACCCATTTTTATCCCTTTGACCCGTTTGGAATCCGGGATTTTTTCCGGGATTAGGGATAGCGAAAATAATCTGATGGTTAGGATGGTTTATACGGTCAGCTATACAGCAGCGGGGTCATAATTTCAAGAAAATTCTTTCACCGGTTTTCATGATCCTGGATTCCGGCTTCCGCCGGAATGACAACAAAGAACCATGCCTTTCCAATGTTCGTCACTCCGGCGAAAGCCGGAGTCCAGTTCGAGGTTTACAAAAGGCAACGTCTTCCAATTAATGTTTAGACTATAATGGATTCCTTAGTAATTAAAAAATTTCATGCACTTATAAATTTATCGGTAATTTATTTTCCCGCTTTTCCCGCTGACCTTAATTGGGCCTAACCCTTTGGGGAAGATAATGAGAAGGAGGATCTGGAAAATACCGATACGAAGGCTCCAAGGGGATTTTAGATCCCTTGGAGCGTTTCTTTTCTACCTCTTTAAAAATTCTTTCTTATGGATATTAACCAAATTTCCATTCTTATAAAAGGAGGGAACGATAATGGCTACGAGAAAGACTACCGCCGCTGCTTTCATTTCCATTTTATTTACTGCATGGCTTGTGGTTTTTGCCGCCCAGGCGCCAGCAGAAACAACTGATGAGCAAAAACAAGCCCTCATAGGCGAATGGACGGGTGTCTGGCCGGGGATATATGGTGGTGCTTCAACACTAATAATTCATGAAATTGATACTGAAAAGGCAAAAGCTCGGTGCACATACATCGTTACTAGTGGTGAGAAGTTTCCGGTCTTGGCCGATTTTACTCCCGGCCAAAAGCCAAAACTTGAATTTAAGCTGGAAGACCGTGATTATAAGTTTGTTCTTTATAAAAGCATATTGGATGCGTACGTTAAGGGTATCTTAGGTGGTTCGTGGTTTTCGAATCAAATGGGGATGAAAAAAAAGCCAAAATAATGAAAATCTTGTCCAAATTACCTTTTCAGAAATGTGTTGATACGTCATTCCCGCGCAAGCGGGAATCCAGAATGCCGCTAAAAGAAGCCTGGATTCCGGCTTCCGCCGGAATGACGACAGGCTGATAGCTCGCACCAGGCTGAGCCAATTGAACAGCAAGTCGCGGGCAACCTGACCATGGAGAATGGAAAACCATGGCCGAAAAGCCAAAGAATTCAACCCCCACTGATAATCTCTCCATTTAATTTGGACAGCATTGAAATAATGAACTCAAAGAGTTAGATAAGGGGCGACCTTCATGTCGGCCCTGGCGGCAGTTCAGGAAGTGTGTTGCCCCTTGCCCTATGCTCTATGCTCTTTGCTCTCTGCTATTTTAGTGGGGTTGGCACGCCCCGTACAGGTGGCACATGGCGAAGTGCTCGGGTTCCACTTCCGCCCACAGGGGTTCGACCCGGGAACAGACCTCCATGGCCTTGAAACACCGGGGATGGAAGCGGCAGCCGGAGGGGGGATTGACCGGGCTGGGAACGTCGCCCTTCAGGATGATCCGTTTCTTTTTCTTGTCCGGGTCCAGGACCGGCACCGCGGACATGAGCGCCTGGGTATAGGGGTGGAGAGGCTTGGTGAGGAGTTTCTTGTTGGTGGTCAGTTCGATGATCTTTCCCAAGTACATGACCGCGATGCGGTTGCTCACGTGGTTGACCACGGAGAGGTCGTGGGCGATGAGGATATAGGACAGCTGGAATTCCTTCTTCAGGTCTCCCAGCAGGTTGATCACCTGGGCCTGGATGGAAACATCCAGGGCGCTCACCGGCTCGTCGCAGATGATCAGTTTGGGCTGCAGGATCAACGCCCGGGCGATGCCGATCCGCTGGCGCTGCCCTCCGGAAAACTCGTGGGGAAAGCACCTCATCTTCTCCCGGTGGATGCCCACCTTGTCCAGCATGGCCGCCACCCGGTCCGGCACCTCGTTGCCCCCGGCCAGGCCGTGGGTTTTCACCGCGTCTCCGACGATGTGCTCCACGGTGAGGCGTGGATTCAGCGACGAGTAGGGGTCCTGGAAGATGATCTGCATCTGGGCCCGGAGGGGCTTCAATTCGGCGGTTGTCAGCCGGGTTATGTCCTTCCCTTCGAAGTGGATCCTCCCGGCCGTGGGCTCGATCAGGTGGAGGATGGTCCGGCCCAGCGTGGACTTGCCGCACCCCGATTCGCCCACCAGGCCGAGGGTTTCTCCTTTTCGAATTTCAAAGCTCACCCCGTCCACCGCGTAGACCCGTTCTCGGGGTCCGAAAAGCTTGGTGCGCTTGAGAAGGAAATGCTTTTTCAGGCCCTGCACGCTCAGGAGGAATCCGTCGTTCATGCTGCCCTCCCGGCGGCCCGTCCGCAGGCCACCCAGTGGCCGGGTTCCATTTCCTTCAATTCCGGGCGCCGCAGTTTGCAGCTCTCCGCGGCCTCCGCGCAGCGGGGATGAAAATCGCAACCCGGGGGAAGATTGTAGAGATTGGGGACCACGCCGGGAATCTCCTGGAGCCGGGTCTGGCTCAGACCCAGGTGGGGTACGGAGGCCAGGAGCTGCCGGGTGTAGGGATGGAGGGGATTATGAAAAATGGCCCGCACATCGGCGGACTCCACGATTTTCCCGCAGTACATGACGATGACCCGGTTGGCCACCTCGGCGATGACCCCCAGGTTGTGGGTGATGATCATGATGCTCATGTTGATTTTCTTCTGCAGGTCGAGCATCAGCTCCAGGATCTGGGCCTGCACGGTCACGTCCAGGGCCGTGGTGGGCTCGTCGGCGATGAGCAGCGCCGGGTTGCAGGAGAGGGCCATGGCGATCATGACCCGCTGGCGCATGCCCCCGCTGAGCTGGTGGGGGTATTCGTTCACCCTCCTTCGGGGATCGGGAATACCCACCAGGTCGAGCATCTCCACGGCCTTTTCCTCGGCCCCTTGGGAATCCAGCCTCTGGTGAAGGAAGATGGCCTCCTGGATCTGGTTGCCGATGGTGAAGACCGGGTTGAGGGAAGTCATGGGCTCCTGGAAAATCATGGAGATTCGGTTCCCCCGGACTTTGCGGATCTGGCCGGTGTCCAACCGCAATAGGTCGCCCCCTTCAAACTCGGTGGTCCCGCTCACGAGCTCCCCCGGCGGCATGGGAATCAGCTGTAGGAGGGCCATGGCGCTGACGCTCTTGCCGCAGCCCGACTCTCCCACGACTCCCAGGGTCTCTCCCCGGTCGATGTGAAAATCCACTCCGTCCACCGCCCGGACGGTTCCGGCCAGGATGTGAAAATAGATTTTCAGGTCGTTGACCGTGAGCAGGCGGCTCATATCAGACTTGCTCCCTCGATCTCGGCTCCAGCGCGTCGCGGAGCCAATCGGCCAGGATATTGATGCAGGCCACCAGGAGCATGAGCGCAAGGCCGGGAAAGATGGAAGCCCACCAGCTCCCGGAGAAAAGGACCTGGTAGCCCCGGGCGATGGCCAGGCCGATGGAAGGGGTGGTCACCGGAACCCCCAAACCGAGAAAGCTCAGGGTCGCTTCCAGGATGATCACCCGGGGAACCTGCACGGCGGAAAGGACCAGCACCGGGGTGATGGCATTGATCAGGAGATACTTGGTCATGATGGTCCAGGGGCCGAAACCCAGGGCATGGGCCGATTCTACATATTCCTTTTCCCGGATGGAAAGGACGGTGCCCCGGACGGTCCTCGCGTATTCCGCCCAGCCGGTGATGGCCAGGACGATGATCATCTTCCACAGCCCCTGGCCGAAGATGACCATGAAGCAGAGGGCCACCATGATGAGGGGAAGGGACAGCTGCACGTCCACCGCCCGCATGATGAAGGTCTCCCAGAACCCGCGTTTGTAGCCGGCGGTCAACCCCAAAGTCAGCCCGATGAGCATGGAAATGCCCACGCTGAAAAACCCGACCAAAAGGGAAATGCGCAGCCCGAAGATGATATTGGACAGGACGTCCCGGCCCAGACGGTCGGTCCCCAGGTAATAGGGGCTCATTCCCCGATCCTGCCAGGCCGGCGGTTTGAGGCGGGCTCTCAGCGTCTGCTCGAGGGGATCGACCGGAGCGACCCAATTTGCGAAGATGGCCATGAATACGAGCAGCAGTAGCATTGCCAGGGCGCCCAGAACCAGCCTGTTGCTCAGGAAGGAATGCAGAAGCTGGCGCTCGGCAGGGATATACTCGAAGCCCAAGAAACGGGCCCTGGGCGGGCTGTAGGGCTCTTCGCAAGGCATGTTCTGAATGGTCTGGGATGCGGTGGAAACGCTCATTTTTCGTGCCGGATCCTCGGGTCCAGGTAGACGTAGATGATATCTACAATTAAATTCAAGGATAAGAATATCGTCGCCGTAACCAGCGCCCAGGCGATGATCACCGGGAAGTCCATCACTCCGATGGCCTCCAGGAAGAGCCGGCCCATCCCCGGCCAGGCAAAGACTTTCTCGGTCACGATGGCCCCGGCCAGCAGAGAGCCCATCTGCATGCCGGCGATGGTTACGAAAGGAATCAGGGTGTTCTTCAGGGCATGCTTGTAGACGACCTTCTTCTCGCTCACCCCCTTGGAGCGGGCGGTGCGGATGAAATCCATGGTCATCACGTCCAGCATCCCCGCCCGGACCAGCCGGATGAAGAGGGCCAGCCGGTAAAGGGCCAGCGAAGTGGCCGGCAGAACCAGGTGGGCCCAGGTTCCCCTGCCGGAAGAGGGAAACCATTGGAGTTCCACCGAAAATACGAGGATGAAGGCGATTCCGATCCAGAAAGGGGGGGCGGAGATGCCGATCAGGGAGCCGAGCAGGCTGGCCCGGTCGAGGGAAGTCCCCCGCTTCGATGCTGCCAGGACCCCGATGGGAACGGCCAGGATCAAACTGATCAGGATCGTGGTGACCACCAGCTCCAGGGAGGCGGGCAGGCGCTCCAGGACCAGTTTCAAAGCCGGCTGGCCGTGGTGGTAGCTGACTCCCAGGTTTCCCTGGACGGCGTTCTTCAGGAAAAGGCCATACTGGACGACGAGGGGCTTATCCAATCCGAGTGTCCGCCGCATATCCTCCACATCGTTCGGGGGGGCGTCGGGCGGCATGAGCAGGGCCAGCGGGTCCCCGGAAATGTGCAGAATGGAAAACACGATGCCGGTCAGCACGAAAAAAACAATGAACGCCTGGTAAAAGCGCCGCAGGATGTAAAGCCCCATAGCCCTCGCCCTGTCCGTATAACCGTAGGGGCGACCCGCCGGGTCGCCCCTATTCTATCTTTCCCTTTTCCTTCCATCCGGGGGAGACCGGACAGCCCCCCAGAATAAGCTTTCTATTTCGCCTTTTTCAGCTCGTGGGCGAAGAGTCTTTCATCCACCCGCGCTTTGCCGCCTTTAATCCTGTTGGAGAAGCCAAACACGTTCTCCTGGTAGTACAGGGGGATTACATAGTAGGTGGCGTAGATCTTCTCGGAAATCTCATTCCGCAGCTTCTCCCGCTTGGCCTCGTCCATGGTGCTGTTGGCCACGTCCATCTTTTTCTCCAGCTCCGCGTCCTTGAATCGGCCCCGGTTGGTCCGGCCGTAGGACCCCCTTTTCTCCCGGAAAAAGCCGTTCGTGGTGCCCTGCCAGGAGAGCGTTCCCCACCCGGCCAGGAAGAAGGGGGATTCATAGCGGTCCACTTTGGGGAAAAAGACCGCCTTGGGGGTGGCGATCACCTTCAGGCGAATCCCGACCTTGGCCAGCTGAGCGGCGATCGCTTCGGTCACCTGCTGGTCGTTGATGTAGCGGTCGTTGGGCGTGTCAATATTGGATTCAAACCCGTTGGGATAGCCCGCATCGGCCAGAAGTTTCTTGGCCAGGGCCGGATCGTACTTGGGCCGTTTTACATTGGGGTTGTAACCGGTGGCGTGGGAGCTCACCATCTGGGATGCGGGGTAGGCGCTTCCTTCCATGACGTACTTAATGATGTCATCCACGTTGATGGCGTGGGCGATGGCCTTGCGAACCCGGATATCCTTGAAAGGATTCGGCTTCCCCGCAGGGAGCCCGGGATTATCCTTGGGGGGCGGACCCCCTTTTTCCGCATAAACATCGCACATCACATAGATCACCCGCTGGCTGGGGACCCGGCTCACGTAGGTGTTTTTGTTCTTCTCCACCCGTGGAATGTCCGGAATGGACACGCCCCAGCAGGCATCGATTTCTCCGGTGATCAAAGCCGCTACCCGGGTGGCGTTTTCCGGGATGGGCCGGAGGATGACTTTCTCCCAATCAGGCTTGGGGCTCCGATGCCAGTTTTCATTGCGCACCAGGGTAATGTGATCGTCCTTCACCCATTCGACGAATTTGTAAGGGCCGGTCCCCACCATGTTGCGGGTCAAATGGGAGTAATCTTTCTTGTCCCATTCCTGGAAGTACTTGGGGGGAACCATGGAAACCGATTCCAACATGATCAAGAGCTCGGGCGTGGGGGACTTGGTCACGAAACGGAGGGTATGGTCGTCCACCGGCACGATTTCTTTGTAATCCGGGACCATATACTTGTACTGGCTCTTGGGATGGGTCTTGCAGCGCTCCAGGGAATATTTTGCCGCCGCGGCGTTGAAGGGCTCGCCGTTCTGGAACTTCACCCCTTTGCGCAGCTTGAATTCCCAGGTGTTGTCATCGATGAGCTTCCAGCTTTCAGCCAGATCGGGCTGGATTTTCAGGCTGGCATCCAGGCTGATCAACTGCTCGTAAACGTGCCGCTGAATCGTGGTGGTCGTGGTCTCGTTCCGCCCGTGCGGGTCCAGGGTGGCCGCGTCCCCTTCGAAGCCGATGATCAGGGGTTTCTCGGCCAGGCCGGCCTGGGGGATGAGAAGAATCGCCGCAAGAAAGGCGAGGACGAAACCGAAGAAGCTGTGCTTTTTCATCTTTCCCTCCTTTGTGGATAAAAATACTTCCTTATTCTTTTTGGTTGAAAGCTTCCTTAACCTTCTCTCTCAATTCCGCCGAGGCCAGGAAGTCGTACCCCGTCATGGCCAGGAACTTGGCGGCCTTCAGCAGGGCGTCCTTTCCCCGGGGGCTCATCGTGGCTTCGGCAAAGACCTGCGAATGCCCGGGCACTTCGGGGTCCACGATGGCCACGGAAGGATGGATCGCCGGAAGAAAAAAGCTGAGGTTCCCGATGTCCGAGGACCCGCGGCGGCCGTCATCCGGGTCCAGGGAAATTCCCAGGGCTTCCATGTTCGCCCGGGCAGCCGCTTCCAGCGGTGGATTCCTCTTGATCGGGTCGAAGGTCGGCTGGCCGATTTCGATCTTATAACCGGCCCCCGTGGCCACCGCGGCCGCTTCCATACATTTTTCGACCTTTTGATAAATCTCGTCCCGGTATTTGCGCGTGGCCGCCCGCACGTAGAAGAGTCCGGCCGTGTATTGAGGGATGATATTTGGCGCGTCTCCCCCGTGGGTGATGATCCCGTGAATCCGGGCATCGGGCCGGATCTGCTGGCGCAGCATGCTGATATTGTTGTAGGCCGCCACCATGGCGTCCAGGGCATTGATCCCCCGGTCGGGGGAAACGGAAGCATGGGCCGCCTGCCCGAAGAATTCCGCCTTGAACTTGACCCGCCCGAACATCTCTTCCCCCGGCCGGTTGAGCCGGCCGGGGTGGCACATCATGGCCGCGTCCATCTCCGAAAAAACTCTGGCCTCGGCGAGAAGGATCTTGCCCCCTCCCCCTTCTTCCGCCGGGGTCCCCACCAGCGCCAGCGTACCGGTAAGGCCGTCCATACAGCGGCTCAGGGCCAGGGACGCGCCCACGCTGGCTGCGGCGATCAAGTTATGGCCGCACCCGTGGCCCACTCCCGGAAGGGCGTCGTACTCCGCCAGGAAAGCCACGCAGGGACGGCGTTTGAGCCGGGTCGCGGGGCGGGCCAGGAAGGCCGTCTGTACGCCCCCGGTGCCTCTCTCCGACTTGAACCCGCGCTCCTCCATGAAGCGGCACAGAAATTCGCAGGCCTTGAATTCCTGGTATCCGATTTCCGGGTTGTTGTACAGGAATTCGCTGACCTTGTATAAATCACCGGCCAGCGCTTCAACCTCCGCGCACAAACGTTTCTTGTCTGGACTCATTCCACTTTCTTCTTTTCGATTGATTCCCGCGCCCGACTTTACATGAATCAGGTTAGATTTCGACATCTTGCGAGAATCCCCTGGGAGAGGGGGTTAATGCTTGAGCATCAAATCCTATTCAGTATATTCGAGCATCGAGGGAAGTCAAGATTTTTATGGGTGAAGCGAGCGAGAGAAAAATCTTTTCTTCTTGCCAAGCCCCCAGGAGAGGCTCAGCCTCGATCCACCAGCTCGATGCGGATCCCCTCCGGTCCCTCGAGAAAGGCATATTTCACGCCCCCGGAACCCGCTGTGGGGCCGATGCTGAACTTGGCGCCCCGTTTCTTGAGATCCTCCACGGTCTTTTCCAGGTCTTTGACCCGGAAGCCGAAATGGTCCAGCCCCCGGCTTCCCTTGCCCGCCACCAGCGTTCCTGCCTGGGGGTCGGTCCCCATGATATTGATGGGAACTCCGAAGGCATGCAGGCGCACCATGGGAAACCCCCGAATTTCCCCCCGCGATTCGATCTTTCCGTCGAATACTTCTTCGAAGTACTTCACTGTTTTTTCCACATCCCCGCAGATGAAGTGGACATGGTCGATTCCGGTGATCATTTTCTATCTCCTTTCCTTGGATGAAATGGGAATTTCTCGCCGTTCCGCTTTCGCATCTTGGAAAGACGGCCCAGGATCCCTTTCCCTGTGTCCTCTGTGGCTAAACAATTCCTCGATCCTTGATTTTCAGGAGGAAATAGGCCAGGGCAATCAGGATGACGGTGGTGAAGCTCAATCCGACAAAAACCCAGGGTAGACCAAATTGCTCGGCAATATATCCCGAAAAACTCGAAGCAAGCGAACCGAGGCCGAAAGCGGCAAAAAAGAAGATTCCGAAAGCCGTGCCCCGCATCGGTACGGTCGTCCTCCGCGCCAGGAGGATGTTGGTCGTCGGCTGGAGGGCAAAATTGAAGAAAAAATATACCAGGGCGGCCCCGATCAGGAGAAGATCCCGGGTGAAGGCCATGGCCAGGATGAAAGGAAGTCCGGCCGCGCAGAGGATCAGGAAGTTTCGCTCCAGGTTGGGCTTCTGCCCCAAGACCCCTCCCATGTACTGCCCAAAAACCCCCGTGCACAGAGCGATCCCCGAAAACATCCCCCCGATGGCCACGCTGTCCCAGGAAAAAACCCGGATGGAAATATGCTTGGCCATGTAGGTGGGCAAAAATATTGTCGCTCCGTGGTAGCAGAAACTGTTGAACATATTCAGGAGATAGATGATAACCAGGGGTAGGGAAAAATAGGCCCAGAAGGCGATGCCGGACGGCGGGGTGGTTTTCGCGCCGGCCGGCGGCGACTTTTTTTCTTTCCTTTCCACCTCCATGTCGATGAAGATCGACCAGACGGCCAGGATGATTCCGGGGACCGCGAACAGCAGGTAAGCCCACCTCCATCCCCATCGGGAGCCGATCAGCGCGGCCAGGATGGGAGCGACGGCCAATCCCAGATTTCCCGCCGCCCCATGAATGCCGAGGGCGATCCCGTAGTTTTTGATCTTTGAGGTGAGCAGCGAATTGGCCATCGGGTGGTAGACGCTCCCGAGGGCTCCCAGGACCGCCAGCCCCGCGGTGAAAAGAATCAGACCCGGAGAAGCGGCGATCAGCAGGGACGCCCCTGCGGATCCCAGGAAACAGAGGAGGTAGAGTCTTTTGGGTCCAAAGCGGTTGTAGATCATCCCCCCCGGAAGGGCTCCCAGCCCGTAGGAAAAGGTCATGATGTTGCCGATCACCCCGAGTCCGAGGTACCCCATGGAAAACTCTTCCTTCAGGAGAAGCAGAACGGCGGGAAAGACCAAGAGATAACCGTGGGTTAAGGCATGGGACCAGCCGGTAAGGGCGACGATCTTTCGTTCTTCACGAGTCATAGCGTGCGAGAAAAAGCAAAATGTCTCCTGCTGGGCGAGGAAGGGAACGCGGGTCAGCTTTGCTCTCCGTGTTTAGGCATAAGTTTTTTTCTAACATGACCCTTCTATCCCCGCAAGAGAAATTCATCATCCAGGAACAAAGAATTGCCCCTCTCCGGGCCGATGGTGAGCTTCAGGCATCAAAATCGAAGACCAAGTCCCGGATGACGGCCTCCGGGCGGGCGGCCTCGATCCGGTAGGTCCTTCCGGGATGAAGAAGGGTGGCGCAGCCCCGGACAATTTTCCCGTTCAGCCTTACCTACAGTCATGGCCCGGCCGGCTTGGATTTCATAATCCTGATATCGGACGGCATTGTCGACGGAAGGGTTCCTGCGGCCCATGGAGATTCTGATCGCCCTGCTCATCCCCGCGGCTCCCTTCTCTTCACTTCTTTTGTCCAGGGATCCTTCCCTCGCGCTACCAGGGTGTGCACCGGCTCCCTGGAAGGCGAAGGATAATCGGTGCGCATATGATGCCCGCGGGTTTCTTTCCGGAAAAGCGCCGAGGCCAGGACCAGCTTTCCCACCGTGACCATCATCCTGACCTCCAGAGCATCCTGCACCTCCCGGGGATAAGCGCCGAAAGGGCCGCCCCCCACGGGTGCCGCAAACGCCATCCGGGGGATCATGTCCTGTTCTACCCTTTCCAGTTCCCGCAGCCCCTGCACAAGGCCCTCGCCCTCTCTTTCCACCCCGCACAGATCCCACATGATTCTTTGCAGCTTTTCCCGCACTTGGAAGGGCCGGAGGCTTCTCTCCTTATTCTGCCCCATCCTCTCAAGAAGAGCTTCGGTTTGCTGCCCTTCCTCCGGCTCATCCGGGCTTTCGGCAAAATCTTTCTCTTTGGCCCACCCTGCGGCCGATGCCCCGGCCAGGGCGCCAAAGACCTGCGTCTCCGCCAGGGCATTGCCCGAAACCCGGTTCGCCCCGTGGAGATTCCCCGCCACCTCTCCGGCGGCAAAGAGCCCCGGTACCGTGGTCCGAGCTTCTTCATCGATGGCCACTCCTCCCAGGGTGTAATGGGCATGGGGGGCGACCTCTACCAGGGTTTCCCTCAAGTCGAAGCCCATGTCCTTGAGGTAATGGAATTGATTGGGCTGCCACTTTTCCAGTGCCCGGGTCAGATCTTGCCGGCTCTTGGTGGAATGGACCAGGTCGATATATACCCCCCCATGGGGTGTCCCCTGCCCCGCGCGAACTTCTCTCCAGATGGCCCGGACAATGGTATCCCGCAGGAGTTTCCCCTCAAAAAAGGCTTCCTTCTTTCTATTGACCAGCCGCCCCCCC
>LJUR01000026.1 GCA_001304105.1 Deltaproteobacteria bacterium SM23_61
CTTCTCATTTCCCCCAACATCGAAATGCTGCCTGATCCTGTCGCTCCCCTGGGTCTGGCTTTTCTCTCCTCGGCCCTGAAATCAGCCGGGCACGAAGTCCGGTGCCTGGACCTCTGCTTCGAAGAAAACATGGAGGAGGCCCTGGAAAATGCCATCTGCGGCTTTTCTCCGCAGGGAATAGGTCTCTCCCTTAGGAATATCGACAACGTGGCCTACCCGGAATCCGTTTCCTACCTTCCCTTCTTCAAGAAAGTCATCCAGCGCTGCCGGCTTTTTTCCCCCGCTCCCGTTTTTCTGGGGGGATCGGGATTCACCCTCATGCCCGCGGCCATTTTGAATTTCCTGGAAGCAGATGGGGGAATTGCTGGGGAAGGGGAAGAGGCATTTCCCAGGATCCTGAACGGCCTCCCCGGTTCACTCTCTTCATCGGTCACGGGTTTCATTTCCAGGGGGGGGAAAGACTTTGCCGGCCCAGCCTGCATTCAAGATTTGGGTCGCCTCCCGCCGCCGGACTGGAACGGCCTGGACCTGAAGAATTACTTTGCCAAGGGAGGCATGGGCAACCTTCAGACCAAGAGGGGATGCCCCTTCTCCTGCATCTACTGCACCTACCCCCTGATCGAAGGGAAAGCCGTCCGCCTTCGTTCCCCCCAGAAAGTTGCGGAGGAGGGTGAAGCGCTCCTCCGGCAGGGAGTGAAAAACGTATTCATCGTGGACAACATCTTCAATTTCCCGGAGGACCACGCCCGGGCGGTATGCCGCGCTTTCAGGGAAAGGGGCAGCTCCCTGGAGTGGAGCTGCTATGCCCATCCGGCGTCTTTCAGCCGGCCCTTGGCCGAGGATATGAAGAGGGCCGGCTGCACGGGGGTAGAATTCGGAACCGATTCAGGCTCCTCTCAGGTCCTGGCAAGGCTGGGAAAGCATTTTACCCCCGACGAGATTCGGCAGGCCACCCGAGCCGCCCGGGAGGCCGGGTTGGAAGTCTGCCACAGCCTGTCCCTGGGAGGACCGGGGGAAACAGAAGAGACGATGGAGGAGACTTTTCGGCTCATGGAGGAAATTTCCCCCACCGCCGTGGTTGCCATGGTCGGCCTGCGGATCTTCCCCGGCACAGGTCTGGCCCGGCAGGCGGAAGCGGAAGGTCTGCTGGACCCGGGAACCGATTTTCTGGAACCCCTCTTCTATCTCGCGCCGGCGGTGAAGGACCGGGTTGTGGAAGTCGCCCGGCGGTGGGCCGCCCATCACCCCAACTGGATCCTTCCGGGCTTGAGCATTAACGTTTCTCTCCGCCTCCAGTCGAAGCTGAGAAAAATCGGGGTTAAGGGCCCCCTGTGGGAACATATGAAGATCATGCGGGACCGGGGAAAGGCCAAGGGAGGAATCCTTGCCTGAGACGGCTTTCCTCTTTCCCGGCCAGGGGTCTCAATCCGTGGGAATGGTGGAGCCACTAGCCCCTTTTCCGGAAGCCAGAGAGGTTTTCCGGCAGGCCAGTCGGGTCCTGGATTTTGATCTCTTCGAGCTCTGCCTCCAGGGTCCGGAAGAAGAACTTTTCCTGGATTTCAACGCCCAGGTGGCTGTCCATGTGACCAACTGCGCCTATGCCTTGCTTTTGAAGAAAATGAGCCCTGTCCCCAGGATGGCCAGCGGTTTCAGCCTGGGAATCTTTTCCGCTCTGGTGGCCGCCGGTTCCCTCACCTTTGACCAGGGGCTGGAGGGGGTGATCATCGCCGCGGAGAAAATGTCTGCCGAAGGACTGAAACAGCAGGGCGCCATGGCCGCAGTCATCGGGCTTTCGGAAAAGGAAGTCCGCGAAGTCTGCCGGGAGGTGACCCAGGCCTACGTTGCCTCGGTCAACACTTCCCACCAGGTGGTTATCTCCGGGCGGGAAGAAGACGTAGAGAAGGCGATCCGTCTCTGCGTCGTAAGAGGGGCGCTGATGGTCAGGCGGATGCCCATCGGGTGGGCCATCCACACTCCCTTGATGGAAAATGCCTCCCGGGCCTTCACCCGGGAGATTTCCGGGTGGGAGGTGCAAGCGCCGAGCTTTCCGGTCCTCAGTTACCTGAGGGGAGAGTATCTGCGCACCCCGGAGGAGATCCGGGAGGAGCTGACCTTACAGTACTGCCGCCCCAATTACTGGCAGAAAGTCCTGCTGCGGATGACCGAGGAGGGGGTTGACACCTTCATCGAGGTCGGTCCCGGAAACGTGCTCACCCAGATGGTGAGGTGGGTGAACCGGACGGCCAATGTGATCACGGCAGAAGAGATCATAAAAAAAGGGTCCGAGGATTCCAGGGTTCAAGGGTTTTCCGTGCCCCCTTGACCCCGAGGCCCTTGGAATCTTTATTCCAGAAAGCAAAGGGAAGATTATGAACTTCCAAGATCAGGTGGTTCTGGTCACCGGCGGGTCGCGGGGAATCGGCCGGGCGATCTCCCTGGCCTTCGGGGAGATGGGGGCGCGAGTGGTCATCAATTACGGTCACGACGAAGAGGCCGCCCGGAAGGTGGAAATGGAGGTTCAGAAGGCGGGGGGAAAAGGGGGTTCCCTGCGAGCGGACATCACCCGCAAAGAAGATGTTGACCGGATGTTCAAGGAGATCCCGGACCGTTTCGGCGGTCTCGATGTGCTGGTCAACAATGCCGGGATCATCCGGGATACTCCCCTAATGCTCATGTCGGACGGAGATTGGGACTCGGTCATCGAAACCAACCTGAAGGGGACTTTCTACTGCTGCCGGGCGGCGCTCCGACCCATGATTTCCAAAAGACGGGGAAGGATCATCAACTTGGTCTCCCCCAGCGCGATCACCGGGAGGGCGGGCCAGACCAACTATGCAGCCTCCAAGGGCGGGGTGGTAAGTCTGACCAAGTCCCTGGCCCGGGAGGTGGGTTCTCTGGGGATCCTGGTCAACGCCGTCTGCCCCGGGATCATCCAGACGGGGATGATCGAGAAACTCGACGACAAGGTGAGAAAAGAGTTCTTAGGATTGATTCCCCTGAAAAGATTCGGCAGCCCGGAAGAGGTGGCTTCCCTCGTTCTCTTCCTGGCCTCCGAGGAGGCATCCTACATCACCGGGCAGGTCATTTGCGTGGACGGGGGAATGGTATAAAATAGGCAAAGCGCATAGAGCAAAGAGCATAGCGTGGAAAAAGAATTTCTTCGTTTTGGGTTCTGCTCTATGCCCTATGCTCTCTGCTCTCTGCTCTTTGCGTCTTTATCGGAGGAGGAATGGCTGAGGATTTGGTTCTGGAACTCAAGAAGCTGATCATCAACACCTTGAAGCTGGAAGAGATCGGCCCCGGGGATATCCAAGACGACGCGCCCCTTTTCGGCGACGGGTTGGGGCTGGATTCAATCGACGCCCTGGAGTTGGTCGTGGCCCTGGAGAAAACCTACAACGTCTTTATCCCCGATTCCGAGGTGGGAAAGAAGGTCTTCCGGTCGGTGAACGCGCTGGCCGACTTTGTAAAAGCGAATAGAGCATAGAGCAGAGCGCATGGCGTACAGAGAATGAATGTAGGGGCGGTTCGCGAACCGCCCCTACGGTGACGCCCTTATGAAATACGAAGAAACTGAAATCCGGGTCCGGTTCAACGAAGTGGACTCCTGGGGGGTCGTCTGGCATGGCCACTACATCGCCTGGTTCGAAGCGGGGCGGATGGCCCTCTTAAGAAAGTTTCAGCTCCAGCCCCAGGACTTCGCCCAGATGGGTTACATCGCCCCGGTCGTGGATTTGAAGTGCTCCTACAAAGAGCCCGCCCGTCTCGACGAAGAGATCATCATCCGCACAACAGTGTTAAAGCCCACCAAGGCCGCCCTCACTTTTCAATTCGAAGTTCTCCGCAAGAGAGACCGCAAGCTCCTGGCCACCGGAGAAGAAACCCAGGTCCTCCAGGCCCTGGACGGGCGATTGCTCTATTACATCCCTCCCGACCTAAAGAAAAGGCTGCAAAACCTTTTTAACTATTTGGAAGTTCCGGGATTTCCGGCCTGAAGGAATTTTCCCAACGCCCGATTAAAGAGCAACAAGGGGTGCACCATCATGGGGGAGAAGCAAGGGGGCAAATCTGTTCTTGACGCTTGGCTTAGGAAGAATTCTAGCAGGGGGATGGCCCGCAGAGCGGGAGGCCGGTCCAAAATCAAATTATTTGGATCATCTCCAAATTCGTTGAAAACCAAAGATCTGGTCTTTTCAGAATTCCCTGTGATTTCATGGGCCCGGAAGAAAAGTCATCTTGCTTGCAATCATGAGGCGCCTATCTCTTCCCACCGGTGGCGGGGGGTATCGGTTATTTCTTCGAAGCTTATTAATTCCGCCCCCGCTGCGCTTTGCGGATGACCAAAAGGGGGTTCATGGAAAGCGGATCTCCCGCCGATGCTTGCGGCGCAATCTGACTTTCCTTCCGGGCCCTTGGCAGACTTTCATAAAAAATTCGATCAACGAATTTGAAGATGAAGCAATTATTTTTAAGATTGAAAGTTGTATTTTCTTGACCTTTCCTTTTGGGCTGACATTCACTTCTGGTTGATAAGAGTTTTTTCTTGACAGATTTTCAAGCTTATTGCTATTTGTCAATTGTCGACGATCGACATGTAAAGAAATACGCCCACCGAGCGGCAAAAATAAGGTAGAAGGAGGAACTCCATGCCGCTGCACATCATCGACTCGCAAATTTACGGAGCGGATTTTGCCTCACCGCAGATTCGGAGCATCTTCGAAGAAGAATCCATCCTCCAGGACTGGCTGGATTTCGAGGTGACCCTGGCCGAGGTCCAGGCCGAAATGGGCCTCATCCCCGGGGAAGCCGCCAGGGAAATCAAGGCCAAGGGAACCACGAAATACGTGACCGTCAAGCGGGTGGCCGAGATCTATGCCCAGACCATGCTCTCCAGCGTGGCCATGATCCGGGCTTTCAAGGAAGCCTGTACGGGCAACGCCGGGGAATACATCCACTACGGCGCCACCACCCAGGACCTATTCGACACCACCCTGGCCGTTCGCCTCAAAAAAACCATGAACGCCTTCGAGGAAGATCTCAAGGCGGTCCGGGGGCACCTCCACCGCCTGGCCGATGCGCATCGCCATACCCTTATGGCCGGGATTACGCACGGCCAGCAGGCTCTCCCGGTGACCTTTGGCTTCACCGCCGCCATCTGGGCCGACATGGTCGAAAAGCACATCGACCGCTTTCAAGAAGCCCGGAAGCGAATCCTGGTGGGGACGGTGGCAGGGGCGGTCGGAAATTTCGCTTCCTTCCATTTCTTAATGGGTGAAAAATCTTACCAAATGCAGGGAAAGGTTCTGGAGCGGTTTGGTCTTCATGCGCCCCGGATCAATATCCAGCCCCAGATCGAACGGTTGACGGAGTTCCTGCAACTCATGGCTTTGCTGGGCGTCACCTTCGAGAAGATTGCCGATGAAATTTTTCTATTCCAGCGAAACGAGTTCAGCCAGGTGGAAGAACCCTTCGACACCGAAAAGCAGATCAGCTCCAGCACCATGCCCCAGAAACGGAACCCGAACCGCTGTGAGATGATCCGGGCCCTGGCCAAAAAGATCCGCTCCAACTGCGCGGGTTTCTCCGAAATTTACATGCGGGAATACCGCGACCATAGCCCCTTCTACATGGAGGATTTGGTGATTCCCGAGACGATTATTCTGACTGATACCATGCTGAATCAGGCGAAGTTCGTCCTGAAAGGGCTCACGGTCAAGAAGGAGAACATGCGGCGCAACCTGGATATCACCCAGGGCCTTCTCATGACCGAAGCCTTGATGCTCGCGCTGGCCCAAAAGACCGGCAAGAAGGAGACCGGTTTTGCTCTTGTCCACAGGGCGGCCATGGAGGCCTTCGAAAAAGGACAGCCTTTCGGAGCGTACATCGAAAATTTCCCCGAGATCCTGAAATATTTCACCCGGGCGGAAATCCACGAACTTCTCAAACCGGAAAACTACCTCGGGTTGAACGATGCGCTGATCGACCAGGTGATCGGAAAGAAGTCCCTTCCATAGCGGCTGTAAAGCTCATAATGTGGGCCAAGCCGCCCGTCTTTTCACTCGCCTCGCATCAGTTTCCCGGCCAGGGTCACCGCTTCGGCTCCATCGGGCGCATAGCCGTCGGCGCCGATGTCCCGGGCGAATTTCTCGTTCACCGGGGCCCCCCCCACCATCACCTTGACCCGGTCCCGGAGGCCCTTCTCTTCCAGCCCGTCGATCACCGCCTTCATCTGGGGCATGGTAGTGGTGAGAAGGGCGGAAAGTCCCAGGATATGGGGCCGATGCTCTTCCACCGCCTTGACGAAGACGGCGGCCGGGACGTCGATTCCCAGGTCCACGGTTTCGAACCCCACGCCCTTCAACATGGTGACCACCAGGTTTTTCCCGATATCGTGGAGATCTCCCTTCACCGTCCCGATCAGGACCTTTCCCTTCGCGATAAGCTGCGCCGCAGCCAGGTGGGGCTCCAGAACCTTCACCGCCTGGTTCATGGCCCGCGCGGAAAGAAGCACCTCGGGGATAAAAACCTCTCCGCTCTTGAACCGGTCGCTGATCACCTCCATGGCCGGAAGCATGGCCCGCTTCAGGATGTCTTCCGCCCTGGTCCCACGCATCAGGAGGTTCCGGATATGCTCCTGGATGGCCCCCTGGTCCCCCTCCAGGACGTCGTTCTGCACCTGGCGGAACTCCTCGTCCCAGACGATTTCCCGGGAAACCCGTTTAGCCGCTTCGGGTCCGGCCGGGGGTATCGCCGGGCGGAACCCCCCCGCTTCGAGGGGAAGGCGACCCTCCTTTTCCACCTTTTCCCCGATGCGGACCAGTCTTTCGAAGACCGCTTTGGGCGGGGTGGAGTCGGCGATCCCCAGAATCATCCGGGTTCCGGGGGTGACGGCCCTGAAGAGATGATCGAGGTAGGCTTCGAAATCCTCGTCGGATGTGGATTCGCGAAGGAGGAGGATGGAAGGGATTCCCCCGAAGAGGGTCAGTCGGTCGCTCCACCGCCGGTAGTATTCTTCGATGGGCACTTTGGTCATGGGGGCCGGGGTGACGGCCTCGGCGATGTGCATCCCCGAGTCCCGGATCAGGTCCAGGAGGCCGAAGTTCTCCCCGTCACAGTGGCAGGAGACGAATTTCCCCTTTGACCCAAAGCGGTCCGCCGCCTTGCGGATCCAGGGGGCAATCTCCTTTTCGAAGAAAACGGGGTAGGTGATCATGTCGTCGAAGTTGGCCCCCCAGTAAACCACTTCCGCCGGGGAATCGCCCACCAGCTGAATAATCCGCTCGAAGAAGGGGCCCAGGCTTTCGGCGAGGGCCCGCATTTCCCGACCGTAATCGTGGTAGTGGAAATAGAAGTCGGTGGCATCCACGAAATATTTCTGGATGTGGTGCATGGGGGAGGCCGCGCGCCCGGCCAGGGTGAAGGGCACTCCGTCCTCGCCGATCTCCGCCTTCCAACGGAGGAAATCCAGATCGTCGGGGTGCAGTTTCAGGTTTTCGAAGATGTAGCCCACGGGCCGGTAATCCTTCGCCCCTTTGAGCACGTGTTCCTCGACCCAGAAGTTGGAGACCCCCGCCTTTCTCATCTCATCGGTGTAGACCGTGGTGGTGCTCACCGATCCGACCGGGGTATGGTAGGTGATTTTTCTCCGTCCGCCGCTTTCCTTGACCTCCATATCCACGTCCGGAGAGAAGCGGAAGCCGAAGACCGATTCCTTGTAGGAGAGGATTCCCAGGGCCCAGTGAAGGTTGTCTTCGGCTTTCCGGGCTTTCTGGTATTCCGGGTTGATCTTGTGCAGGGCCCAGCCTTCGGCCCGGGCGATTTCATCGAAGGTGCGGTGCTTATGCTTTTCCGGAAGCGTCCCGGCCCGGGCGTTGGCCGTATACCAAAGGTCCAGCCGGGGAGCAAAGGGAATGCGGTCCGCCATCTCCCCCCGGATGGCCCGGAGAATTCTTTCTCTGTGAGTCATTCTTTTCGATCCTCTCTTCTCCTGCCCTTCTTCTGCCCGCGCCCGGTCTTTTGCCGATCCAATTCCATTCAAGCCGGGCCTGAAAAACGGTCAGGGGTTGGTCTACCAGAGAAGTTGAAAGAACCCAATTGCCCCAGCCCCTGGGGTAGTATAGCCTGGAAGATTTCTTCCGAATTCCGCAATCCGAAGTCACGCTACTCTCCCGCCCGAAGAAATTTTCCCAACTCTTGGTTGGAGATGCCATTGGCTTTTCTGAGAGCCTAATGCTTCTAAACCGCGAGCCCTAACTTATCTGTCGGATTGGCCGACTTTTTATGGAACACGATAATCAACCCCGGGTGAAAAGCCTCTGTCAAATACATCTTCAAAAATGTTATTAGCCCTCTGGGGCGATCTCAGATTGGGATTCGATCTATTATTATAAAGCATATTCTACTCGTGCCATCTTTCAGATTTTTTAAAATCGATTTCTACCGAATCTTTTCGTGTTGGAGTGGCTGTTGCGCATCCTGTAAGCAGAACAAGACCTTTAATGCCAGCTTTGAATGATTCTCTCCTGTCGATGTTTTTTCTAAGGATGTTTTCGAGGCTCATTTTTCGATGTCACTTTCAATGAAGCAATCGCCAGTCGAATGTTTTCTTATTCCTTTCACGCTTTTCCGAGCGAAATAACTGAGGCATGAATGGAAGAGACAAAAAACGCTTGACGCATCCTATTTAAACTTCTAACATAAATTTTGTTTTCCCGGGATTCCCAGATCGAATCGACTTTCGGATGCCTGCTCTTTTGGGACCGGGAAAAAGGGAGATTCTTTTAAATGCCAAGTTTTTGCGGACTAAAGCTCCTTCTCGAGGGCTAACAGTTCAATTATATGGATATACGTTCCTTCTGGGAAGAAAAAGTTAGAAAAAAGAAGAATGAAGTATTTCTCATATTTCATCCCCATATTTTTACTTACGGGGAGTTTGACGTTTTAGTAAACCGGGTTGCCAATTCTCTCGCCCGGCTCGGCATAACCAAAGGAGACCGGGTGGGGGGATTCATGCCTAATTGCCTGGAATGGCTGGTTCTCTTCTTCGCGATCGCCAAATTAGGGGGCATTAATGTATTTGTGAACACCCAATACAACCCCGAGCTCCTTCACCATGCCCTGAATATATCCCGGGTCAAGGCGGTGCTTTTATCTTCCTCTCTGTTGCCTGTATACGAAAAAATCAGAGCCCTTTTGAAAGAGGTCCAGGTTGAGGTTCTGGTAGAGGATGAGGCAATTCCCCACAATCCATTAAAGATGGTCTCTTACCCGGATCTTTTATCTTCCTCGGCCGACTCCCCCCCCGATCAAAACCTTCACGGTTCTTCCCCATTGCAGTTTATTTTTACTTCGGGAACAACGGGGCTGCCCAAGCCATGCATCATCAGTCACCGCTACCTCCTATCCCTAACCGACCACATTGCCCGCTGCCTTGAAATTACACCCCAGGACCGAGTCTTCTCCTGTCTGCCCAACTATCACGGGAATATTTACATCGGCATATTTACCGGAATCACGGGGGGGGGAGTAACGCTGGTGGAACGTACATTTAGCGCTTCACGGTATTGGGATTGGGTTTGCCAGTATGGCGCCACAGTCCTCACCTTGCACATCACCCCGATGAACATTCTCCTCAAGCAACCTCCTCGTCCGGATGACGCGGATAACCCGGCCCGGGCGGGAATTTTTTTGGTGGGAGAAGGGGCTCTTCGTTTCTTGAAACGGTTTGGGCTTTCCTCGGGTCTGGCGATGTACGGCTCTACGGAAGCCGGAGGGTTTTGTACGATGGGACGTTTTACCGCCGATTCCCAGCATGATCCTCGTTGGGCCGGGTGGCCCCGTGACGATGTGGAGGTACAAATTTGGAATAAAAGCGATGATGAGGTTCCTTCTGGAGTCGAGGGAGAAATCGTGGTGCGGGATAAGATCGCCCATACCTTGTTCAGCGGCTATTTCAACATGCCCGAAAAAACTGCGCAAGCCTGTCGGAATTTTTGGTTTCACTCCGGGGACCTGGGTTACATGGATAAGGAAGGGGGCCTTTATTATCTGAGACGCGAGGAAGAAAGTATTCGGGTTAAGGGAGAGTTCATTCCCGTGGACCGGCTCGAGGCCCACGTCCTCTCGAATCCCAAAGTGTTCGAGTGCGCCGCCGTTGGGGTTCCTTCGGACCTCGGTGAAGAAGAGATTAAGTTATATGTTCGACTGCACCTGGATGCCTCGCTTTCCCCTGAGGACCTGGTCGCCCATTGCAAGGGCTCCCTGCCGGCTTTTATGATTCCCCGGTATATTGAATTTGTCGAAGATTTTCCCCGGGCCAGCAGCGCGATCAAAATCCAGAAACTGAAATTAAAGGAGCTCGGAATCGGAAATGCCTGGGACCGCCGGGCCCAAAAAGGAGAAAAATAATCGAGTCCAGGGATTGGGTTGACCCATTCTTTCCGGACCGGTAACCAAATTGTCTTTGCAAATGAATTCCAAGGCGTAAAATTCACGCAGGAATCGCCCAAGGGTATTGCATCCCCAAAAGGGGGGAACCTATATGAAAAAATACGACGTGATTGTGATCGGAGGGGGGATTAGTGGACTGGGAGTTGCCGCCCTGCTTTCAAACAAGGGTTACCGGACGATCCTTCTGGAGAAGGAATCCATCCTGGGCGGGCGGTGTACTTCTTTTCAATACAGGGGTTACACCGTGGATATCGGCCTGCACGCAGTTGCAAGTTACAGTTCAAGCGGCATCGGTCGAATGCTTGCAGAGGTGGGGGCACAGCTCGAACTCATGCCCATCAAGCCTTCTTTGATGCATTATGACCTGGACACTCGGCGGTATATGCGGGCCACTTCGCCCGAGAGGTTTGGGGAAGCCCTCTACCGGGATTTCAAAGAACTAGTTAAAACCGTGGCCAAGATGGGCAAGGAGGAGATCAACGGATACCATACCGTTTCCGCAGCCGCCTGGATCCTGGACCGTTTCAAAAATGAGGCCTTGCTGGAATTCTTCAAGAAGATAACGGGGTTTGCCGGCCAGCCCATGGAAAAGGTGTCTGCCGGCGCCTTCCTGGAGACCCTGAACGATGCCTTCAATTCGGAGGCCACCATTACCTACCCCCATCGGAACGGAATCAAGGCGCTTCCCGATGCGCTGGAACGGGCGATCGTCCAAAAGGGTGGGGAAATCGTGACCGAGGTGGGCGTGCAGAAAATTCTCCAGAGAAAAAACCGGATCGTAGGGGTACAAGCCAAAGTCATCCGACCCTCCTTCATGGCCGACGTCGAGCTTCATGCTCCGGCGGTGGTTTTTACCATTCCTTTGGAGCTCCTGCCGAAATTTCTATCCCGGAAAAATATTCCAGCGGAACTCCTGGCCAAAATCGAACGAATCACCCATGAGCGTTACTATTACACGGGCCTGATTGCGGGTGTGCCGAAATCCGCGATGGACAGCGAGGGCGAGAAATTCTTTCAATGGACCGTCGACCGTCCAGGTATGGACTGGCATGCGATCATCACCGCACCCACCCAGATGGACCCAAAACTTGCGCCGCCGGGGCGCCATCTGCTGTTTATCGACTCCCATGGGCCCATGCCCTACGGTGACGATGGAATCGCCAGGCGGCGGCAGGATGAATTGGCAGACATGCTGAACGAAATATGGCCTGGCTTCACGCAAAAGGTTGATTGGCTGCATCGGGTCATCTACCCCAATGTCCTGCCCTTAGCCCAGATCTCGCTCACGGGGCCCTACCGGCCAGGCTTTTCCATCCCGGGGCTGAAGGGCATGTACCTGGCCGGAGACGCAACTTATCTCACGGGTTCAGGCATCGGCAGTACAGTCAAGAGTGCCTACGGCTGTATCGAAGAAATAGAAAGGGGCAATTTTTTGGCCGAGCGATAAGGCTGGGGAAAATGCTTCAATTGCCCAATTTGTTCTTGCCTCTTTCTAAAGGGTGGCGGTTCCCCAAGATATCGCGCTTAAGGGCGGCTGGACATTTGGCTCGGCAGCCAGAGGGCTAAATCCGGGAAGAGGAAGAGGATGACTATAAAAAGAATGATTATAATGACGTAGGGAGTCGACCCCAGGGCGATTTCCTTCATCGTCCCCCCTTTCGCCACTCCCTGGATGACGAAGAGGTTGATCCCGACGGGGGGCGTGATGAAACCCATTTCCAGCCAAATGACCAGGACAATGCCGAACCATACGGGATCATAGCCGAGTCCCGTTACCAAGGGAAAGAGAAAGGGCAGGAGGATAATCATCACGGAGAGTTCTTCCAGGGCATAGGCGATGAGGATCAGAAGCAAAAAGATCAGGGCAAAAACGCCCCACGTGGGAATTCCGAGCTCGGTGATGAATTTCAGGATGCCCATGGGCGCCCCGATTAGAGCGATGACATGGGAGAAGATGGAGGCGAAGATAATAATGAGCATGACCATGGAGGTGGGCCCAGCCGTGTCCCGGAAGGCCTGCGCAACGGCCTTCCAGGTCAACTTGCGGTAAGCGGCGGCGAGGATCAAGCTCGCCGAAGCCCCCAGGGCAGCAGCCTCCGTGGGGGTGACCACCCCCAGGTACATCGTTCCCAAAACCGCGAAGATGAGACCCACCATCGGAGCCGCCTCGTATAGCGACTGAATTCGATCGTACCAGGTGATCTTCTCTCTCTCCAAACGAGGGGCAAATTCCGGGCGAAATACGCAACGAAGGACGATGAATCCCGCGAAGAGAAGGCTCAAGATCACCCCGGGAATAATCCCGGCGATGTACAGCTGGCCGATGGATGTCTCGGTCATTACTCCATAAATGATCATGGGCATCGAGGGCGGGATCAGGATGCCCAGGGTTCCGCCGGCCGCCAGGGAGCCGTACATCAACGGCCGCTGGTATCCCCGTTTTTCCATCTCGGGGAGGGCGATCAGGCCGATGGTCGCCGCCGTGGCCACGCTGGAGCCGCACACCGCTCCGAAGATGGCGCAGGCAAACACACTTGCAATCGCCAGGCCGCCGGGCAAAAAATAGACCCAGCGCGTGATGGCGGTGTAAAGGGACGACCCGATCCCGGAATGGAGGAGGATGGCGCTCATGAAGATGAAGAGCGGCAGGGCCACATAGTTGAAGTTGGAAGCTGTGGACCAGCAGATCGAGCCGATGACCCCCATCCCAACGGTCCATCCCTTGAGCCATAGCAGTCCGATGATACCCACCAGCCCCAAGGAAAGAGCGACTTCAAGGCCGATGGACAATAAAAAAAAGAGAAGCCCAATGAGGATAACACCCAGTACCGTATCGCTCAAGGAGGACCCCCTCCCGATTTTGGATCCGAGGAATCCGTCTCCTGGCCCGCTTTCGCCCGCCACTGCCGGTATAGCTCGGCCCCCATGAAGAAGCCCATCAACGCCGTCCCGAGGGGAATCAACAGCATGGCAATCCATATGGGGTAGAGCATCACGGCGGAAACCCGTCCCATGCGGTACGCAGCTAAAGTGCTGATAAAGGTCTCATGCGTGATGATGCCGAGCAGGACCAGGCCGACGAAGAGAGTAACGATTCGAAGCCTGCTCTGGGTGCGCGGCCGAAGGTAGTTGATCACCAGGTCGACCCGAATGTGACCCCCCCGGTAAAACGTCGGGGCAGTTCCTAAAAAAATGATTCCCACGAGGAAAAAAGAGGTCAATTCATCCACAAAAAGTTGGGGTTCATTCAGGAAGTAACGCATGAGAACATCGTATGTAATCAGCAAGGTGCAGACGAAAACGCCGGCTCCGCAGATGAGGATGATCGCATTGGAAAGCCATTTGAGGGTAGAAGGTGAAGAAAATTCTTTTTCGCTCATGGGTCCATTAACTTTGATTTGATGGAAGAATTAAGGAAGAATATTCGAGGTTTGGGGGAGCCAAGCTGTAAAAACGGCAGCCCTTGTCGTTATTCCCGGCGCTAAACGCCCGGAAAAGCTGCCCCAAATCTGGTCCCCCTGCGCGCCTAACGAGGTAAAAGTATATTGCCCTGGAATGGATTGTCAAGAAGAAATTTGGGCTTAACATCAAGTTTTCACTTGACAATTAGATTTCACTAATCTATCCTGTTTTTGTTTCGGCAATAAAATCAGCCGTAAATCATGGGCCTCCTCGCCAATTTTTCGGATCTGGAACCAGTAAAAAGTAAAGAGAAAAAGTCTATTGGGGGAAGAAAAATCTTCATCCAGGAGAAAAGGAGGTGCAATGATGAAACGCAGGAAATTTGAAAAACGCTTGCTGGCTGTTTTTAGCATCGGCGCCCTGCTATGGGTAGGAATCCTCGGTTTTGCCCATGTGGCCGGGGCGCAACAAAAAACCGTGGTCTGGAACCTGCCGCATGTGGCTGCTCCGACCTACTATCACACTGTCAACTTAAAAGCCTTCGCCGAAAAACTAAAAGAAATCAGTAAGGGGCGGATGGAAGTCCGCGTCCACCCGGCTTCCTCCCTCTATCCGCAGCAAGAATTGATTCCGGCGGTTGTCGACGGGAGGGTCGAAGTGGGTCCCATCCTGAGCGCCTACCTGGTGGATCTATTTTTAGCTTGTGGTGTTCTCGAACTCCCCTTCATGACCAATACGATCCAGGAGCACCGCGCGGCCGCCTTTAAGCTGCGGCCCTTCTACGCCGCGCAGTTAGCCAGGAAAGGGGTGTTGCTCAAGGCGATCGAGACCTGGCCCTCACAGCAAGTGTACACGACAAAAGTGCCTATTGCGAAAGCCGATGACTGGAAGGGGAAGAAGATCCGGATTTATGGGGTCGAGGCCTCCGAATTCGTGAAGAGCATGGGGGCCGCACCGGTGAACATCCCCTTCGGAGAGCTCTATACGGCTTTGCAGAGGAATGTGGTGGATGGGGCGGTGACTTCCGCCACGAACGCCGAGCCCATGAAATTTTTCGAAGTGACCAAATACCTGAACTACTGGCATTTTAATGCGGCCTCCCCCGAGTGGCTGGGTGTCAACAAGAAAGCATGGGACGCTCTTCCGCCGGACCTGCAGAAAGCCTTCGACCAAGCGCTAAAGGAAACCCGCTTCGAAGAAAAGGAATGGGAAGATGCCATATCCTGGGACATTCGGGCCCGCAAGCGGATTCAAGAGCTGGGTATGACTGTGGTCGATATCCCGAAGGCGGAGATCGAAAAAGCCCGCGAGAAATCTAAACCGGTATGGAAAATGTGGCTCAAGCGTACCGGGGCGGACGGTAAAAAGGCCTTGGAGGAGGCCTCCAAAGCCCTGGGACGGCCGCTGCTCTAAGGATTGGAATTCGGTTCCATCTTCTCCTCTCCCCCGCAAGGGGGAGAGGAGAAAACAAGCGGCTCCTTGAAATTAGATAGAAATTCCAGTTAAATAGCCTTCCCGCACGGCCTCGGCAATCCCTCTTGGTTCCCGGGCGTCGCCGATCAGGTGATGAGAAATACCCGCTTCTTTCAGGCGTTCGACGGGAAAGCTCACCGATTCGGCCCCCAGGGCCACTACTACGGCCTCTGCGGGGATTTCTTTCCGTCGACCTTCTCCGCCGTCCCAACCGACCACCAGGTCGGCAGTCACTTCTCGGATTTGGAACCGGGTGATCATTTTTACGCCAGATTCCTGCAGCTTTTCCAGCAGCAGTTCCCGGGAAATCGGCTCCAAATCCAGGGCGATGGCTTCTCTCATTTCGACTACGGTGATCTCGCCAGCCATCTTCCTTTCGCCCATGAATTCCGCCACTTCGGCACCCACAAAGCCGCCCCCCAGGACCACGACCTTTTCGCCCAATTTCTGGCCTGCCCTGGAAAGAACCTCCCAGGCCGAAAGGCATCTCATCTCAGGGCTTAGGGAAATCTCTTTGAGCATCAGGGGCTTTCCTCCGGTAGCGATGACCACCGCGTCTGGTTTTTGCTTTCCCACCCATTCCGCGCTGACCTCGTGATTCAGATGAACCTCAACATTCCACAGGGTCATCTGTCGGATTAAAAACTCCTGCAAAGTATTGATCTCCCCTTTGCCCGGGGGCAACCCCGCCAAACAGATTTGCCCGCCCAGCTGGGAGCTCTTTTCATAAAGAGAAACGCGGTGCCCTCGCTTTCCGAGCCAACGGGCGGCCTCCATCCCGGCAATGCCCCCCCCGATTACCACTACCTTCCTGGAAGGGTCTGCAGGCCTGATCTCTTTCAACTCGGCTTCCCGGCCGGCCCAAGGATTGATGGCGCACTGGATCTGCTTGCCAAGGCTCATCCGTTTGCCCAGGCAGAAATTGCAGGCAATACACCTGCGAATTTCTTCGATTCTCCCTCCGGCAATTTTTTGGGGGAAATCAGGGTCGGCGATCAGTTGGCGGCCCAAATCCACCAAGTCCGCCTTTCCGCTCACAATAATCTCCCGGACCAGGTTTGGGTCATTGATCCGTCCGGCAATACTGAGCGGGATGGATATTTTTTCCTTAACTTTCGCGCCCAGATCCACTCGGTACCCCCTCGGCACGTACATGGGCATGACGATCTGTCCATAGGATTTCACATTGCCCAAGGAAGGATTGTGAGGCATGGGGCCCACTCCGCCCCCGATGGCGATGACATCGGCGCCCGCCGCCTCCGCCAGGGGAGCCGTTACTTGGGCATCTTCGATCGTGCATCCCCCGGGAAGATAGTCCAGCGCATTCATTCGAAAGAAAATGGGGAAATCCTCTCCCACGACCTTCCGCACGGCGCGAATGACATCGGCCGCAAAGCGGGCTCTCCGTTGCCCGTCTCCCCCGTATTCATCCTTCCGCTGATTGGTCAGCGGAGAAAGGAAGGAACTGATCAGATAACCGTGCGCCCCATGAATCATGACCCCGTCAAACCCGGCCCTTTTCACGCGGTCGGCTGCTTGACCGAAATCTTCGATGATGTTCCGGATCTCTTCCGGGGAGAGATCGTCCGGACCGGGATGGCGTCCTCGGAGTCCTGGGTGGTAAATCTGACCCACGGCGGCGGCTCCATTTTCCTTAATTCCGGCTGCAAGGTTATCGAGTTCATGGACAAAACGGTCATGGAAAATTCCCAGACGGGGGAAAATCACCCGCTCCGCAATGTCCATGGCTTCGACGACGATGGTTCCCGCACCTCCCTGGGCTCTCCTTGCGTAGTAATCCACCATTCTCCGGGTTACCTCGCCCAAACTGTTCGCCAGGTTCGTAACCATCGGCGGCATAACCATTCTATTTTTCAGCTTGAATTTCTTGGCCCCCCGTCCGATGACCAGCGGTTGAAAAAGCGGAGAAAAATCATTTAGCATGGGGAAAATCCTTTCTTGTCCGAAATATTCATTCCGTCTTGCCTCCCTCTCTTGAACGTTTCCAAATCTCGAAGGTTGAAGAGCCTAACGGGGGTTTCGCCCCATGAATTAACGATTCCATCCCTTCTACAAAGGCCTTCCTTTTCTCTGCATCTGGCCCCCATTTTTTAAGTCTCATCAAAAATTCAAAATCGTCCAGGGGGACCGGGATCTCTGCGTGTTGGGGGCAATGTGCAGGGATGACCCGGTTGCTGGATCTGAAGGGTGATGAACGGATCCTGGAGATCGGAACCGGATCGGGCTATCAGGCTGCTATTTTAGCAGAACTGGTGAAAGAAGTTTATACCTAACCATCGAACCCTATCCGCATCCGCCCTAAAAAAAGTATCTCCTTTGTGGAAAAACTGGCCTCCTTTCTTCTTTCCGGCAATGAAAACTCCCGAATCGTCCTTTTCCGCTACGGGAATATCTTCCGCCTGATCTCCCAAACTCCCTATCGGTTTTTCATGTGGACGCCTCCCTTTCGCCTTCGAGGCCAACAAGAATATTGCAGGAAATGGCAAAAAAAAGTATAAATAGACAGATTGCGCATCTTTTTTTGACCTTCTGGACTGGAAAATGAAATCTGCCGTCACCGATCGAGACGAACGGAATCTCAAGGGATTTAGAGGGAAACGGACTAAAAGGAGAAAACCCGGTTGGCGATAACCCCGGGTGGGATCGAATCGCTGCAGATCTTCCCGGATGCACACATGAGGATACGACCATGATCAAAGTGGGTTTGCGGTACCTGGGGAATTCCGCCTTTGAAATGATAACTGAAAGAGGGCTGCGCATCTACATGGATCCCCATATCCAAGGAAATGAGCTATGCCCCGTCGTCCTGGATGATCTCCTCCCCCCTGACCTTATCCTGGTATCCCACGGGGCCAAAGATCACATGGGGGATGCTCCAGAGCTTTCCAGGAGGTTTCGGTGCCCGGTGGTGTGCGATCCGGGTGTTGCTCATTATTTGAGGAATCAGGGGATAATGGAAAACCAGATCATCCTGATGGTCTGGGGCATGGTTTGGTCCTTTCGGGGGCTGAAGATTCGTGCCGTGGAGAGTAAACACATCTCCTTTCTGCGCGAAGGACCATCGGCCATTACCGGCCTTTCCCTGGGATTCATCATCACGACCGAATCGGGATTGAATCTCTATCATTCCGGGGACACATCCATATTCAGCGATTTGAAGCTATTCGGCCGGCTCTACCGTCCCGATGTGGGCTGCATTTTGGTCGGTAATTATCCGGGAGCGCTCGCCGAACTCTCCCCGGAAGAAGCCGCCCTGGCTGCGAAGTGGCTCGGACTGAAATGGGCCATTCCGATGCATTACGAAAAGGGATCGACGGAGCCCCATCGGTTCATGAAGGCCTTGAAACGTCTTTCTCCCAAGACCAAGGCTCTATTGCTGGAGCCGGGCCAGTGGCAATATTTCCCGGTTAGAAAATCTCCACGTCGGTCGCTGTTGCCATGACTTCGCATTTTATCAGAGGTCAGGTCTCAAGGGGGGGGCGCTCAAGGCGATCGAGACCTGGCCCTCTTAATGCGGCATCCCCCGAGTGGCTGGGCGTTAACAAGAAAGCATGGGACGCTCTTCCGCCGGATCTGCAGAAAGCCTTCGACCAAGCGCTAAAGGAAACCCGCTTCGAAGAAAAGGAATGGGAAGATGCCATAGCCTGGGATCTTCGGGCCCGCAAGCGGATTCAAGAGCTGGGTATGACCGTGGTCGATATCCCGAAGGCGGAGATCGAAAAAGCCCGGCAGAAATCTAAACCGGTGATGTAAGGTTTAAACTTGGGCTTCATGTTCTCCTCTCCTCCGCAAGGGGGAGAGGAGGGGCAATCGGCTCGCTGAAATTAGACAGAAATTCCAGTTAAATAGCCTTCCCGCGCTTAAATGGGTGAGCCCAATTTATGATATGACCCTACTTTACGAGCCCCTGGGGCAGTATAGCCTGGAAGATTTCTTCTGAATTTCGAATTCCCCAATCCGAACGCAAGCTACTCTCCCGCCCGAAGAAATTTTCCCAACTCTTGGTTGAAGAGCAAGGGGTGCTCCATCATGGGGGAGTGTCCGCTGTCCGGAAAGAGGACCAGGGTGGAGGAGCGGATCTCTTTCCTAAGGAGGGAAGCGTCCTGCGGCGAGGCCACCGGGTCTTTGGCGCCCCACAGGATGAGGGTGGGCTGCCGGATGGAGGCCAGCTTGGGGCGGATGTCGAAATCGATGATGCTGGCGGTCATCTGCACATTCGGCGTCATGGGCAGGAAGGGATTCCCGGTTAAGGGATTCTTGGGAATCGATTCAAAAAACTCCCGGGCGGTCTTCGGTTTCTGGTCCTTGATAAAACTATCGGCCATGGCCCGAAACTCATTCTTCAGGAATCCTTCCAGGGATTCCCACTTGGTCTCTGCCCCCATGATCTTCTTGGACATGGCGTAACCGAGAAATTCCGCCTTATCCCCGATCCCCACCGCGTCAATGACCACCAGCTTCTTCACTGGCGATTTGGCATGCGCCGCCAGATTGAGGGCCACCAACCCTCCCATGGAGTGGCCCACCAGGGTTACCCCCTCGATTTTAAGCTCCTGGAGGAACCGCTCTACCACTTCGGTGAGCCATTCGATGGAATACTGCACCCCGGGCTTATCCGATGCCCCGGAGCCGGGGAAATCGAGGGCCATCACCCGGTGGGTGGCGGCGAAGGCCGGCAGGTTGGCGGACCAGTCTCTCCAGGTTCCCCCCAGTCCGTGAAGAAACAGGACCGCCGGTCCTTTCCCCGCTTCCACGAAATACACGTTGACCCCGGAAAGGTTCACTTTCTTGGAGGGGATGGAGAGGTAATGGGGAGCCTGGCCAGAAGCCCAAAGGGTCATGAAGAAAAGCAAAAGGGTGGACAGCGGACCATGGACTAAAAGGAAGCGCCTCATGGAAATTCCTAAACCGGCCAAGCCGGAAAACCAAAAACATTTGAATTTGGAACATTTGGATTTGTTTCGAATTTCGGATTTCGTGTTTCGTCCCGCGCCTCGCGGGATTGGAATCGGCCTTTGGCATTGGAAGTTTTGATGCCATCTTGCGCCCAGCTCGACACTTAAGAAACTAAGCGGTTCGGGAGAAAGACAGGAGGATCTGGCCACCGGCGATCTTTTCTCCTCCCACGTGAACCTCGGAGTTGAACCGGTAGATGGAAGCCAGGCTCTGGCTGAGCTCCACTTTGAGCATTATCTGCTCCCCCAAGACCGGGCTGCGCTGGAACTGAAAGTCGGAAACCCCGGCGAAAAGACCTGCGAACCGGCTGTCAGGATTCTCTTCCCGGGCCTTGCTTCCCAGGACAATTCCCCCCACCTGGGCCAGGGATTCCAGCAAAAGTACCGGAGGGTAGGCAGACCCCCCGTTCAAACACCATTCTTTCCCCGTCAGGTTCTTGATCCCTATTCCCCGCTTGCCGGGTTCCACCTCCACGATCCGGTCCACCAGGAGAAAGGGGTAGCGGTGGGGCAGGATGCTCTGGATGTCCCGATTTTCCATCATACTTCAAAACCCACTTCCCGGAAGCTGACCCTCAGAACGATATTCGCCTCGGCGGCTGTTTCTTCGCCCACCCGGGCCTGGCCCTTGAATTTCCACCTTTCCTCGTCCTTGGCCGTGACTTGGACCTGAAAATCCACCCGGTCCCCGGGCCAGATGCCCCGTTTGAAACGGACCCGGTCCACTTTCTCCAGGGTACAGCCCAGCCTTCCCCGGGAATAGGACTCGGCCACCAGGAGAAGGGCACTCTGCACCAGTCCCTCCAGGGTCATGACTCCGGGCAGGATCGGGTCCCCGGGGAAGTGACCGGCCAGGTAAAACTCATCGGCCGTCACCCATTTGACCGCGTGGAGGCTCTTTTCTCTCTCCATCCTTTCCACCCGGTCCAACATGAGAAGGGGGAAAGGATGGCCGAGACGCTGCAAAAGTTCTTCCCGCTGTCTCCGCTCGGCCGGCGCATCCGGCTTTTCCGATTGAATCTTGGGCCTCCCGGATTTAAAGGTAAAAACAAAAATATCATATCACATTTGGCGAGAGATAAAGACTTAATGGGACGCGGATGAACGCGGATAAACACGGATTAGATAGGATTTAAAATTAAGAATAGAATTCTGTCGCCTTTGACTCCGAACTCCTTACGGGCGCGCGGCAGCGCGCCCCTACAAACTCCGAACTATTTTTGGACACAGACGAACACAGATAAACACAGATTCGATACTGGCGAAAGACCTAAAGATAAAAGATCTAATGGGACGCGGATGAACGCGGATAAGCACGGATAAAAAATTGGGCTAAATTTAAAAACAAAATACAAAAATCATATTGGACACAGATGAACACAGATAAACACAGATTTAATTGGCAAAAGACGTAAAGATAAACGACCTAATGGGACACGGTTGAACGCAGAATATTTAAAGGAAAGGAATAATGGAATTATGGACTGGAGGAATAATGGGACAAAAAAATGCCTCAACCCAATATTCCATTATTCCAATATTCCAATTTTCCAATGGTTTTCGGATTGCATCATCCCATTATTCCAACGTTGATTTGAGCTCTGGGGACCAGGGGGGTTCCCCCTGAATCTTCATATGAATCAGGAGGGAGAGGGGATTATGGCGGGTCCACCACCTACACCCCACACCCCACACCCTGCACCCTACACCCTGCTTCTCGCACCCTGCACCCTGCACCCAGCACCCTGCACCCTGCTCTTTATCCCAGCCACCGTTTCCTGCGCTTGTAGTGCTTCACCTCCCGGTAGCTTTTGCGTTGTCCCACTCCGCTCAGGCCCAGGTAGAATTCCTTGATGTCCTCATTGTCCTTCAGCTTGGGGGTCGGGCCGTCGAGGACCACTTTGCCGTTCTCCATGACGTACCCGTACTCGGCCACCGAAAGGGCGGCCACGGCGTTCTGTTCCACCAGGAGGATGGAGGTCTTTTCCTCCTGGTTGATCCGTCGGGCGATCTTGAAGATCTCCCTCACCAGAACCGGGCTGAGTCCCAGGGATGGTTCATCCAGGAGCATCACCTTGGGGTGGCCCATGAGGCCCCGTCCCATGACCAGCATCTGCCGCTCCCCTCCCGAGAGGTATCCGCTGGTCCGGTCACGGAGTTCGTTCAGCCGGGGGAAGTACTCATAGACCCGCTGCAGGTCCCGTTTTACCGCCGAGCCGTTCCCCCGGGCATAGGCCCCAACCAGAAGGTTCTCCTCCACCGTGAGATGCTCGAAGAGCCGGTGGCCTTCCATCACCTGGACGATCCCCAGCCGCACGATATCTTCCGGGTCCAGCCGATCGATTCGCCGGCCCTCAAATTCAATGCTTCCGTCGGTCACCTCCCCCTCTTCCGTATGGAGGATCCCGGAGACGGCCTTGAGGGTCGTGGTCTTGCCCGCCCCGTTAGCCCCCAGGAGGGCGACGATCTTTCCTGGGGCGACCTCTAGAGACACTCCCTTCAAGACCAGGATGACATCGCTGTAAATGACCTCGATGTTGTTCAATCGGAGCATGGAAGTCCTTTCGCGACCTTCGATCCAGTCCCTATTTTCCCGGGGGGACGAACTCGATCCTGGATATCCCTACCCTTCCCGATTCCACCCCGGTCGACCGGAAGGTGTAAACCCCGTGGGGAATGGGCTTTAAGGATTTGATGTCGAGGGCCAGGGTGGGCAGGATCTCTCCCCGCAGGAAGGTCTGAATTTTCGTCAGCGTGGATACATCGGCGGTGAAATTCCCTTTTCCATCCGCATGGGCAAAAGCGACCCCCACCGGCTCTCCCCGTTTCACCGCCGGAATCTCCAACCCTGGCGGAACGTCCATCTCCACCACCACCATCTCACTGGGCTGATACCCCTCCCCTGAAAAATAGATGCGCGTGCGCAGGATGCTGAGCATGGCGGGAAGCTTCGTGGGCAAAGTCACCTTCAAGGTCTGAGGCTCAGGCGAGGCCGGCGGAACCGGCAACGAGCCGACGGTCCAATCCTTTGATGGAGTTGCAGACTGACAGGCTCCCAGAAGGGAAACGATCATGACCAGAAATATGAACCCAGAGAATTTCTTCATTTCCTTCCCTCCTTTCTGAAAAATTGAACCGCCAGAGACCGCAGACCCAAAAAAAATTGGAATACTGGAATGATGGAATAATGGGGCTAGGCATTTTTCTGTTCCCTTGTTCCCCTATTCCATTATTTCTTTCTTTTTAATTCTCTGCGTTCTCTGCGATCTCTGCGGTGAAATATTTTTTAGAATTTGTGCAGCGAAACGGCATCGGGCGCCTTTTTCCATTCGGTGACGGGGATGACCTTGGCGCTTTTCACTCGGTAGAATTTAATCTCCAAGCTCCCCCGGCGTGAAGTTGGGCTGTATGCGTTCGGCCCAGTTATCCCCTGCCTTTTAAAACCGGTCAGCTTCTGGTAGGCTTGGAACATGGCCTCGCCGTTGAGTTTCTCGTACCCCACATCCTTGAGGGCAATCTTCAATCCTTCCTCGAAATCCATCCCCCAAACCATGCCGTTGGGATATACTTCATTTAAGTCTTCGTAGGGCTTTCCTCGATACTTTTTCCACAGAGCTGCTAAGGGATGCTTCTTGGCCTCTTCTCCCCGCAGGTAGTAGGAGGTGATCACCGTGCCCTCTAAAGCCTCTGGATGGGCCCGCACCCCCACTGGTTCGGTCGGCCCCCAGTAGTCAGCAAGAAACTGGATGGTCTTCGTCAACCCTAGCTTATGCGCATCGCGAATTACATTCGTGGGCGTGGGGTCCACTCCGCCGGCAAAGATATAATTGGCCCCGGCAGTCGCCAGCCGGGTCAAATACACGGTGTGGTCCAAAGCTCCCGGGGGGAAAAATTCGGGTTTCAGCAAGGGCACCCCGATTTTTTCGGCGTATTCTCTTCCGCCCCGAAGAAACTCTTTTCCGTAAGGATTGTCCCAGCTGATAAACCCAACCTTGGGCACCCCGGATTTTCCCCGGGCTTTCCAGTCCCCGAGGATCCAGTCCAGCGCCGCTGCGAATGAATCCTGGTAGGCAGGCCCCCAGATAAATACCCTTCCCCGTTTGGCCTGAAATTCTCCATCCCCTGGGACCAATTGGACAATTTTATCTCTGGCCGTGAGCGGTCCCACTGCCTTCCCGATGCCCGTGCTGATGGCATTTACCACCAGGAGTTTGGTTTCGGTACGGTAACGCTTGTAAGCGGAAACGGCCCGGGCCACGTCATAGCGGGTGTCCACCCCGATGAATTTGACTTTCACTCCCTCCACTCCGCCCCGGGCATTCAGTTCCTTGAAGTAATCCTCCACCCCCATGTCGGCGGGGACGTTCAGCCCGGCAATGGGCCCGGTGTAGTCCGCCAAGCTCAGGTAGGTAACCGTTTTTTCCTGGGCCCAGGAATCACCTTTCGGGGTCCAGAGCAAAAGACAAGAAACCAGAATAATAAAAATGAATCCTCCTCCTGCTTTTCTCATAATGGCCTCCTTTCTCTAGGATGGATACCCATAATCGGGAATATCCCATCGAGGAAAAATAACCTTATCCCATTTTCTTGAGCTCGAATTGTAGTAATACGCAAACGGGTAAAGCCGGTAAGATGTCTTGAATATCTCCCAGCGATGGGCGATCCCCCGGGGTTCGAAGATGAGAAAGATGATGAGAATCAGGCCGAAGGCAGTGACCCCCAGGGAAGCCGCCGGATGGGTTCCCAGCCAGGGGAAGGTCGAGGCCAGGAAAGGAGAGGAGAACATGACCAGTTCGTCCAGTCCCCGCAGAAAGACGACCCCGAAGAAAGCCCCGGCGGTCAGGCTCATCCCCCCCACGATCAACATCCCCACGTACCAGACGGCGTGGAGCACGGTGAACTGCTCGGGGTGGACCACCATGATCCAGTGCGCCCAGAGGGACCCGGCGATGCCGGCATAGAAGCAGGAGATGAAGAAGGCCAGGAGCTTGTAACGGTAGAGGTTGATTCCCATCACCTCGGCGGCCAGGTCGTTGTCCCGGATGGCCACGAAGGCCCGCCCCAGGCGCGTGCGCATCATGTTCTTGGCACCGTAAGTCATCAGGAGCATGACCGACACGATGATATAGTACATCTTCCCGTCGCTGTCGAACTCGAAGCCCCCGATGCTGGGCGGGGCGGGATGGAGCCCCTGGGTGCTCCCGGTGATCTCCAGATGCATGATCAGCCACATGATCAGAAAATGGATGGCCAGGGTGGCCATGGCCAGGTAAAAGCCCTTGATCCGCAGCGAAGGGGCTCCCCCGATCAGGCCGATGACCCCCGCGGAAAGGCCGGATAAGGGCAGAGCGAGCCAGAAGGAGAACCCGAATTTCAGGGTCAGAATGGCCGAGGTGTAGGCGCCGATGGCCATGAAAGCGGCCTGCCCAAAGGAGACCTGACCGCAAAACCCGGTGACCACCTGCAGTCCGAGGACGATGATAAAGGTGATGCAGAGATAATTGATGAAGCTGATGAAGTACTGCAGGTCGAAGACGGGAAAGAGATAAAGAAGAAATAAAGAGATCAGGAGAATCGCCCAGTGCCGTTTCGTCCGGACAACGGCCATGTCCTGCGCGTACCTCTCGTTGTAGACCCCACAGGGAAGCATGTCAAATCCTTTCGATGCGTTTTAATCCGAAGAGGCCAAAGGGTTTAACCAACAGAATCAGGAGCAACATCACGTAGGCGGCCACATCCCCTACCCCGCCCCCCACCAGGGGGTCCAGGTAGCCGGCGCTCAGATTCTCCAGCATTCCCAGGATCAGCCCGGCCAGGAGCGCCCCGGGCAGAGAATCCAGGCCCCCGAAAAGGGCCACCACCAGCCCCTTCACTCCGATCCAGGGAAGGGGGTAGTGAATATCCATCACCCGCGCCAGGGAGATTCCGGCCACGGCAGCAACCAGGGCCGAAACGATCCAGACGATGGAGAAAATGGTCCGGACCGAGATCCCGGTGGACTGGGCCAGCTGATGATCTTCCGCCGTGGCCCGCATTCCCAGCCCGACTTTGGTGAAGCGGAAGAAGAGGCCCAGGAGAGAAAACATGGCCAGGGCCACGCCGAAGCTGAGAATCCCGCCGGTAGGTATGTTCAGCCCCCCCACCGACAGGGTTTCCGTGCTCAGAAAATGCGGGAGGGTCCGGGTCTCTCCTTTGAGGATAAGCTGGAATATCCCGTCCATGGTCATAAAGATAGCGAAGGTCATCAGGAAGGCGGAGAAGAGGGGCTGGCCGATCAGGGGCCGAAGGGAGAAGCGTTCCGCGGCCAGGCCGATAGCCGCAGCCACCAGGAAGGTAAGCAGGATCGCGGCCCAGAACGGCAGGTCCAGGACCGAGATGAAGATATAGAAGAAAAAAGCCCCGAAGGCCAGGAACTGGCCGTGGGCCAGGCTGACCACGTGGGTGGACTTGTAGACCAGGACGATGGCCGCGCCCACCATGGCGTAGAGGCCGCCGGTCAGCAATCCGGTGATGGCCAGCTGGAGAAAATTCGTCATCCCATCCTCTCGTACATTTTATTGGACACAGATAAACACGGATGAACACAGATTTTTTGGGCAAGAGACCTAAAGACAAAAATTGAATGGGACACGGATTCACACGGATGAACACGGATAAAAGCGAAAATCAAATTTGGGCATTTTAGGCATTTCCAATTTTAGGCATTTTTTATCTGTGTTCATCTGTGTCCCATCAATTCAGTTTGTTTATATGTATCTCGGTTTTGATCACTCCTTTTCTCCCATCTCGATAGGTGATCTCCGCTTCTACCGCGTACTCCGGGTTGCCCCCATACAGGGCGGCAACCAGGTCTTTGTACCGGTCTTCCACGAAGGTCCGGCGCAATTTGCGGGTCCGGGTCAGCTCAGCCTCGTCGGCGTCAAACTCTTTGTGCAGGTTGACGAAGCGTTTCACCCGGGCGTAATCCGGAAGGGTGCGGTTGACCTTCTCCAGTTCCTTCCTGATCAGTCCGACGATTTCCGGTTTCTGGGACAGGTCGGTGAAGGTGGTGTAGGGAATCCGCTTGCTCTCCGCGTAGCGCCCCACGTTCTCCAGGTCGATGTTGACGAGGGCG
>LJUR01000223.1 GCA_001304105.1 Deltaproteobacteria bacterium SM23_61
ACCTCTCCCTGACCTATGGCGGGCTTTCCCTGGGCGGGGTGTCCTTCGATATGCAGGAGATCCGGCAGGAGGACCTGGGGAAGATCCAGAATATAAAGAACGCCAAAAATGTTGCCGCCGTGGGTCCCATGCTGATCGGCGGGGTTGAAGTGAAGGGCCGCAAGGTTCTCCTGACGGGGATGGATTTTGAGGTTTATCAGGCCCTGCGGCCCTGGTGGAATATCCAGGGTGCGGTTCCGGAGAAGGACGGGGTGCTGGTGGGAGCGGAGGCCGCGCGCATTTTGGACCTGGCCCCGGGAAAGCCGGTCCACACCAAGGGCCGAGAGCTGGTGGTCTCCGGCGTTCTCGATTCTACCGGGTCGCAGGACGACCAAATCCTCTTCACCCGCCTGGATACGGCCCAGTCCATCCTCGGAAGAGAGGGCCGGATTTCCATGGCGGAGGTGGCCGCCCTCTGCTCAGGTTGCCCCGTCGAGGAGATGGTCAGGCAAATCTCCGAAATCCTCCCGGGAGCCAATGTAATGGCCATCAAGCAGGTGTCCTGGTGACCATGATGGCAAGCGTCCGGGAACGGACCGCGGAGATCGGGATCTTCCGGGCCATCGGGTATCGGAAGAGCCATATCATGCAGATTATCCTCCTGGAAGCGGGGATTGTTTCGGCCTTGGCCGGGGTGTTCGGGTACCTGGCAGGAATCGGGGTCACCAAACTTTCCCTCCCTTTTCTAACCACCAGCCACAACGTGGCCGTCCCTCTGGACCCGCTGCTGGCCGGGGGAGCCTTGGCCCTTGCCCTGTTGCTGGGCCTGGCGGCAAGCCTGTATCCAGCCCTCTTGGCTGCCCGCTTGGACCCCAATGAAGCCCTTCGGGCCCTTTAGGAGGAAGCCGATGAGTTCAATAAAGGTCGACCGTCTGGTAAAACAATATGGCACCGGTGAAGCTGCGGTCTTGGCGGTTCGGGGAATCAGCTTTGAGGTTTATTTCGGGGAATGGATTGCCATTATGGGTGAATCGGGGTCGGGAAAATCCACCCTTCTCGGCGTCGTGGGGGGGTTGAACACGCCCACCGGGGGGACCTACCGGGTGGGGGACATTGATGTATATTCCCTTGGGCCTGAAGAGAGGGCCGATTTCCGGAGGAAGCACCTGGGATTCGTGTTCCAGAGCTTCCATCTTGTTCCCTACCTGACCGTTCTGGAGAATGTCATGCTTCCTCTGGCTCCCGTGAAGATGAAGGGGAAGAAGAGACGGGCTCTGGCGGAAGAAGCGCTCGCCCGGGTTGGGCTGGCAGGGAAAGGAGGCCGCCTGCCGGGCCAGATATCGGGTGGAGAGCAAGAGAGAGTGGCGATTGCTCGGGCCATCGTGAACCACCCTCCGATCTTGCTGGCCGATGAGCCGACCGGCAACCTGGACAGCAAGACCACCCGGGAGATCATGGGCCTGATGCAAAAGTTGAATTCCCAGGGGATGACCATCCTCATGGTCACCCATAACCACGAGTGTGCCCAGTATGCCGAAAAGATTTTCCGTCTTTCCGACGGACTCTTGCTGGAGAAGGAGGAAGTAGCAGGGAAAGAGGGGGGAAATGGCGGCGGCATGAAAGAGCGAGGGGGAAAGGGAACGGTGCTGACTGCTGACCGGTACTGCTGAATACTTGGGAATCCAATAAATTTCCGGATACAAAAACGTTTTTGAAATTGCTCCCCGGAGGGAAAAGGGAAATGGTTGGAAAGATGAAAGAATTCACCGCAAGATCCGCCCTGGACGAATTCCCATTCCCTTCATCCATAGGGCTCTTTTCGGCGTGGACGGGCGGTTATCCGGAGGGCTCAGCCTGGGCATCGACGCCCGTCTCTTGGGGGAAAATTCGGAAACCATCTCGGTGCGGTATCGGTTTTGAGTGGTGAAATAAAAAAGATGGAAGTGGAAGGAGGACTCGCCGCCCAAACTTCTATCGAGATCGTTTATCGAAGGAGAACCGAAAATGGAAAAAATCAAAATCCAGGGAATGAGCTGCCAGCATTGCGTGATGGCGGTGACCAAAGCGCTGGGGTCTATCCCCGGGATCAAGAATTTGAAAGTCGATCTGCCTAAAGGAGAGGCGACCTTCGAGAACAGTCAGAAGGTAAGCCGGGAAGAGATCCGGAAAGCCGTGGAAGACGCCGGGTACCAGGTGGGGGAATGATTTTTTTCTTGACACAGGCCGGCGAAATTCAATAAGGTAGTTAAAAAGCATCTTATCGAGAGTGGCGGAGCGACTGGCCCGAAGAAGCCACAGCAACCGGTCTCGCCCGAGGCGGGATGCTGGTGCTAACTCCAGCGAGGTAGGAATACCTTGGAAGATAAGGTGGGATGAACGGAAGCTTCAAGCCCCTTCTTATCAACCAGGAAGGGGCTTTTTTTATTGTAAAGGAAATTAAAAAAATCTTTCACCGCAGAGCACGCGGAGATCGCAGAGCCAGATCATTGAAAAGGCAAAAATCAAAAAAATCGGTTCTTTTTTGGGTTTTTATGATTTAATGCTTCTCTGCGTTCTCAGCGTTCTCTGCGGTTAAGGTTTTTCCACGAAAGAAGGGAGGTGAGGAAGATGGATCGGGAAAGCGGCATGGCGGAAGGCGATATGGGCATGGGTAAATTATCGGAAAACATCCATCCTCCTCGAAAAGGAAACCAGAGAGGAAGCCGCAAAGATCGGCGGAATCGGGAATAAAGGGGAGATCAAAAAAGGAGCCAAGTAAGATGAGTCCCTACAAAGTCAATAAAACCATTGCCGAGATCAATGAAAAGATCCGCAGGGGCAAGGCCGTGGTAGTCACGGCGGAAGAGATCATCGGAATCGTCGAAGAAAAGGGTCCGGTCAAGGCTGCCCTGGAAGTGGATGTGGTCACGACGGGAACCTTCGGGCCCATGTGTTCCTCCGGAGCGTTCATGAACTTCGGCCACACCCAGCCGCGCATCAAGGCGGCCAGGGCCTGGCTGAACAACGTCCCGGCCTATGCCGGGGTCGCCGCCGTGGATATCTATATCGGGGTCACGGAGCCGGCTGAAGATGACCCCTTGAACAAGGTTTACCCCGGAGAGTTCAAGTACGGGGGGGGGCACGTCATCCAGGACTTGGTTGCCGGCCAACCGGTCCTTCTGCGGGCCGAAGCCTACGGGACGGACTGCTACCCGCGGAAGAAACTGGAGAAGGAGATCACCCTCAAAATCGTTCAGGAAGCCTTCATCTTCAACCCCCGCAACGCCTACCAGAATTACAATTGTGCGGTTAATCTCTCGGACCGGACGATTTACACCTACATGGGGGTCCTGCGTCCCGAAGCCGGCAACGCCAATTACTGCAGCGCCGGCCAACTGAGCCCGCTGATGAACGATCCCCTCTACAAGACCATCGGGATCGGAACCCGGATCTTCCTGGGCGGGGGGCAGGGCTTCATCGTCTGGCGAGGGACCCAGCATAACCCCCACGTGAAGCGGGGTTCGAACCAGGTGCCCCGGGGGGGGGCCGGGACCCTGTCGGTCCTGGGAGACATGAAGCAGATGAGCCCGGAATGGCTGGTCGGGGCCAGCTTCCAGGGATACGGCTGCACGATGATCGTAGGCCTAGGGGTCCCCATCCCGCTGCTGAATGAAGAGATCGCCCAGTTCGCCGCGGTGAAGGACGAGGATATCTATACCCAGATCATCGACTACAGCAGGGATTACCCGGAGGGCGGCCCCACGCAGAGCCTGGGGGAAGTCAACTATAAACAGCTCAAGAGCGGCAAGATCAAATTTAACGGAAAGGAGGTCCCCACTTCCCCTCTTTCCAGTTACTCCAAAGCCAGAAAGATTGCGGAGATTTTGAAAGAGTGGATCCAAAAGGGGGAGTTTCTGCTCGGCGAGCCGCAGCAGATGCTGCCTTCGGTAAGCCCAACAAAAATATAAGAGGGTGTAGGGTGTAGCGTGTAGGGTGCAGGGGGTAAAAAGCAGGAGGGAATGAGAAGGGTTGAGTTTTTGCTTTTTCTACCCCCTACACCCGACCCCATACTCCCTTTTTTTCCCTCCCTCAAATGTGCAGCTCAATCACATCCCCGTCCTTCAGGACATAATCCCGGGGGACCATCTGGCCGTTATACTTTTCCTTCCCCCAGATACGGGCGTACTTCAATTTTTGGGCGAAGTCCTTGTGGATCTGGGAGGCAAAATCCAGAACCCGACTTCCCTTTGACAGGATAACCGGATCGTCAAAGTCCGGGTTTTTCCCCGGCGCCTTGGTGTAAGACCGGACGATGTCGAGGATGGAAAAAATTTCCTTCCTGACCTCCTCCAGGTTGAGGTTCTCCTTGGCGGAGATGCACAAAACAGGATATTCCTTCGAGAACTGATCGAGAAGCTGGCGGCAGTTTCCCTGGGCTTCTTTCAGGTCCGCTTTGTTGCCGATCAGCAGGGCCCTCTTTGGGTATTGGCCCACCTCGGGCCTTCGCTCTTCCCCCTTTTTCAAGACCTGAACCCGCCGCCGGTTCAACTCTTCCTGAATCAAGTCGATCTGCGTTCCGCAATCCTCGGTCAGGTCCAGAACAATGGCCAGCGCATCGGCGTTCCGGATCAGGTTGCCCAGGCCGCTTTCCGCGAATTCATCCATGAAAGGAGGAGAATCGACGATCTGGACCTGGATGTTTTCAAATTTCATCATGCCGGGAAGCGGAAGCCGGGTGCTAAAGGGATAATCGGCGATCAGGGGAAGGGCGTTGGTCAGAGAACCCAGAATCTGGGACTTGCCGCAGTTGGGCAACCCCACCAGGATTACCTGGGCGGCCCCTTCTTTTTTCACCACGAAGGGATCGACCTGTCGGGAGGTGGAAGAGCGGCGCTGCGATTCCTCTTTATGCTGGGAAAGACGTTTGCGCAGCTGGCCGATAAGCTTATCCGTCCCCTTGTGGTGGGGGATGAGGGCCAGCATCTCCTCCAGGGCCAGGATTTTTTCGGGCGCAGTTTTGGCCTGTCGGTAACGCTCCTCGGCTTCCTTATATTGGGGCGGAAGATTCGCCGGCATATAAAAACCGTAAAATGTGAGTGGAGAGGTGTGAGTTGTTAATGGAAAAACAACTCCCAACTCCCAACTTACAACTTACTGCCTTCAACTGAAAACAACGGCTTTGAAAAATTCGCAATCCTCGCAGTCCTTTATTTCTCGGGCGTGATCCCCCCGGGCCCCGCTGGGACACTTGGTGCCGGCGATGGGCCAGCAGAGACGGCCGTAATCCGGGTAGGCGGGGCAGCTCTGCATGCGTTCCTGGCCGCAGCCCATCCGTTCCCAGCACTGCTCCTTGCCTTTAAATTTCATCATGGGTCCTCCCGAATTTTCATGCTAATATTATTATAAACAGCCCTTCAACTCAAGGGGATTGGAAAAATTCCCGAGCTCTCCCACTGGGGTGGTTGGGGTTTGAACGAAAGAGTTTTGATCATCAGGCTCGGCGGGCTGCGCCGGGCATGGACGCTTCAATCCATGATCCGCAAAGCGAGGCCCGAGGGAACCCAACAGGGAGCGCCCCTCCTTGCAGTCTGGCAGTCATTTTGCCGAGTTCGGCATGGACAGGCCCCATCCAATGGAACTGAGGGCGCCTCAGGATGATGATCAAAACTCTTTCGCTCAAACTCCATGGTCCCGAATTTCAATTTGAAGAAGTGTTTCTTGCGATCCCATAGGCAGGGGCCAGCGGAACAGGAGAAACAATATGGCTACCGTAGACTGTCGGGGAATGTCCTGTCCCCAGCCGGTTTTGGAGACCAAGAAGGCGCTGGAAAAATCGGGCCCGAAAGGGGTCCTGGTCCTGGTGGATAATCCGGGTTCCAGGGAAAATGTGCGCCGGTTCGGGGAGAGTCAGGGTTACCAGGTGGACATCACCGAGGAAGAGGGAGCCTTCCACCTTCGCCTGAAAAAAGGCGGAGCGGTGAAGCAAGAGCCCATGCCGGAAGAGAAAAAGGGCACGGGGGCGACAGAGTTCGTTGTTTTCATCGAATCGGACTCTCTTGGCCGGGGCTCCGAAGAGTTGGGGAGGATTCTGATGCGCTCCTTCCTGCACACCCTGGGGGAAGCGGAGCTCAAACCGGCCAGGATCATCATGATTAACAGCGGGGTCAAGCTGGCCTGCGAAGGATCTGATGTCCTGGAAGACCTGCATCAGCTCTTCCGCCAGGGGGTGGAGATCCTCTCCTGCGGGACCTGCCTGGATTACTTCGGCTTGAAGCCCAAGCTTCAGGTGGGCAGGATGTCCAACATGTACGAAATCCTATCCTCCCTGGCCCACGCCGGGAAGGTCCTGAAAATGTAAATTCTTGAGCTTAGGGAAGCCATAGAACAGAGGAAAAGCATTCGCGCTTTCCGCAAAGAACCGGTTCCCCGTGAAGTACTGGATGAAATTCTCGAAAAAGCCCTGAGGGCCCCCTCGTGGGGAAATACCCAACCCTGGCGGGTCACTGTGGTGGGGGGAAAAGTTCTTGCGCCCATGGTCGAAGATTTTCTGAAGAAGGTGACTGCCACCGAGCCTTCCTACCCGGATATTGAATTTCCTCAAGGATGGCCGGATTCGCTCCTCCGCCGCTATAAAGAGAACGGAAGGATGCTTTTTGCGGCCCTGGGCATCGGACGGGAAGACCGGGAAAAGAGGGAACATCATCGGTTGAACATGTTTCGGCTTTTTGGGGCTCCCCAGGCTGTCTATCTTCATCAGGACCGAACCTTAAGCCCCTATTCGATCTTCGATGCCGGCCTGCTGGCCCAAAATATCGCCCTTCTGGCTGCTGAAAAGGGAATCGGAACCTGCTTCCTGGCGGTCTCCGTCTTATACCCCGCTGTCATTCGCCAATACACCGGGATCCCTGAAACGGACCGTATCCTGATCGGACTGGGCGTCGGATACCCCGATGGGGACGCCCCCATCAACCAATTCCGGAGCGAACGGGAACCCGTAAAAACCATCGTGAAATGGGTGGGATGAGTTGTCGTTGTTCATATATTCCATTCTTCCACCACTCCATTATTCCTCTCCTTAATTCTATTCGTCCTGCCGGATCTCTGCGAGTCGTCGTTTTTTTTGCGCTTCATCCGTGTTTATCCGCGTTCATCCGCGTCCCATTAGCTTTTTTATTTCAGGAAGGGGTTGTAAATCCTTTCGTTCCTGATCGTCGAGGTGGGCGCGGCTCCGTAGTTGTGGCCCGGCAAAACAATGGTTTCCTCGGGGAGGGTGAGAAGCTTGGTCTGGATGGATTTCAGCATCAGGGGCCAGGAGCCCCCGGGCAGGTCGGTCCGTCCCACTCCCCCCACGAAAAGCGTGTCTCCCGTAAAGACGACCCCGTCTCCAAGAATACTGATGGATCCAGGAGAGTGGCCTGGGGTATGAAGGACTTTCAAGGACAGGGTTTCCACCTCGATCACGTCCCCGTCTTTCACCGTCTCATCGGCAGCAGGGGAGGGGCGCCCGCCGAACATGGCCAGCATGGCCCGGGGTATGCGGGTTAGAGCAGCGGCATCAGCTTCATGAATGATGATCTTGGCCCCGGTTTTCTTCTTCATTTCCTCGTTGCCCATCACGTGATCTACATGGGCATGGGTGTTGAGAATGTACTGGATTATGATCCGATTCTTTTCCGCTTCAGCCAGGATCCGGTCGGCATCGTCGGCCGGGTCGATGACCAGCCCGGGCCCTCCGCCTTCTTCTCCCAGGAGATAGGCAAAAACCGCCATACTGCTTACTTCGAATTGTTTTAGTATCATTAATCTTCCCTCGCTCTGCCCGTTTTTCAATCCCCCCACGCTGGGGGGATGCCCGGGGTAGGGGAAATTTCCTGCCGCCAAAACAGGCACCTATTTCTCCGTGGCCCGCTCGGTGTCAAATTCACGGAAGCCCTAAGGATCCTCCGGTTGGATTTATAAGAGTTTCCCCAAGTTGCCGGCGTTGCTCTGCGGAAGCCCGGGCAGTCCTTCACGGCCATGTATCTCCCGCCGGGTTTTGACGGTAGGAAATTTCCCCTACCCCGGGCAACGAAAGAGGCCTTTGCCGTCCTCCGTTCAATTTTTTCACAGCTTCCCTCCCTCCAAGAGGGAGCTGTGAAAGAACTCAAATCTGGAAGAGAAAGGCATTCTGGTTGTCCGGGGGGGGCGGAAAAATTCGCGCCGCCAAAATCGGCGGGACATTTCTGAACTCCGAAGGGCCCCCTGGCTTCCGCAAAGAAACGCTCGCCGGTCGAGGAAAGCCCGGGTAAATTCAAAAAGATTTCCCGGGGCCACGAACCGAGTTCATTGGACGTCAACCTACGAAGCGATGTGTGCCTCATTTTGGCAAGCGAATTTTTCCGCCTCCCGGACATGGGGGAACCCACCAATTTCTCTCCGCCTCCATTATTTCCCAGCCTCAGGGAGGAAAGGGGCATTATCCTTTTTGGGTCACCCCGACCTTCAGACAAAGCTTTGCCACCGGACATAACGAGCATTTGGGTTTTTTGGCCATGCACACATTTCGCCCGTGGAATACCAGTTGATGGCAGCCCAGGGTCCAGCGGCTCTGCGGGATCACCTCCATCAATTCGAATTCGATCTTGTCCGGGTCGTCAGACTTGGCCCAGCCCAGCCGGTGGGTGACTCTTTTGACGTGGGTGTCCACGGCGACGGCCTGCTGGCCGAAGGCGTTTCCGAGGATAATGTTGGCCGTCTTACGTCCCACTCCCGGAAGAGAGATCAACTCCTCGAGGGTTTGGGGAACCTGTCCTTTGAACTTCCGGACCAGGTCCTGGCAGCATCCGATGATGCTCTTGGCCTTGTTGCGGAAAAAGCCGGTGGGCCGGATCTGCTCTTCGAGAGTCTTCAGGTCGGCCTTGGCGTAATCCTCGGCCTTCCGGTATTTTTTGAAAAGATCACGGGTGACCTGGTTCACCCGTTCGTCCGTGCACTGGGCGGCCAGGATGGTGGCGATGAGCAGCTGGAGGGGGTCTTTGAAATCCAGCGTCACCCGCGCCTCGGGGTATTCCTTCTGCAGGATGTCCAGAACTTTTGCCGCGGCCTCGGATTTTTTCATCTGCGGTCCCTCTTCTCAGGATTGGCCGATGTAAGTCTTGCCCAGCTCCAGGGTGGTGAGGGGCAGTCCTTCTTTTCCCCGGGCGATTGATTCCACCTCGCCCAGGAAAAGGAAATGATCGCCCGCTTCCACGGTTGAAACCAGGCGGCACCTCCAGGCTGCCAGGCAGTCCTTGAGAATCGGAGCTCCCCCGGAGTTTCCTTCTTCCCAGAGATCTCCGTGCCCGGCCTGGAATGGGGGACCTTTAAAACGGGCGACCAGGTCCCTCTGCTGCCTGGAGAGCAGGCTCAGGGAGAAAAAACGGACTTCCCGGATGGCAGGAATAATCTTTCGGTTATGGCGAAGGGCAACCATCAAGCGCGGCGGGGAGAAAGAGACCTGGGACACCCATGAAACTACGACGGGAAAAAAATCAGGCCCTTGCCGGGCAGTCAGAAGATAGACTCCGTAGGGGATGGAGCGGAAAGCCTCGGCCATTTGCGGATCCAATGAAATCCTCCACCGCTGTTTTTATTTTTGGATCATCTCCAAATCTGTTGAAAACCAAAGATCTGCTCTTTTCAGAATTTCCTGTGATTTCATGGGCCCGGAAGGAAAATCATCTTGCTTGCAATCATGAGGCGCCTATCTCTCCCAACCGGTGGCGGGGGTATCGGTTATTTCTTCGAAGCTTACTTATTCCGCCCCCGCTGCGCTTTGCGG
>LJUR01000224.1 GCA_001304105.1 Deltaproteobacteria bacterium SM23_61
ATCAGCTCCTTCATCTCCCGAACCGCCCGGTCCAGTCCTACCAGTACCGCCCGGGCGATGATGCTGTGGCCGATGCTGTAATCCTCGATCTCGGGGATGAAGGTAAAAGGAAGGACGTTCTGGTAATCCAGGCCGTGGCCGATGTTCACCCCGAGTCCCAGTTTATGGGCCTGGGCGATGGCCCGGGCGATCCGCCGAAATTCCTTTTTCTGCGACTTTTCATCGGGGGCGTCGCTGTATTTTCCCGTGTGAATCTCCACGAAATCCGCCCCCACCGCCCTGCTGGCCTTCACCTGCCCCGGATCCGCATCGATGAAGAGACTTACCCGGATTCCCGCCTTTTGCAGCCGGGCAATGTTCTGCCTCAGCCCTTTCTGCTGGGCGGCCACATTCAGTCCCCCTTCGGTGGTTAATTCCTGTCTTCGCTCGGGAACCATGCACACCATATCGGGTTTGACCCGCAGCGCAATCCGCACGATCTCCTCGGTGTTGGCCATCTCCAGGTTGAGCTTCGTCTTGACGACCCGGCGCAGGATCTCAACGTCCCGGTCTTGGATATGACGCCGGTCCTCCCGCAGGTGGACGATGATGCCGTCGGCCCCGGCGAGCTCGGCCACGAGGGCGGCGGTCACCGGGTCGGGGTTCTTCCCCCCGCGCGCCTGCCGCACCGTGGCCACATGATCCACGTTTACTGAAAGCTTCGACACAGGAACCTCCTAAGAACAGCCTTCAGCGTTCAGCTTTCAGCGCTCAGCCAGCAGAATCCTCAGCTGAAAGCTGACCGTTGATATTGAAATAAATGGAATAATGGAATAGTGGAATGGTGGGTAATACAATTAATTTTCCAATATTCCAACATTCCATCATTCGAATTTTCCCGTCATCCTTCCTTCGTGCTCCGCAGGATGGCGTCGGCCACCTGGACGGCCCGCCGCGTCCGCCGGACCTCGTGCACGCGCACGATGTTGGCCCCGTTCTGGACCGCCACGGCGACGGTGGCCAGAGTCCCCTCCTCCCGCTCCTCCGGGGGAAGATCGAGGATTCGCCCGAGGAAAGCCTTGCGCGAAGTCCCGATCATCAGGGGCTGACCCAAGGCCCGGAAGCTGCGCAGCTTCTTCAGCAGGATGAGGTTGTGCCTCTCCTCCATGGATTTTCCGAAACCAATTCCCGGGTCCAGGATGACCCGATCCCGGGAGATTCCCCGGGAGACGGCGTAATCGATCCGCTCCTGGAAAAATCCCCGGATCTCTTCGATGAGGTCGTCATAATGGGTATCGGCCTGCATGTTTTCCGGCTGGCCCCGCAGGTGCATGAGGACCACCGGGACCTTGCGGCGTGAGACCACTCCGGCCATTCCTTCATCGAACCGAAGGGCGCTCACATCGTTCACCATCTCGGCTCCCGACTGCAGGGCCCTTTCGGCGACGGCCGCCTTCCGAGTGTCGATGGAAATGGGGATGGAGATTTTCGGGCGGAGCGCTTCGATGACCGGAATCACTCGCCGGAGCTCTTCCTCCTCGGGAACCGGCCGGGAGCCGGGGCGGGTGGACTCCCCCCCGACGTCCAGGATATCGGCCCCCTCCTCCGCCAGCTTTATCCCCTGTTCCACGGCTCGGGTCCATTCGAAGAACCTTCCCCCGTCGGAGAAGGAATCGGGGGTGACGTTCAGCACGCCCATGATGAGGGTGCGCTCGGAGAGGTCATATTCGCGGTGACGAAAACGGAGAATTTGGATTGGCATATAAAATAAGGGTCCAAGACGCGAACCAAGGCCGGACAAGTCCCCCCTTGATCCCAACCTTTGACCCTTTTCTATAGAGCTCTTGCCGCCGGAACCAGGTCCTGGGGCGGACTTTCCAGCGGGGGAGGTTTCAGGCCCAGCACGTGATCGATTTCTTCCCCGGCGAGCGCTTCTTTTTCCAGCAGCGCCTTAGCCAGGTTATGCAGCCTGTCCAGATGGTGGGTGATGAGTTCCTTGGCCCGCTCATAGTTCTCGAGGACGATCCGCTTGATCTCTCTGTCGATGTCCACCGCGGTGTTTTCGCTGTATTCCTTGGGCTGGGCGAGCTCCCGCCCGAGGAAGATATGTTCATCCTTTTTGCCGAAGGTGAGGGGGCCCATCTTTTCGCTCATGCCGTAATCGCAGACCATCTTGCGCGCCCATTCGGTGGCCAATTCCAGGTCGTTTCCGGCGCCGGTGGTCTGAGTATTCAGAACCAGCTCTTCCGCCGCCCGGCCACCCAGGAAAATGGCGATCTTGTTCAAGATGTATTCCTTGGAGAGGGTATGCTTGTCTTCCGCAGGAAGCTGCTGGGTAACTCCCAGCGCTCTTCCCCGGGGGATAATGGAAACCTTGTGGATGGGATCGGCCATGGGGAGTAATTTGGCCACCAGGGTGTGCCCGGCTTCGTGGTAGGCAGTGAGGCGCTTTTCGTCTTCGCTGATGATCATGGTCCGCCGCTCCACCCCCATGAGGACCTTATCCTTGGAAGCCTCGAAATCGTTCATTTCCACCTGAGCCTTGTTGCGGCGGGCGGCCAGGAGGGCGGCTTCGTTGGCCAGATTCTCCAAATCCGCCCCGGTGAATCCAGGGGTTCCCCGGGCAAGGACCTGCAGGTCCACATCTTCGCCCAGGGGGGTCTTGCGGGTGTGAACCTTGAGGATGGCTTCTCTGCCTTTCACGTCGGGGCGGGGAACCACGACCTGACGGTCGAACCGCCCCGGCCGCAGGAGGGCCGGGTCGAGGACATCCGGGCGGTTGGTGGCGGCGACGATAATGACCCCCTCGTTGGACTCGAAACCGTCCATTTCCACCAGGAGTTGGTTCAGGGTCTGCTCCCTCTCGTCATGTCCCCCGCCGAGGCCAGCTCCACGGTGGCGCCCCACGGCGTCGATTTCATCGATGAAGATGATGCAGGGAGCGTGCTTCTTTCCCTGGATGAATAGGTCCCGCACCCGGGAGGCCCCCACGCCGACGAACATCTCCACGAAATCGGACCCGCTGATGGAAAAGAAGGGAACGTTGGCTTCCCCCGCTATGGCCCGGGCCAGAAGGGTCTTGCCCGTTCCCGGAGGGCCGACCAAAAGGACCCCCTTGGGAATCCGCCCGCCCAGGCGGGTGAATTTCTTGGGGTCCCGCAGGAACTCGATGATCTCCTGCAGCTCTTCCTTGGACTCTTCGATCCCGGCCACGTCCTGGAAGGTTACCTTCGTCTGCCTCTCGGAAAGGAGTTTTACCTTGGCCTTGCCGAAAGACATGGCTTTGGTTCCCCCGGCCTGCATCTGGCGCATGAAGAAGATCCAGAAACCGATGAGGAGGAGCATGGGAAACCAGGAGATCAGCATGGTCATGTACCAGGGAGAGTCATCCTCGGGCTTGGCCGTGATCTTCACGTTCTTTTCTTTCAGGGCTTTGATCAAATCCGGGTAGGAAGGGGCAAAGGTTTTAAATTCTTTGAGATTGCTGTACCGTCCGTAGAGGTTGTGCCCCTGGATGGTGACTTCCCGCACTTCCCCCTTTTCCAGGGCGATCAGAAAGTCGCTGAAGATGACCTTTTCCTGGTGAGACCGGGGTTGGTTGAAGAGGTTGAAAAGGAGGATCATCATCAGACTAATGACCAGCCATAAGGCCAGATTTTTATAAAAAGGGCTCAATTTTCCCCCTCCCATGGGTACCCTCGTCAGAAACCTTTTAAATTGGATTTGGCGTGCTTACCAACTTAAAATTCAAGAAAATATATAACACAGATTCGGCAAAAAAGATAGGACCAATTACAAAAGAACGTTACACGTTATTCGTTACTCGTTACGGGTTACTCGTTGCTGGTTTCTGGTTGGCAGGTTTCAGGGTTACATTTCCCGCCCCTGAATGAGTGGGATCAAATAACGTGTAACGAATAACCAATAACGGGTTTCTCAGATCAGCTCCGCCCGCAGGATGCGCCGAGTTTCGGGTTTGAGCCGGGCACGGTGATCAATCCGGACTCCACCCACCCACAGAATCCGGTCTCCCCGGCAGAGGATCGGAATTCTTTTGCGCTGGAGGGCCGGGACCTTGCAATCGATGAATAGATCCTTGACTTTCTTCTCCCCCTCCATTCCAAGGGGCTGGAAACGGTCCCCCGGCCGGAAGGAGCGAAGGGTCAAAGGAAATTCAAGGTCATCAAAATCAAGGAGGGCTACCAGGGGGGATTCATCGAAAAGGGCTCTCCCTTTCCGGCTCTGGGTTTCAAAACGCATGGCCCGCCCGATTTCCGGGATTTCTACATACCCTGGACCGGGAACGGGGTGCTCGAAGGGGACCGCCTCTTCCCGAGACCGGGAAAGATGAAGAGCCTGATAGGCCCGGGTCACGGTGAGTCCCCGGGGCAGTCTCAGGGTCCGGTTGGGATCTGAGGCTTCCAGAAGACTGTTGAGGGCCCAGATGTGGGGCAGGCTGATCCGCCGCAGATGCCCTTGCGTTTCCTCGATGGCCTTGCGAAGGCAGCGAAGGCGGATGGGAAGGGGCTGGGAAAGCAGGGCCGGAACATCCAGGACAAGGGTTTCTTTTCTTCTACTGCGTACGACCCCGGCCAATTTCTCGCTGAGATGGGTCTCCCAGAATTCCTCTTCCGCCCGGAAAAGGTCGGCCATCTGCACCAGAACTTGGCGGATCCGCGGGTTGTACTGCTGGAGCAGGGGAAGGAGTTCGTGCCGGATTCGGTTGCGGAGATACTTCGGCGACTGATTGGAAGGATCGGTGAGGGGAACGATCTTTTTCTCCTCCAGAAAAGCCTCGATCTCCTCCCGCCAGACTCCGATGAGCGGCCGGATGTAAAGGCCGTTCCGCACGGGGGGAATTCCGGACAGGCCGCGGGTCCCGGAACCCCGCAGAATGCGCATGATCATGGATTCGGCCTGGTCATCGGCGGTATGACCCAGGGCAATCTTGGCCGCCCGGCTCTTCCGGGCGATCTCCCTCAGAAAGGCATAGCGGACTTCCCGCGCAGCCTCTTGAACGGTCAGTCCCTTCTCTTTCTGACAGGAACGGACATCCGCACGGCCCCCGCAAAAAGGGACCCCCAGTTTTCCCGCGAGCTTGCGGACGAAGCGGGCCTCTTTCTCTCCTTCGGGCCGCAGGCGGTGATCCAAATGGGCCGCTAGCAGGGACAGGTGGAAGTCTCCCCGAAGTTCCCAGAGCGCGTGCAGGAGGGCCGCCGAATCGGGTCCTCCGGAAATTCCCACCACGACCCGGTCTCCCGGCTGGATCATGTCGTATTTCTGGATGGTCTTTCGGACTTCGGAGATCAGCGAATTCATCAGGGACCCGAATGATCTTCATACCGGGCCAGCACAAAAAGCAGATCGGCCAGACGGTTGAGATAGCGCAGGACTTGGGGGTTGGAGATCACTTTCTGATGGAACAAACCCGCGGCCTTCCGCTCGGCTCTCCGGATGATGGTCCGGGCCAGATCTACGGCCGCTCCGGAAAAGGCCTCCCCGGAATAAACGAATTCATTCTTTAGGGGAACCTTGGCCTGCAATTCATCGAGGCAACGCTCCAGGCGGGCCACATGCCGGCTCGTGATCTGCCCGCCGAATCTCGCCAGGTCTTCGGGTTCGGCAGCAAGTTCGGCTCCCAGGAGAAGGAGGTCCTTCTGGATGTTCAGGATGATTTCTCCGGTCCCGGGTTTCCTGGCTGAAGCCCGCGCCATACCCAGGGCGGAGCTGGCTTCATCCAGCGTCCCGTAGGCATCCGGCCGGGGGCCGGATTTGGGGATCCTCTGCCCCCCCCTGAGACTGGTAAATCCCCGATCCCCTTTCCGAGAAAACTTAATGGCCATAAAAAACTCCTTTTAAAGGACCGCCCCTTCGGGGCTCGAGGAGCGCTTCGCCCTGAACCGTGGTAGGTTCAGGGCTTCGCTCGAGGCAAAGACAATTACCAACCTTTTTGGAGGAGCTTTTGCCTCAAGGGGCGAAGGCCT